>CAYLLJ010000014.1:13578-15200 GCA_964384725.1 uncultured Oscillospiraceae bacterium | reverse complement strand
CCGCTTCCATCTATTTTAAAGCTTTGAAATTGCTTGATATAATATACACTACGGTTTAACCGCAGTACTCTTAATTTTAGTCGATATTATATCACAAACACCCTCCCCTTTCCATTAATTTTATTGAAGTAAGAATCATAAATATTTAAAGCATGAAACATAAAACATCATACTAAAGTCTTTCATGTGATACTTCAAGTATAATAAAATCTGTGTTATTATAACTAATGCAAGGAATCTTTCTCTGCTTACAGTCACTTAAAGCCTCAAAGATTATGGAGAAGCGTATGAAAAAGAATCTATTGGGAAATACGGGAATAACAGTTACAGAGGTTGGTTTCGGAGTTTTAACAGTTGGGAAAACCCAATTGAACTTATCAGTTGAAGAAGGTGCATCTGTCCTGAGGTATGCATTGGAACGCGGAATCAATTTTCTGGATACAGCTGAGTATTACGAAACCTACCCATATATAAAAAAAGCTTTAGAGGGCATAAATTTTGAACCTGTTATTGTCTCTAAAAGCTTAGGCATATCATTTAACTCGATGTCAAAGGCTATTGAGGATGCAAGGATTGCATTAAACCGCGATTATATTGATATTTTTCTGCTTCATGAAGTAAGAAATGATCCGGATTGGAATTATCGGGCAGGAGCCTGGGAATGCCTCCAAGAGGCCAAATCCAAAGGTCTCGTGAAGGCAATCGGTGTTTCTACGCATCATGTGGATATTGCGGCAAAAGCATCTGAAATCAAAGAAATAGATGTTTTGTTCCCTCTGATCAATTTTCGCGGGCTCGGCATCCGAAAAGGCATGGGTTTCGGAACAAAAGAAGAGATGGAAGCTGAAATAAAGAAAGCTGCTGCTGCAGGAAAAGGTATTTTCGTAATGAAGGTATTCGGCGGAGGCAACCTCACGGGGCATTATTTGGAAGCAATTCAATATGTAAGGGAGTTAGAGGGAATAGCTTCCATGATGATTGGATTTGGTCATCATCATGAAATTGACAGAATACTGGAAGTCATGGATGGTACAATCGATCCGGAATACAAGCCGGATCTGACATTGAAAAGAATCCGCATTGATCAGGGAGATTGTGAAGGCTGCGGAGCTTGCATCAAGAGATGTCCTAATCATGCGATATCTAAAAATAAGTTTGGTATAGCAGAAGTTGATCATGGACTTTGTCTTACTTGTGGATATTGTGCACCCATATGTCCGGTCAGGGCTATTATTATGTTTTAAAAATGCAGCTGCCGCGCAACTTCATTTTTTCGTCCGATTTTTGTCTGATAGATCTGATAAAATCGAATATCTATTCAAATAAAAGACTGCGCATTTATGCATGCGCAGTCTTTATTACTCTTCTTCGTGATGCTCGTCAATTTCCGAATCCGGATTAAACCCTTCCAATCCATCTAATTTCAGTCCATTTTTTTGGGCGTATTCATAAATTGCAGATTTAACAGCCTGTTCCGCAAGTACTGAGCAATGAATTTTCGGTCCGGGGAGTCCCCCCAGCTCATCTATAAAGTTTTTATTTGTCAAGTTCAGAGCTTCTTCCAGTGTCTTACCTTTAATCATGTCAGTTGCAACACTCGAAGAAGCTATAGCCGATCCGCA
>CAYLLJ010000014.1:1889-13568 GCA_964384725.1 uncultured Oscillospiraceae bacterium | reverse complement strand
GCCAAATGTCCTGAATTTTGCATCGGCTATAATATTGTTTTCTATCTTAAGCTGGATCTCCATCATATCTCCGCATACTGGGCTTCCGTAAGTCCCGACGGCATCCGGATTTTCCATAGTACCGGCATTGTGTGGATTCATGAAATGATCCATCACTTTATCATTATACATTCCCATTATTACACCATGTCCTTTCTTTACTGAAAGCTGAAAAGCTCCTAAGCTTCTCAACGATCTTAACCATTTCTTCTACTGCGTAATCAATATCTTCTTTAGTTGTGAAATCACCTACTGTTAATCTTATAGAACTATATATCTTTTCTAAAGGGATACCTAAAGCGCTGAGTACATGAGACGGTGTAAAGCTTGCAGATGAACATGCAGAACCGGTCGACGCGGAAATGCCTCTTGCATCCAGATACAACAGCAGAGCTTCTCCTTCTGCATAATTAAACGTGAAATTAATATTGCCGGGAAGCCGGTGCTCCATATCGCCGTTGATATCAACATCTTCTATTTTTGAAGTGATCTCTTTAACAAAGTAATTTCTTAGTTCGGAGATTTGTTTTATATGCTTTTCCAAATTTGCCCCTGCTAATTCTGCTGCTTTTCCGAACCCAATTATGCCAGTCATGTTTTCCGTGCCCGCTCTTCGTTTGTTCTCCTGCGCCCCTCCGTTTACAAAGCTTGGAATTACAACTCCTTTTTTTATATATAATGCACCGACACCTTTAGGTCCGTATATCTTATGAGCCGACATTGACATCATATCAATACCCAGATCTTTGACATTGATCGGAATATTTCCCAAGGCTTGGACTGCATCTGTATGAAACCATATCCCATGTCCTTTAGCTATTTCTGCAATTTCCTTTATTGGCTGTATAGTCCCTATTTCATTATTTGCAAACATGATACTTATAAGTATAGTCTTATCTGTAATTGAGTTTTTCAGCTCCTCAAGGTTGATACGGCCTTTACTGTCAACTTTCAGGTAAGTAACGTTATAACCTTCCTTCTCTAAGTATTGACATGTATGAATTAACGCGTGGTGCTCAATCGCTGAAGTAATAATGTGGTTACCTTTTGATTTCTTTGCTCTTGCTGCTCCGATTACTGCCCAGTTATCAGCCTCTGTGCCGCTTGATGTAAAATATATCTCACGTTCTTCTGCGCCGATTAATTTTGCAACCTTTTCCCTTGCCTTATTAAGGTCTGATTTTGCACTGAGTCCCATTCCGTATAAGCTTGATGGATTGCCGAATTTTTCGGTGAAATATGGGAGCATTTCTTCTAATACTTCTTTTTTAACAGGAGTAGTAGCTGAATAGTCTAGATATACTTGGCGCATGTTACTGCTCTCCTTTCAGCTTAACATTCTGTCCGGTGCTTTAGTATCGCAGACAGAATTTATGCTAAGATTTCCAAAACTTACGATTTTGTGAAATCTATCGTATTTTGTTATCAAAACTGTTTGTACTTTTTTACTCCTTTATTATACCAATTATTTTTAGAATATAAACAGATATTTTGACAATCAGGACAAATAAATCCCAGTATTTCTGTGGGGAATGGGTGTATAGTAATTCATAGTCATATAATGGGGTTAAATTCAGACAATCTATATCCGGTTTTTGTTGATTTCAAGACGACCGAGTATTTATTATCGCTTACATAATCAACACTTAAATCACTCATATGCCAACGAATATGAGTATTAAGTGAAACATATTCGAACAGCTTCTTTTCTTGTTCTGTTTCAATGAATTCCATATATTTAACAATATCAATCTGACTCGCTTCTGCATTTCTTAAATAGCCGATGTCCTCCGATAATAAGGGGTATGTTTCTATTTTTCCCAAACTCCTTTCAGCTTCATCTATATCAATTCTGCCATAATATGCGTCTTGAAGCACCTCGGTACGCTCCTGTATCAATGTCTCGGCTATTTTGGCACATGATTGCTCACTGAAACCGGAAGAAATTCCTGCAATGATCACAATTATAGCAGGAAGGCTTAAAAGTTTGTAGTATTTTTTCAAGTTTGTCCACCTCGCTTTTAATAATACTAAAACTATAAAATAAAAACAGCGTGAAAAATGTTTAATCACGCTGTTTTTAGCTATATATTCTATTGTTTTTCTTTGCCTTTTTCGACACAATTGTTCGGATTGTCGTCAGAAAAGCGAATCGATTCCAAATGTTTCTTGAAATGTTCGCGAAAGCTCTTCAGATACTCTGCTCTCAGCTCTTCCTGTTCTTTCTTTTCATCGGGGGTAAGCGGTTTTAGTTTTGATTTTTTGGCAAGCACATTGATTCGATCCATTTTTTCCTTTATCAGCATAATTTTTTCCTATTCTATCCTACTTTTCGTTCAAGTCTCAGCTTATCAGCTATAATTGCTATAAATTCACTGTTTGTCGGTTTGCCCTTGTCGTTATGCACAGTATATCCGAACAAACTGTTTAAGGTTTCAATTTTACCGCGGTTCCAAGCTACTTCTATAGCATGTCTTATTGCTCTTTCCACCCTGCTCGGAGTAGTGTTATTCTTTTTGGCTATTGCCGGGTACAGTTCTTTTGTTACCGCACTTAAAAGATCCATATCTTCAACGACCATCGTGATAGCATGTCTTAAATACTGATACCCTTTAATATGTGCAGGAACGCCCACCTCATGAATAATATTTGTAATATCTATTTCGAGATCATGTTTCTTTGACTCATCCTTATTAATAATCGATTTTGATATGTTTCCCTTATTAGGCGGTACGATTGTATCATCATGTCCGGAAAGCTGAAATATTCTTTTCGCAAGAATATTTAGATCGAATGGTTTAACAACATAATACTCGGCACCAAGACGAATGGCTTTTTGAGTTATTGATTCCTGTCCAACAGCTGACAACATGATTATCTTTGGCGTTTTTTCCAGATCCATTCCGTTTAATTTCTCTAATACTGCAAGACCGTCAAGATATGGCATAATCATATCGAGTATCAATACATCCGGCTTTTCTTTAAAGGTTGCCTCTACTGTCTGCATTCCGTCATGTACTGTAAATACAACCTCAATATCTTGTTGAGTATCAAAGAAATCTGTGAGAATTTCGCAGAAGTCTTTATTGTCGTCAGCTATTCCTACTCTAACTTTGTTTGTCATTGACAAATCCCCCTTAACTTTACGCAAATTTTTCTATTTTCTTTCTTGTCGTACATAATTCCCTATGTTCTTATAGTAAAGAAATCCCATTTGATTTTCAATAGTTTGAAATTAGAAAGTTACGCTAATTACCAGTGGTATCCGACGTTATTCGACATCCGAATAATTCATCATCCATTCTATAAATATACCATAACCTTTTTGGGGGTCGTTAACGAAAACATGTGTTACAGCACCGATAATTTTATCGTTCTGTATGATTGGACTTCCGCTCATACCTTGTATTATTCCGCCGCTTTTTTTCAATAATCTCTCATCTGTAACCTTGATAACCATACTTTTTGTGCTTGCTTTAGACTGACGGTTTATTTTTTCAATCTCTATATCGTACTTTTCAATCTTATCGCCATCTAAGGTAGTCAAAATATATGCGGGCCCCTTTTTAACTTCATTCTGATATCCTATTTTAAGGGGTTCACTATAGATTGGATTTATAACAGTATCATAAGTTTCACCGAATATCCCATATTCGGTATTTATAGTCAATTTACCTAAAGGTTTATCCGATTCATAAAAGATCCCCTTGATTTCTCCGGGAGTGCCGGCTTTGCCTTGCTTTACAGATTCCACTTTTGAATTGAGAAGCTCACCTTGAGCTACAGAAAGGATAGTGCCGGTTTCAGGATCTGTTATGGCATGACCCAGAGCGCCGAATGTATTCTTGGCAGGATCAATAAATGTCAGGGTTCCGATTCCGGCAGTTCTATCTTTTACCCATACACCGATTTTAAACAAGTTGTCATCAACAGATTTGACCGGAGTCACCTTAACGTCAATAATATCATCTTTTCTTTTTACTTTCAACCTGACATCACTTTTTATTTTATTGATTACTTCTTTTACTTCCTTAGCATTATTGACTTTAGTTCCGTTAATATCAAGAATGTTATCGCCTATCTGTAAGCCTGCAGAAAGACCCGGATTTACAAATTCTCCTTCCGGAGTTTCGATTTCTTCAAGGCCGACTACCAAAACCCCCTTAACATTCATTCTTACACCGACTGAATGACCTCCTGGAATGAGCATTTTTTCAGGCACAACGCTGATAGTTACTTCCTTAAGCGGTAGTTTTATAATCTTGGTTTCATTAGCAAATATTTTAATATCAGTTGGGATAAAAGATAATACGCTGCCCACTGAAAGAAGCACCGCAACCATAAAAGTAAGGACCAGAACTGATCCTTTCTTAAATATTTCTTTGTACATTCTCATCCTCCATCCGGATCACAAATCTTGTGGTGTTAACTTTCGAAATCTTGTAATAGTTCGTCAAGTTCTTCCGTACTTAGCTTTATTACTCCTTTTCGGAAGAGTTCCTGATCCGCCACGCTTAAAATTGAGAATGCAATGTCAGTATCTTTTATGAAAGTTTCTTTTCCAAATTCATCATAATAGAAAATTTTAATTATCCCGTTTACTTCTTTTACAAGGTAATAATCAGAATTAGAACTATTTTGATTATCCCCAGATTCAGAGTCTATGATTCCACTGGGTGTATCAGTCATATTTGTTCCGCCGCCGATTATATTGTCAAGAATATCATATCCATCTTGACCTGCCGGATTTATTGCACCTTTTGATGAGACGGGATAATCACTGTCAGTACTTATTTCATTTTGGGGATTATTATCTACCGGCGACTGATTCAGCCAGATGCCAAATAAAAACAACCCGAGTAGAATAATATAAAACAGCTTTCCCTTTAAAAGGCTTCTTCTTTGACTAAACATTGCCATCACCTCAAAAAGTAGTATTGACAAAATTAGATGTTTTTATAACGCATAAGTAGAAAATTATCGATTGTAGATAATTTTCTTACATCTGTGCATTTTCAACAGTCACTTCCTTTCAGCAGAGCTGCACATATTTTAAAATAAGTGACTGTTATACTGTAATCTTATCCTTAAACTTCTCAAAGGTTTTTTCTCCAATGCCGCTAACATTTTTAATGTCTTCAATTCGATTGAACTTACCATGTTCGTTACGATAGCTTATAATCTTTTCGGCGGTTGCCGGTCCTATTCCCGATAACTGCTGCAGCAATTCGGATGAAGCAGTGTTTATATTGATTATTTCTGTTCTGTTTGCGTAATCATTTGCAGCCGGTACGAGCGGATGATTTATATTTGATCCCTTTTCGATTTCCTGCTTAGTCGGGATATATACCTTCTGACCATCTACGAGTATTTCCGCCTGATTTAAAAAAAATGTATCTGCATCTTGTGATAAGCCCCCGGCCATTTCAATGGCTTCATAAACACGGCTGCCATCCGGAAGCTTAATAACTGACGGATTCATGACCGCTCCGGAAACATCAATTATAATTGTTGCTATTGCTTGATCGGTGGTTTGCATAATCATCGGATCTGTTGTATCTTGAAATGATTCCTTACTAATTTCAGGGATTTGAGAAAGAGTCAGATCCTTATCCGCCGTCTCTTCCTTTAATAAATAAAAAATTAAGGCCGTCAAAAGCAGTACAACGCCTGCGATAACCTTAATTTGTAGTTTTTTATCAAATTTAAGAAAATGAAAGGAATTCATACCCTTACCCCCTAATGTAATAATGTGAGCTATTATGCGGCTCATGTCAAAAAGACATTTCGAATATGTAAATATATTACATTATAAGGTTAATAATGTCAAATAATAAAATGTATTGAAGTTCGTTTGATGGAAACTTGGGCTCTGTCATATGGAATTCCCGCAAAATTACAGAATGATGCCAATACTAATTCCGGGCTTAAATTTGAACTGCTTCCTGCCGCTAATTTTGCATTTATTAAAATTTGATTCTCGCTTGCCTCACCTCCTATATCATGAATTAAAGGTTTAATATTTATTTCAACATCTTTGCCGTCTTTTTTTTGACGCTTGAATACCATGATTTGGCTCTGCGATGTGTATTTATCGATAAGTTCGGAAATATCTTTATTTAAGACATTCTTAATCGGTATGACTATTTCATAATCGGCAGCATCGGTCATGGCAGCCAAGGATTTTCCTGAAGCAGGCAATTCACACGAAAGTATGCCAAGTCCCTCCGGCATGCTCGAATTAAGCTTGTCCACGATTATTTCTGTCGGATACGTATCTATAGTTTCAAATTCTAAGTATTCACCCGAACTTGTGTACCCCAGCGATAAAGGCTGTGCAAAGCTCATCTTTGGATGAGGGTTAAATCCTTGAGAATATTTAAGTTTGATTCCTACCCGTTTGAAAGAGCGCTTGAATAGTCTTAATAAGTCTAAATGCGAAATATACCGGATATATCCACTTTTATAAAAACAAACAGAATATCGACTCATTTAATTCCCTCCATAGTGCATTTTACTCTATTATTGATGCCGCACCCGATACAGTTAAGTCTGCAATCAGGGCTTTGCTCTTCTTTTATAGCTTTATTATTTTCTGATATAAGGAATTCTTTTGTAACGCCGGTATCTATTATATCCCATGGAAGTATTTCATCGTATGACCTTTCTCTGTGTGCATAAAAATTAGGATCGATTCCTGTCTCAAGAAATGCCTTCATCCAGATGTCATATTTCAAATGCTCTCTCCACCCATCAAACTTGCATCCAAGTTCCACAGCTTTTATCAGTGTATCGCACAAACGGCGGTCACCTCTTGCAAACACGGCTTCCAAATGACTTGAATCAGTACCGTGGTAATTGAAAGAGACACCTTTAATGGACTTAAGCTTATCTCTTAGATATTGATGCTTATGGTGAAAAGTATCGGCTGTATCCTGAGGAACCCATTGGAATGGAGTATGGGCTTTCGGTACAAAATTTGAGACGCTGACGGATAAGTTAAACCTTCCTCGTTTTCCGGTAACATTATAATTGATTGCGGTGATATTCTTAGCAATCTCAACTATGCCATCAAGATCTTCATAAGTTTCGGTCGGCAAACCTATCATAAAATACAGCTTGATGCTTGTCCAGCCGAGTCTGATTGCCTGCTCCATTCCATTGTAAATATCGGCATCAGTTATTGTCTTATTGATAACATCGCGAAGTCTTTGGGATCCTGCTTCAGGAGCAAAAGTCAAACCTGATTTCTTATAACCTTGAATATCCTGTAATACTTTAAAGGAAAAAGAATCAAGCCTTAAGGACGGCAGAGATAATGAGACATTATTTTCTTTGCATATCCCCATCAATTCTTCTACTAAGGGCTCTATATGAGAATGGTCACTCGTGGAAAGTGAAAGAAGTGACAGCTCCTCATGCCCGGTTTCTGCAAGCTGATTTAAAGCCATGTTTTTAATAGTTTCTTTTGCACGTTCCCTCACAGGACGATAAATTATTCCGGCTTGACAAAATCTGCAGCCTCTTGTGCAGCCTCTGAAAATTTCAATAACTGCCCTGTCATGAACTGCTTCAATGAGGGGTACAATTGTTTTTTCAGGGAACTCTGCAAGGTCCAAATCTTCAAGAATTCTTTTTTCGATCCGGTCAGGTGCTTTTTCATAATTCTTTTTTATTTCTATTATTTTCCCATCATCGTTATAGACCGGTGTATAAAACTTAGGAACGTATACACCATCTATCTCAGCTAAGATCCTCAGAAACGTTTCTTTATCAGAATTTGATTCTTTCCAGTTTTTATGTGCTTCACAAATCTGGGGCAATACCTCTTCTCCGTCACCGACCATAATAAAATCGAGTATATCAGCTAAAGGCTCGGGATTGAAGGCACAGGGTCCGCCAGCCGCAATAAATGGAAATGATTCATCCCGATCTTCGCTTTTATATGGGATTCCTCCAAGGTTCAGCATATTGACTATATTGCTGTACGACAATTCATACTGCAGAGTAAAACCCAAAATATCGAGATCTCTGATAGGAGATTTGGTTTCTAAAGTAAATAATGGCAGCCCCTCAGCTCTTAACAGGCTTTCCATATCTTCCGCCGGTGCAAATATGCGCTCACAGTACACGGATTCCAATTTATTCAAAATATGATATATGATCTGCAGCCCAAGGTAAGACATGCCAATTTCATAAGTATCCGGAAATGCAAATCCGAATCTGGTTCTTATATTTGAAATATCCTTCTTTACAGTATTTAATTCGCCGCCAATGTATCGCCCTGGTTTTTCCACTCGCATTAAAAGCTTGTCCAATTGTATTGATAATGTCATATATATCGCTCCATTCTTTTATAATTCAATAATTTCGTAAAATCAGCGTAAATACCGCAATAATAGATGCCGTCTAAAAGTTCGGTTTCACTCAACTGACCTTTGTATTTACCTTTATCGCTCACTATTGTAAACATCCGATTTTGCATTGGCTTATACTGTTCTATAACCTTCACCGCCCTCATATCTTCTTTGCAAACTACAATTTGAGGAGTTCCGCTTTTCCCCTCCTCAATATTTCTTGTAATTTTATAGAAGATAAAACCATTATCTTGCTTTCTTGCAGCATATAGATTTACTGCCAATGCACAAAGGAAAAGATTCAATACATTATATTGTACCAAGTAAATGCCTAAAAGAAAAAGGGAAACTGAAAATAGCAGCGAAAAAAAACGGGAAATTTTTTGTGATTTACCATAACCCAAAAAAATTGCGAGATAAAGGTCAGTAATTTTACCACCGTCCAAAGGATAAAACGGCATAAGATTATAGATGGCAAGAACAGCATTTGCTATAATCACGGGTTCCAACCATAAAACATAATAATGCAAATAAAAGCCATACAAAATATAAGCTGCAAGGATGTTGAACAGGGGTCCGGAAAGATGGATTAGCAGTTCATCAAGGGGTCGGACAAACCCTTCCCTCAGATGAAGAACACCTCCAAATAACCCGTAAGAGATCTTCTCGGGCGAATAACCCAATAAAACAGCCACTTTTTTATGCATGAACTCATGAAGAAATGAAAAAATCATAGAAGAAACGGCAAAGATATAATCCCCAATAAAAGCAATAAAAAGAAGAATGAATAAGGAAAAGTGAACTTCAACTTTAGTATGCCAAATATTAAAAGAAAACATCAACAGCTAAAAATCTATATAACTTGCCGGATTTACAATTTTATCCTTGCGCCAAAGCTCAAAACTTAAATACTCGCTATCCCCGGGTTTGATTGAAGCTATAAGCTGACCTTTTCTTACTTTCTCAAGAGGCTCAACGTAGATTTGGGTGCAGCCTCCGTAGACAGACGCGAAATCATCTCCATGAGCGATGCGTATATATTTGCCATATTTGTTGTTTTCGCTGATTTCGGTAATTATTCCACCACCGACTGAATAGATCTGCAATTCTTCCTCTGCCCGGAAAATCATGCCTCTTTCAAGGCTATTACCCTCTGAAAATGCTGCTATAATTCCATCAGCATTTACGGGGGGTGAAAAGGCCAGTTTATTTCCGCTGTTTAAAAACGCTTCTTCAATAGATTCCGGAACTTCTTTTATCTTTACAAAAACATCCTTCGAGGATTGAAAAATTTCAGCAACAGTATAATCTTGAACAAGTTTCGCATGAATTTTAGCCATGCTATCGTTTACAATGGCAATATCCATCTTCTTGATTACTATAACGAAAAGCACAATGATAATACAAACAAGCAACTGTTTTAACAGAATCATGCCGTAGTTTTTTCTTTTTCTTATATATCTTTTGCCTCTCACAATAAAATAACCCCCTTGTCTATGCTTCATTTAAGCATATTACTCAGGAGGTCAAAATATAACTTAGAACACTATAATATCACATGATAGAGTCGATAGGAGTACCGATAAGACTTTCAATTCTTTTAATTGTTGCCCTGTTATCAGCTATGCCTGATCTGATCCGTTCCGTCGCTTCCTGATCACCTTTGAATTTATCAAGGATATACTTCATCCTCTCATCCAGGCCTACGTATTTATCTTCCTTCACCATTTTATCCGAAAGACAGACGATATCTATTTCTTCAAATTTTTCCTTCATCGGGTTGCTGATATATAACATATGCATTCTGATAATATATGCTTCCTGCCGATATCCATTCTTCAAAGCTATTTCCGCACCCACATCCCAGTGCTTGTCATGGACTCTTGCAATATCATGTATCAAACCTGCAGCCTGGATAAGTTCAAGGTTGAGATGATACCCCGACTTATTCAAAGCAATACTGATTTTTAATGCTGTGTCGGTCACCTTGATACAATGACGTACGACATGTGCAGGCGTGTTGTATTCTTTAAGTAAAGCAAAGCATTCTTCTTTTGACGGATGTTTATTTGACATTCGATTCTCCCTGTTTTTTCTTTTTCAATTGACATTATAATTGCTTATTGTTATAGTTAAGTCAAAATTCAACACTATATTACAGGTTAATGGGGTGTTTATTATGAGTTATGCTGAAATGTTAAATTTGATAATATCTGAAAGCGAGCTGTCCTTACGTCAAATCTCAAAATTATGTACCCAGTTTGATATATCTATAACGCCTTCTTACATATCCCAATTAAAAAACGGAAAGCTGCCGCCTCCTTCACCAGAAGTATCTCTGGCAATAGCTAAAGTCTGCAACAGCAAAAATCAATCCCAGTTAATATTTCAAGGCTACATGGAAAAGGCCCCGGATGTAATCAAAGAGTACATGCTTGCATCTTCACAGCTTAACAGAATTATGCTGGAATCCCTGTATAAATCTAATAAAGACAATACTATGACGCAAGAAGCGGTTGATTTTATCAGGAATTTGGATGTCCTTTCAGCGTTGGAAATGTCCTCCAAGTATGTCAATGCAGATAATAACACAGACCCTGCTGCACTTGTGAAAGAGATCACTCTGTCCGGCGGCGGAATTACTAAGATGCAAGCTCAAGGTGATATGGTAAACTTTTTCTTGGGCGATACTTCCATGAACCCTATGATACCGGTTCATTCATATATATATATACTTCCCACAAGGCTTGATCTATTAAAAGAACGTGATATTATCGCCTTCTATCCCAATAACCGAAAACAAGCCACCCTGAGAAGAATCTTTTATTCAAATGATAAAATTCTTCTGATACCCGAAGATAAGAACTATCAGATTTATATTATAAAACACCTTGAGGAGATTGACTATATAGGCAAGGTAGTATCATATAAGGTTGATCTATAAAGATCACTCATCATAATAAATGAATTCATAATCGAAAACCCGGATAGTATCGCCCTCAGACAATCCCATCGTTTTCAGCTTATCTATAGCTCCGCTTTTCTCAATATATTGATAAAGGTATCTTAGCGAGCCTTGATCATTAAAATTCGTTGAGTTAAATATTTTACGCAATTGTTTACCATTCAGTACGAAAACACTATCTTCTTTAGATAAATAAATTTCCCTGTAATCAGGATCTTCTATGTCTTTCTCAAAATCAAAGAACTCATAATTCTCCTCCTGTGGTTCCGACTCAAGTTGTTTGAGTTCGGCAGCAGCAGCAGCTAAAAGTTCCTTGAC
>CAYLLJ010000014.1:423-1879 GCA_964384725.1 uncultured Oscillospiraceae bacterium | reverse complement strand
TAGGTGCAGAAATCGGAAATACGCGATAGCCTTTCCCTTCCACATACTTCTTAAAATTCAGAAATTTCTCATCCTTTTCATCTATGATATCAATTTTATTAGCAGCAATCAGTTGAGGCTTTTTAGTGAGTTTCTCGCTAAAGGCGGAGAGCTCGTTGTTTATTTTTTCAAAATCCTCTATAGGATCCCGCCCTTCAGAACCTGAAATATCTACTACATGTATAAGCAGTTTTGTACGTTCAATATGCTTAAGAAATTCCAATCCCAGTCCGGCTCCCGCATGGGCACCTTCGATTAAACCCGGAATATCAGCCATTACAAAGCTTGTATCAAAAATTTCAACAACACCTAAATTAGGTGTAATCGTAGTAAAATGATAATTTGCTATTTTTGGATTTGCGCATGTGCTAACGGATAACAGTGTCGACTTACCGACATTAGGAAATCCTATCAGACCTACATCCGCAATAAGCTTTAGCTCAAGAATGACACTTCTTACTTGGGGGAAACCACCTGCTTCCGCAAAATTTGGTGCCTGTCTAACAGAATTCTTGAAATGAACATTCCCCTTACCGCCTTTGCCGCCTCTGACTGCAACAAAGCTGTCTCCGTGATGTATCAGATCCTTCATAACAAGTTTGCTTTCGTCATCAACTACAATTGTACCAGGCGGGACTTTAATAACGAGATCTTCACCTTGTTTTCCAAATCGGTTATATTTCATTCCATTTTGCCCATCCTGAGCTTCATATTTTCTTTTATAACGAAAATCCATTAATGTTCGTAAGCTATTATCGGCAAGAAAAATAACATTTCCTCCTTTTCCGCCATCTCCTCCGTTAGGACCTCCTTCAGGGACATAAGGTTCTCTGCGAAAGGAAACACATCCGTCGCCGCCTTTTCCTGATTTTATAGTTATTTTTGCCTTATCTACAAACATTGTCTCTCCTTTTTATATTTTATCTTTATTCCCATTTATACAGAGATTCGGGTATAATTCTGTTAAATTGAACTTAATATTCTACATTGTGTCCGACATGCCATTAACGCAAACACATAAATGTTAAAATAAGCCCCTATATTAATAGGGGCTTTTCTCGTTAATTATACAATGTGATTCTTAAGAAATGTTAATCTTAAGCTTCCTTTGGATAAACGCTTACTTTCTTTCTTGTTTTATCAAATCTTTCAAACTTGACTGCACCGTCAATCTTTGCGAATAAAGTATCGTCTCCGCCTATTCCAACATTATTTCCGGGATGGAACTTAGTTCCTCTCTGTCTTACCAAAATACTGCCTGCGCTTACGACCTGGCCATCGCCTCTTTTAACGCCTAATCGTTTCGCCTCACTATCTCTTCCATTCTTGGAGCTTCCTACTCCTTTTTTGCTTGCCATAGACTACACCTCCTTTTTCTTGTGCTGTCTTTGCATTTTCGTCAATGTATATACTATAA
>CAYLLJ010000014.1:0-378 GCA_964384725.1 uncultured Oscillospiraceae bacterium | reverse complement strand
TTATCTGCTTTTTTAGGATCCTGATTACCGCCTGCAGACAATGATTCTATTCTAACCATTGTGTAAGGCTGTCTGTGTCCCTGCTTCTTTCTGTAATCCTTCTTGGATTTATACTTGAAGATGATAACCTTTTTTCCCTTACCATTTTCGACTACACTGCCAAATACCTTTGCTGCTTCGATGGCTGGTGTGCCAACCTGGATTTTTTTTCCGTCGTTTAACAGCAATACCTTGTCAAATATAACGTCATCTCCGGCTGAAACTTTCAGCTTTTCAATTGTAATAACGTCACCTTCCTGTACTCTGTATTGCTTTCCGCCGGCTTCAATAACTGCATACATATTCCTTTTTACCTCCTCTGTCCAGTCTCGCCATAAA
>CAYLLJ010000013.1:38471-44555 GCA_964384725.1 uncultured Oscillospiraceae bacterium | reverse complement strand
GCTAAGCAGGGATTGATGTTCATATTGACCATGAACATCGGCAAGCCGCCTGCATAGTTTATTCAGCTGCGCTAAAGAAACGATCTCATCATTGATCCGGCATATATTTTTTCCATTGGCAGACAGATCTCTCGTAATGATATAATCTTCTCCATCAAGATCGGCGATCATTTGAATCACCGCCTTATCTTTACCTGAGCGAATAAAAGCAGTATCTGCTCTGCTGCCTAAGGCAAGGCTTACCGCTTCTATAATTATGGATTTACCGGCTCCGGTTTCTCCCGTTATTATATTGAGCCCTTCGTAAAAATCAAGTTCAACCGTATCAATTATTGCAAAATCTTTAATACGAATATGAGAAATCATGATTTCATTGTCTCCTCATTGTCTATTTAATCATATTGTTAAACCTGTTAACAAGTGCAGGTACTTTTTCAGGGTCGCTTATTACCAGAAAAATCGTGTTATCTCCTGCAATCGAACCGACCACATACGGAAAATTCAGAGTATCAACGGCCTCACAGGCAGCATTTGCACAACCTTGCAGGGTTTTAACCACTATAATATTACCGGAATATGCAACCGTCTTGATCGTTTCTTTGAAAATTTTTACGTAACGGTCTGAAATTGGCTGATCAACACTGGCACCTACTGTGTATTTGTATTTTCCGGACGAAGAAAGTGTTTTAATTAGCTGAAGCTCTTTGATATCTCTGGAAATAGTGGCTTGAGTGACTTTATAGCCACTTTTTCTTAAAAGCGAAGCAAGTCTTTCCTGGGTCTCAACCTCGTACGTGTTGATAATATCAAGTATCTTATTTTGTCTTGAATACCGCATGCCGCACTCCTTCTCATTATGAATAATTATAAATATGTAATTATATTTATTATATCACGGTCTCATACTGTAATCAAACAAAAAGATATAATCGGGCATTGTTATGAATCGAAGGAAAGAACGTAGACAAACGTATGTTTTTTATGCTAAAATATAATCGTTATGAAATAGGAATGAATAATAATTTATGTTATACTTTATTCACATGGAGTTTTTATGAGAATACTGGGAATAGATCCGGGATATGCCATTCTTGGATACGGAATTATTGATAAAAAGGGAAACCGCTTTACCGTTTGCGGCTATGGCTCTGTGACTACAGATTCGGGTATGGATATGCCGGACAGACTGAAGCATGTGTATACGCAAATAATGGATATCATACAAGAGTATGAGCCGGATGCCGCAGCCATAGAAGAACTTTTTTTTAACACAAATTCAAAGACTGCACTTCTTGTGGGACAAGCCCGCGGTGTAGCGATTTTGGCTTGTGCAAACTCCGGGTTAAGAATCAGTGAATATACCCCGCTTCAAATAAAACAAGGGCTTGTAGGCTATGGAAGGGCTGAAAAGAAACAGGTGCAGGCGATGGTTAAGGCAATTCTCAACTTAAGTGAGATACCAAAACCTGACGATACTGCAGATGCACTTGCTGTTGCGATTTGTCATGGTCACAGCGCCGGTATTTTAGATAAAATAGAGAAATTTTGAGGAGATCATCATGTTCCATTATATAAAAGGCAATGTTACTATGAAAATTGAAGGCGGAGTAGTTATCGAATCAAACAATATCGGTTATGAGGTTTTTGTACCTGATAATTCTGCTTTCTATCAGACAGACTCCGCTTCTGCCGTATTGGTTTATACTGCCGTGATCGTCCGTGAAGATGATATAAGCATCTACGGATTCAATGAAAAAGAATCTCTGAAATTGTTCCGTATGCTGATGACAGTAAACGGGGTAGGAGCAAAAGCGGCGATGTCCATTTTATCCTCAATGCCTGTCAGCGAAATAAAGAAGGCAATAGTCTTCGAAGACACAGCAATATTGACCAGGGCGAACGGAATCGGTAAAAAAATTGCACAAAGGATTACGTTAGAGCTTAAAGATAAATTAGGGGCAGCCGGAGATCTTTCTGAGGCTGCAGAAAAAGTATGTTCGGATTCCGGTAAGACTGAGGCAATCAATGGGCTTACCAGTCTTGGCTACAGCAGAAGCGAAGCTATGTCTGCACTTGCAGGTATAAATGATGAAAATTTAACTGCGGAAGAATACATAAAAATGGCCTTGAGAAGAATTTGAACGACGCACTGGTGAGAAAGCCGATCTGAAAGGAATGGGAAGAAGGTAATGGACACAGAGGAACGAATAACTGCGTCAAAGCTGAATGAAGAAGAAGAAGGGTTAGAACTGAGCCTTCGGCCGAAACGGCTTACTGAGTACATAGGTCAGAAATCCGTTACAGAGAATCTGAAGGTTTTTATTGAGGCTGCTCAAATGCGAAAAGAGCCTTTGGATCATGTACTCTTCTATGGGCCGCCGGGACTCGGCAAGACAACGCTTGCAGGTATTCTTGCAAACGAACTTGATGTAGACATGAGAATCACTTCCGGTCCTGCGATCGAACGTGCAGGAGATTTAGCGGCGATTTTGACCAACCTTAATAATAATGATGTGCTTTTTATAGATGAAATTCATCGCTTAAACCGTTCGGTTGAAGAAATATTATACTCTGCTATGGAAGACTATGCCCTGGATATCATTATAGGAAAAGGACCTTCGGCCAGATCAATTCGTCTGGACTTGTCAAAGTTTACTCTGATCGGGGCTACGACTCGTGCAGGCTCTCTTTCCGCACCTTTGAGAGACAGATTTGGAGTGATTAGCAAGTTTGAAATGTACACTGTCGAAGAGCTTGAGAAAATAATAAAGCGTTCTGCAGATATACTGAACATTGAAATTGATAAGGACTCAATGACGGAAATCGCAAGACGTTCAAGAGGAACTCCGCGGGTAGCAAACAGACTATTAAGAAGAGTACGTGATTTTAGTCAGGTAAAAGGAAGCGGTATGATTGAAATGAATATCACGGAAAAAACGCTTCGCTCACTTGGAATAGACAAAGAAGGTCTGGAAGGATTAGATCGAACGATTCTGCAGGTAATTATCGAAAGATTTCATGGCGGTCCTGTCGGGATTGATACAATATCTGCAGCGATAGGAGAAGAAAGGGTAACCATAGAAGATGTTTATGAACCCTATCTGATTCAGGCTGGTTTTCTGCACAGGACACAAAAAGGCAGAGTAGTTTCGAATCTTGCATATAAGCATTTAGGTCTTGAGAGCCCCAAAGAAGAGCAGTTAAGTTTATGAAAGAATGGTATATAAGATGAAACGCTTATTGGTAACAATAACGATTATTATGTTTACTTGCTTCTTCTTTCCTCCGATTATGAGTTTTGCGTCAGAAACAGCATTGAATAACGATTATGTTAAAATCGGCTTGAAATACGGGAGCAGCTCTGTTCAAAACTGCACCTTAAAATCATCTGCCGGATTTATGCTTGGCATTGCGGATGACAGAAGATTTGAAGAAGGAATGCCTCTTCCGGCATATACAAAACTCATAGCTGCCAATGAAAACGGAGTAATAACCGTAAGAGATGAAGAAGGTGTAATGCTTTCCGCCGAACTTGGGTCAAGAGGGTGTATAATGCCGGCAGATTATGAAGAAGGTGGTATTATATATTATGAAAACACCCCATATCGCGGTGGAATTATACTGCTGCCGAACCCGGACGGAACTATTACTGTCATTAATTACCTTTCACTGGAACACTACGTATACGGAGTTCTTAACTCGGAGATGGGTTATACAAATCCCGAAGAGGCATTAAAGGCACAGGCTGTGGCAGCCAGAAGCTTTGGAGAGTTGAGTATGGGCAAACATTCGAAAGAGGGATTTGATATATGTCCGTCAACCTGCTGCCAAGTCTATCGCGGGTATTCAGGAGAATACACTTCGATAATACGTGCTGTGGATGAAACAAGAGGCAAAATGATGTACTACAATAATACACCGATAACAGCGTATTACTATAAGAACAGCGGAGGGTACACGCAGAATATCGAGGACGTCTGGTCATCACCTATGCCTTATTTAAGAGCTGTAGAGGATGAATATAGCCCAAATTATCCCTGGAGCGCAAGCCTTTCCTTTGAAGTGATTCAAACAAAATTGGAAGCTGCAGGATTTCAACCCGGCACCGTAGAATCCGTTGAAATTAACGAAAGAAACATGACCGGAGCCGTATCAGAACTAAAAATAAAAGGGAGCAAAGCAATTATATATCTAAAGAAAGAGAAAATCAGAACCATTCTTGGGTCGACGATAATTAAATCATTGAAGTTTGAGCTTAAAGGCAGTGATTCAGATGAAAATTCGTCAGATGTAACAATAAGCAATGGATTATTTGCCGCAAAGCCCGGTCAAAATACATATATTATAACAGGCAATGGTATAATCAAAGAAATGGAAAATGATTCACTTCACATATTCAACGGGATTAATACATTGAAACTTGATAATATTTTCTCAACACAGATCTCAACAGATGGGTCTGCAAATTTTAGTGGTTACGGATACGGACATGGAGTAGGTATGCCACAGGACAGTGCTATCGAGATGGCGAAACAGGGATTTATTTATGATGAAATCTTGAGATATTTTTATACAGATATTGAGATCAGATGAAGAATCACTTAATTCATTAATCATAGAGTGTTCTTAATAGTAGTGAGATGAAAAAGATTAAGAATAATAAAATTAATATATGAAGGATATATAATGAATATAAACGACTTTGATTACGATCTGCCAAATGAACTAATCGCACAGCATCCGGCTGATAAAAGGGATTACTCACGACTATTGATAGTCGACAGAAAAACCGGAAATATTCAGCACAGGCACTTCTATGATCTGCTGGATTATATCACCCCCGGAGATTGTTTAATTATGAATAATTCAAAGGTAATACCCGCACGATTGTTTGGAATAAAGGAAGCGACCGGAGCACGTGTGGAATTTCTTTTAGTGAAAAGGATTAAAAATGATATATGGGAAGCAATGGTACGGCCGGGGAAGAAACTCCATGTCGGTGATCGGGTTTCCTTTGCGGAAGATGGTTCTTTGTCTGCGGAAATATTAGAGCACAATGAAGGAGGCACGCGAATCGTCAGGTTTAAGCATGAAGAAAACTTCTCGGATATCTTAGATCGAATCGGTAAAATCCCGCTTCCTCCTTATATTGAAAGAGACAGTGATGACGAAGATAAGATAAGATACCAGACTGTATACTGCAAGCAAGAGGGTTCGGTTGCCGCACCTACAGCAGGACTGCATTTTACTGAGGAATTGCTGCAAAAAATTACTCAAAAAGGTGTGAAAATCGCTTATGTCACGTTACATGTCGGAATAGGGACATTCCGCCCTGTCAAATGTGATCAAATAGAAGAACACAAGATGCATTTTGAAGAATATGAAATCGATGAAGAAAATGCCTCTATCATCAATGAAACAAAGAAATCAGGCGGCAGAATTATTTCGGTTGGAACAACATCTGCGCGTACTGTGGAAAGTTCTGCAGGAGAGAAGGGGATGGTTCAAGCAGGCCATGGGAAAACAGACATATTTATATATCCGGGTTATCAATTCAAAGTAATCGACAGCTTGATCACAAATTTTCATCTCCCAAAATCCACCTTGCTAATGTTGATATCTGCACTGTATAATAGAGAGAAAATCATTGAAGTTTATCAAGAGGCAGTAGAACATGAGTACCGGTTTTTCAGCTATGGGGATGCGATGTTTATTATATAAATTTGCTTGATTGAAAGAGGTAGATATGGCGGCAGTAACATACGAATTAATAAGAAAAGATATAAAAACAAAAGCCAGAAGAGGAAGGATTAATACTCCTCACGGAAAAATAGAAACACCTGTATTTATGCCTGTGGGTACAGCAGCGACAGTTAAAGCTATGCGCCCTGAAGAATTAAAGGAAATGGGCGCCGAGATTATTCTTTCCAACACATATCATCTTTATTTAAGGCCGGGGCATGAAATAATAAGAGAAGCCGGCGGCCTGCATAAATTCATGAACTGGGACAAGGCAATCCTGACAGATAGCGGAGGTTTTCAGGTTTTTAGCCTCGGCGATCTGAGAAAGATAACTGAAGAAGG
>CAYLLJ010000013.1:36472-38372 GCA_964384725.1 uncultured Oscillospiraceae bacterium | reverse complement strand
ACCGCAGCTATGTCAAGAACTCTCTTGAGAGGACAACGAGATGGCTAAAGCGTTGTAAGGAAGCACATAAAAATACTGAGGCTCAATCGCTGTTTGGAATCATGCAGGGAGGTATGTATCAAGACCTGCGTTATCAGAGCGCTATGGAAATCGTGGAAATGGATCTTCCGGGTTATTCCATAGGCGGACTGAGTGTAGGAGAGCCAAAAGATGTTATGTATGAAGTCCTTGATTATTGCGTTGATTATCTGCCTCAGGACAAGCCGAGGTATCTCATGGGAGTCGGCAGCCCTGACTACCTGCTTGAAGGGGTAGAAAGGGGTGTTGACATGTTTGATTGCGTTCTGCCTACAAGAATTGCAAGAAACGGAACCGCAATGACATCAAGAGGAAAAGTCATTATAAAAAATGCCGCATATGAAAAAGATTTTACTTCATTAGATCCCGAATGCGATTGCTATACCTGTAAAAATTATTCTAAAGCGTATCTCAGGCATTTATTTAAATCAAATGAAATTCTGTCTTCAATGCTTTTATCAAACCATAATCTTTACTTTCTGATTAAGTTGATGGCAGGAATCAGAAATGCTATTGATGAAAACAGATTTATGGAATTTAAAAAAGATTTCTATTACAAATATGAAAACTACTGATGACAATTTTTAACTTTTTGATTTGACTGCAATTCTGCCTACGGCACTTATATGTCAGGTGGAATATTATACGAGGAGATGACGAAATGCCTATAATAGTACCAAAAGAATTGCCCGCATATAAAACACTGAGAGAAGAAAATGTGTTTGTAATGCCTGAAAAGAGGGCCCAGAAACAGGATATAAGACCGCTTCGAATAGCGATAGTGAACCTCATGCCTACAAAAGAGGTTACAGAAACTCAATTGATAAGAATGCTGGCAAATACTCCGCTTCAAGTCGAACTTGAACTTTTAACCATGTATTCACATGAATCGAAAAATACGGATCAAAATCATCTTGACAATTTTTATAAGACTTATGAGGAAATAAAAAATCAAAAGTATGACGGTATGATTATAACCGGGGCTCCCGTTGAATCCCTGCCTTTTGACAAGGTTGACTACTGGAAGGAACTGACTGAGATCTTTGAATACACAAAATCGAATGTATTCAGCACTTTACATATATGCTGGGGTGCTCAAGCCGCACTCTATTATCATTATGGAATTGATAAATATATAATGCCGAAAAAGCTGTTCGGCGTTTTCAAGCATACATTGAAAGATAAAAGGTCAGAGCTTACCAGAGGATTTGATGAGGAATTCTACGCGCCCCATTCAAGGCATGCACAAGTCAGAAAAGAAGATATACAAAATATTCCCGATTTAAAGATATTAGCCGAATCAGAATCAACAGGGCCACATATAATTGCTACCAGGGATAAACGTATGATCTTTGTTCAGGGTCATATGGAATATGAACGAGACACTTTAAAATTAGAATATGAACGAGATATAAAGAAGGGTCTCAAAATAGACGTTCCCATGGACTACTTCAAAGATAACAATCCGGCAAAACGCGTTATTGTAAAATGGAGCGGCCATGGCAACCTCTTCTTTGCGAATTGGCTCAACTATATATATCAGGAGACCCCGTACGATCTGAATAAGCTTGACGAATTAAACAAAAAGTAGATCTATGATGCATACTATGCTTGAACAGATTGTACCGGATAATATCAAGATCGGAGGCAAGTATGGATATTTGCAAACACAACGAAAACTGTGGAGGCTGTATATACCAAGGGATACCATATCAGGATCAGATAATATTAAAAGGTAAAGAAGTATTAAGGTTACTTGAAGAAAAAAATATATCATTTGAAAAATATTTAGGAATTGAAGGCAGCCCCAATAGATATGCTT
>CAYLLJ010000013.1:25398-36462 GCA_964384725.1 uncultured Oscillospiraceae bacterium | reverse complement strand
CACATTCGGCGACGAAGTAAAAAACGGAGAAATGACACTTGGAATGCACAAGAAAGGCCGCTTCATGTCTATCGTCACAGTTGATGAATGCCAGATCGTTGATCCCGATTTCAATGTGATATTAAAAGCAACACTTGAATTTTGCCTTAAGAAAGGTTACTTATTTTATCATAAAAAAACACATTCCGGGCTTATGCGAAACCTTATTATACGAAAAGGGGAGCATACCGGAGAGCTCCTTGTAAATGCCGTGACATCCTCACAGCAGAATTTTGAAGGAGGCGAGTTTGCAAAAATGCTTCTCAGTCTGCCTCTTCGAAACAGTATTGTGGGGATTTTACATACGGTCAATGATCGTGTTGCTGACTTTGTTTATGCCGACAAACTTGATGTAATCTGGGGACGCGATTATTATACGGAAGAGATTATGGGGCTAAAATTCAAAGTTAGTGCGTTTTCTTTTTTTCAGACAAACATACTTGCTATAGAAAAATTATACACAGAAGCTCTGTCATTGATAAAAAACCTGAACGGGAAGACGGTGTTCGACCTTTATTGCGGAACCGGAACTATTGCCCAGACGATTTCACTTCGAGCAAAAAAGGTCATCGGAGTCGAAATAGTGGAAGAAGCTATCGAAACGGCAAAGGAAAATGCTCGTTTGAACGGTATTGAAAACTGTGAGTTTATAGCAGGTGATGTTATGGAAGTTTTGGATAGCATTCATGATAAGCCGGATGTAATAATTCTGGATCCTCCCAGGGTTGGTATACACAATAAGGCCCTTGAGAAAATACTTAACTACAAGGTTAATCAAATCGTATACATATCGTGCAATCCCTCAAGTCTTGCTGACAATTTGAGCTTTATGCAGTATTCCGGCTATAGGGTCAATAGTATAAAAGCATTTGATAATTTTCCGTTTACAAAGCATATAGAAGCCTTGACGCTGCTTACAAGAGAGGATGAACAACAGTAAAATGAATATTTTAGTCACATTGAACGCAAATTATCTTAAACCACTCAAGACTATGCTTACATCACTTTTCTTGAATAATCCAAATGAAGTTTTTACAGTATTTATTATGCACTCAAGCCTCAATAATGAACAAGTGGACGATGTTAAATCTTTGGTGGAAGTACATGGAAGTAAAATAGAAAACATTAAGGTTTCAGATGAAAGCTTTAAGGGTGCGCCCATATTGTTTCATTATACAAAAGAGATGTATTTCAGACTTTTAGCACATAAGCTGCTTCCGGAGAATTTGAATCGTATCTTATATTTAGACCCGGATATTTTAGTCATAAATCCTGTCCGTGAGTTCTATAACATGGAGTTGGGGGACAATTTATATGCTGCGGCTTTTCATGATATCGGTTCCATAATTGAAATTAATAAGATAAGGTTACACCCATATAAAATAGATGCGTATTTTAATTCCGGCGTACTGCTTATGAATCTTATGCTTCTCAGAAAAGAAGCTGATGAAAATGTAATTTATAAATTTATTGAACAGAATAAACAGAAGCTGGTTATGCCGGATCAAGATGTTTTAAATGCCGTTTATGCGAAAAAAATTAAAAGTCTTGATGAACGGATATATAATTATGACACTCGTTATTACAATTACTACAAGCTTGCGACAAACGGCTTATGGGATATGGATGAGATAATCAATAAAACTGTAATTTTGCACTTCTGCGGCAAAAATAAGCCTTGGCACAAGAGGTATTCAGGTAAATTTCACGCTTTGTATAAGCATTATGAAAAGCTTGCTGCAAAATGTGCACCATAATCTAAGTAATCTCAAATATCCATAAGGGCTGATTTGCTGTTTTAATTTAAGCAAATTGGGTAATAAACAATTAATGCAAGGGAAGGAGGAAAACCGATGAACCATTCCTACAATAAGCTTGTAAGAGACAAAATCCCGCAACTGATAGAGGAGAGCGGGAGAAGCTATACTTCTCGAATACTGGATGAGCAAGAATACTTTGATGCCTTGATTGATAAGATAATTGAAGAAATCGAGGATTACAAAGTAAGCGGGCTTGAGGAGGAGATAGCAGATGTTTACGAGGCACTTGATTGCTTGATAGAACTCAAGGGATATGAACCAATGCATATTGATTATCTTCAATTGATCAGAAAAGAAGCAAGGGGTTCCTTCAAAGATAAGCTTCTCCTGATAGATGTTGAAGACTCTACCGTTTAATTTCACGATAATATCTGTCCACAGTGATGAAGTTAGTACTGACGTTACTGACAGAATGTTAAAAGAAAGGGTGGCTGTTATGAAAAGGATACTGGTTCCGATTGACGGTTCGAAATTCTCTGAGACTGCAATGGATAAGGCAAAAGAAATAGCCGATGTTTTTGGCAGCAAAGTCGTGCTGCTGTATGTCAATGATTTTCATCAGTATATATTCAATTACAACCCGGAAGTAGAAGAACATTATGCAGAAATGTTTGAAAAAGTATCGACTGAGGTATTAGACAGCGGAAAAGATAGACTGTCCGAGTTGGGAGACCGGCTGGAAGTTGTGAAAATGGAAGGAAATGTAGCAAATACCATAGTTGATTATGCAAATAATAACGACTTTGATCTGGTCGTCATAGGACCGTATGGCAAAGGGAAAATACACAGATTGCTTTTGGGCAGCGTTGCAAGCAAGGTCGCAATGCTTGCAAATAAGCCAGTTCTAATAGCGAGGTAGTAATAATATCTACAGAAGACAGAACCGATTTAATATTTAAAGCTTCCCAACCATACTGAAATGATATGAAAGTTCAGATAGGAAAGGAAGTTTTTTTCTCATAAATTATATTTCAAAACGCACAATTTCAATAATGCGTATTTGACTTTTTGATAGTTTTTTAGTAACCTATTAAAGACTAAAAAATAAAGCGATATATATTTTATGTAAATCTTAACCTTTTGATTTGTATATTTCTGCTGCTAATATAAATATGGAGGATCATATATTATGAAGAACATTAAAACTATTGCGAAACCAACATTAAAAAAGACAGCCGGCAAAGGCTGCGGTGAATGTCAGACATCTTGTCAGTCAGCCTGTAAAACATCCTGTACAGTCGCAAATCAGGAATGCGAGAATACAAAACGCAGATAACAAACCCACCAAAAAACAGCAGTGTTGCTGTTTTTTATCTTATAAGAAATGTCGTTTCTTAGTTATATTTTATTTAAAAAGGAATTCAATTTACTATGATTCATAAGTATAAGTTTAAAGATAATTATATTGTAATGGATATAAACAGCGGTGCAGTGCATGTTGTTACAGATATCGTATTTGATATTCTAAATTACTATCAGGAAAAACCCTTAAATGAAATAATAGAATTATTAAAATCAAAATATGAAAAAGATCAGATTTTAGAGGCAGCATCAGAGATTCAATATTTGATAGATAATGAAATGCTCTTTACCGACGATTCTCAGATAACGACGGAGATGCTGGAAGGTCGAGGAGCAATCATTAAAGCAATGTGCCTGCATGTGGCTCATGATTGCAATATGACCTGTAAATACTGTTTTGGCAGTCAGGGAGCTTTCGAAGGACAGCGTTCTCTGATTTCACTCGAAACCGGGAAAAAAGCAATTGATTTTCTCCTTAATCACTCAGGAAGCAGAAGAAATCTCGAGATCGATTTTTTTGGAGGCGAACCTCTTATGAATTTTGAGGTAATCAAGGAGCTGGTGAATTACGGACGAGAAACCGAAAAGGCTTTCGGGAAAAATATACGTTTCACTATTACAACGAATGGTCTGCTTCTTGATGATTTAAAAGCTGATTATATAAATGAAAATATGGACAATGTAATTCTTAGCATCGACGGCAGACCGGAAGTAAATGATAATATGAGACAGACTGTTACAGGCAAAGGTACATATGATATTATAACTGAAAAATATCTGAACCTTATTAAGAAAAGGGAAAAGACTTATTATGTGAGAGGAACCTTTACACGTGAGAACCTTGACTTTGCTGAAGACGTCAAACACCTTGCTGAAAAAGGATTCAAGAATATCTCAATGGAGCCGGTCGTAACGGATATTTCGCGGAGTTATGCTCTTCAGGATGAAGATAAAGAGCTTATTCTTAGAGAATACGACAGGCTAACAGATATCTATCTTCAATATGCAAAGGAAGGGAAAAGATTTGAATTTTTCCATTTCAATATAGATTTAAATCAAGGACCATGTATTGTAAAAAGAGTGTCCGGATGTGGCGCGGGAACGGAATATGTCGCTGTTTCCCCGGAAGGAGATATCTATCCATGTCATCAATTTGTCGGGAATTCAGATTTCAAGTTAGGGAATCTTTATGACGATCATTTTGAAAACAGACTGTATGATGAATTTAACAGGGCACATATTTATAATAAGAAAAAATGCAGTGAGTGCTGGGCAAAGTTTTATTGCAGCGGAGGCTGTCACGCTAACGCCTTCCAGATAAACAACGATATAAAAAAGCCATACGAACTTGGCTGTGAACTGGAAAAAAAGAGGATAGAATGTGCAATAGCCATAAAGTCGATCTTATTAACAGATGAAGAATAAAAAAAATCAAAACCGGGTAATTCCCCGGTTTTTTTATTGAATCGGCCTATCTTTAATCAAATCAAGGGGATAATCCTCGAAAAGCATTGAATTTTATGTCATTGAAAATGAAACTATATATTCATTGTGTATTGATGAAACTGATTTATTAATTTCTACCTCTCCAAAAAAGCGATAAGTATGTTGACAGGCTTTGTTACCGAATCAAGTGTAAGCGTTTCCTTCGGACTATTTGAATTTATAATTCTTGCGCCGATGGAAACGATTTGAAGATTAGGGTTCTTCTTCAAGAACAAACCGCATTCATGTTTACCTTGTTCAATTTCAATTTTTATCTTATCGCCGTATTTTTCATTATAAATTTCAGAAATACTGGTGTAAAGCATACTGTTCGCATTAACAGGCCATCTTGGAATACCTTCCATATATTCATAGCTAAAGCCGCTCATACTGCTGATCGCCTCATGTGCTGAGGTTACTTTATATAAACCGTCATCTGAAGTGCCAAAAGCCGAAACCTGGCAAAGAAAATTTCCGGTTGAGGTTGAGACCATTCCAAGATTTGAAGCACTTTCAACTATGCCATCGTAAGATTCAGACATTGATTGAATACCGTTTATGATTCCGTAAATAAAACTTATGATGCAGCCATTATCATCAAAAGATACAACTTTATCGGGCATTTCCGTTTCAAGATAGTCGAAAATGACATTTGTTTCGACACCCCCATATGCGCTGCGGAAAGAATCTCTTGCATTGTTGATAACAGCCCGCATTTTATTGACATCAGATTTATTTATTATGATTAATGCATCTGCTGCCATGGGAATCGTATCACCGGAAATCCCGCCGTTAAATGAAGCAAGCTCAAACAATATACCTTTTCCTTGTGCGTTTGCAAGTATTTCACCGATGATTTTTATAGCATTGGCACCGCCATTTATTAAATCTTTTGATGCGTCACCTCCCTCAAGGCCTCGGATAGAAATTAGATAGGGGATTTCATTTTTAGGTGCCGTCCATTCAATCGTGTGCATCATATCATAAGACGCTGTGCCCCCGCTTCCCATCCCGATGGTTTTATCGTTAGTCCATGACATATTGATCAGATAATCACCTTCAAGATGTTTTTCTTTCAACTTTTCGGCTCCGCTCATCCCGGCTTCTCCATCAGTCGTAAAAATGGCACGGACGGGGCCACGGTTATTGGCATTCTTTAACACATAAAGAATAACAGACATACCGATACCGCTATCTGCGCCTATGCTTGTACCCTCACCGGTCAGTGTTTCCTCAGATTGTACGATTTTCACAGGATCGTTGTTAGGGTCAAATACTATTTCATCCGCAATTGCAATAGCTGTGTCCATGTTACATTGAAGTATAGTGACAGGCAGATTTTCATATCCTGATGCTGCAGGTTTATTTATAATTACATTGTTTGCTTTATCCCGTATAACTTCAAAACCATTTTGTTTTGCCCAGGATCTCAAATAAGTGCTGATTTCTTTTTCATGGCCGGATTCCCGCGGGATTTGAGAAATCATTTGGAATTCCTCAATAATGGCAGCTTGTACAGCGCTGTCGTCCGGTTTTAACTCTTTATTCCCCATACACCCTGTAAATATGGTAATGCATATACTCAATATCAGTATAAGTGAGATTTTTTGTTTCATTATGGGTTCCTCCGCATCTTGCTTTAATAAACATAATATCATATAATTATAATATAATACAAATAGCATCTCACTTAAGAATAAAAAAAACAGCTCACTCAAAGAATAAAAAAACAGGAGGACATACTTATGGATAAAAGTCTGGAATTGCCTGTTTATCTTTTCCATCAAGGAACATCTGCCAAGGCCTATGAGTTGATGGGTGCTCATCACACAACACAAAACGGAACAGATGGATTTATTTTCCGTGTCTGGGCTCCTAATGCAAAAAGCATTACGGTCACAGGAGATTTTAACAATTGGGACAATACTGAATTTATAATGGAAAAAATTACACCCCAAGGCATTTGGCAAATCTTTATACCCCACATCAAAGAATATACTTCCTATAAATATTGTATTGAAGATTCACATGGGAATAAGATTATGAAATCTGATCCCTATGGTTTTCATATGGAAACAAGACCGCAAACCGCTTCTAAAACTTTTGATATCGAACGGTATGACTGGAAGGACCTAAAGTGGCGTAACAGGCAGCAAATAAGAGAATCCCGTACAGCACCGATGAACATCTATGAGGTTCACTTGGGTTCATGGCGTAAATATCAAGATGGCAATTATTTTGATTATTATAAATTGGCAGATGAGCTTATACCATATGTCATAGACATGGGGTATACTCATCTGGAATTAATGCCTGTTTCCGAATATCCCTTTGACGGTTCATGGGGTTACCAAGTAACGGGCTATTACGCTCCCACCTCAAGATACGGTTCACCTGAAGGATTTATGTACTTTATTGATACTTGTCACCTGGCCGGCATATATGTGATCCTTGACTGGGTACCCGGGCACTTTCCAAAAGACAGCAGCGGGCTGTATAGATTTGACGGAAGCAGCTGCTATGAATATGAAGACCTCCTGAAGAGAGAACATGAAGAATGGGGAACGATGATCTTTGACTGGGGCAGAAATGAGGTCAGAAGCTTTCTCATTTCTAACGCCATGTTCTGGATGGATAAGTACCATATTGACGGTATCAGGGTAGATGCAGTGGCTTCTATGTTATATCTGGATTACGGAAAGCAGGAGGGAAAATGGAGGCAGAATGTCAATGGGGGAAGGGAGAACCTTGAAGCGGTTTCGTTTATTCAGGACCTGAACAAGATAATATTTGAATTTTATCCGAATGCTCTTATGATCGCAGAAGAATCCACTGCATGGCCGATGGTAACCATGCCCGTTCATTTGGGAGGTCTGGGCTTTAATTTTAAATGGAACATGGGCTGGATGAACGATACATTGCAATATATAGGAACAGATCCTTTTTTTCGCAAAGGCGTTCATAACAATCTGACATTTCCGCTTACTTACTTTTCATCCGAAAACTTTATTCTCCCGCTTTCTCATGATGAGGTTGTTCATGGAAAAGGCTCGCTGTTGAATAAAATGCCAGGCGATTATGATTCGAAATTTGCAAACCTAAGAGCATATCTGGCATATATGATTGCGCACCCCGGAAAAAAACTGCTCTTTATGGGAGGAGAATTAGCTCAGTTTTCTGAGTGGGATTTTAAGAAGGAATTGGACTGGGGTCTTCTTGCCTTTGACATGCATAAGAAGTTCCATGATTTTATAAAAGAACTCAATCATTTTTATATGGCATCATCTGAACTATGGGAACTTGATAACGATTGGGATGGGTTTCAGTGGATATGTCCTGATGATTCCGATTGTAATATCGTCATCTTTCGGAGAATCAATAAAAATGGCGATGAATTAATCATTGCCTGTAATTTTTCTCCCGTTTACAGAGAAAAGTATCAAATCGGTGTTCAAAGACAAGGTGTTTATCAAACTGCTTTTCACTCAGGCTTGACGAAATACGGCGGTACCTGTAATGACTCTAAAAACCAAATTAAGGCAGATCCTATCAGGCATGATGGATATGACTATTCCATAAAAACAGATCTGCCTGGTCTATGCACAATTTTTTGGAGGTGATTGAAATGTCTCATGAAAAGAAAAAAGAAATGATAGCCATGCTTTTGGCTGGCGGACAGGGGAGCCGGCTTGGAATTCTTACAAAACATGTAGCAAAGCCTGCGATTCCATTTGGCGGTAAATACCGTGTCATCGATTTTACGCTGTCTAACTGCGTCAATTCCGGTATCGATACAGTCGGCGTACTTACGCAATATCGGCCTTTAGAATTGAACTCCTATATTGGCAACGGACAGCCATGGGATCTGGATAGGCTATTCGGCGGTATCAGTATCTTGCCTCCGTATACAAAATCAAAAGAAGGGGAATGGTATAAGGGAACAGCGAACGCAATTTATCAGAACATCGAATATATTGAAATGAGCAATCCGACCTATGTTCTTGTTCTCTCCGGAGATCACATTTATAAGATAAATTATAAAATGATGCTGGACTATCATATTGAAAAAGGGGCCGCCTGCACTATAGCGGTACTGAATGTACCTCCTGAAGAAACATACCGCTTCGGCATGATAAATACGGATGAAAATTTAAAGATTTACGAATTCGATGAAAAACCGCTTCATGCGAAAAGCACAATGGCATCAATGGGGGTATACATTTTTACTTGGGAAAAACTGAAAAGCTACTTAATCGCTGATGAAGCCAACAAAATATCCGAAAATGATTTTGGCAAGAATATTATGCCTATGATGCTCGAAGCGGGGGAAAAACTCTACGCATATGAATATAAGGGATACTGGAAAGACGTTGGAACTGTTGAATCCTTATGGGAGGCCAATATGGATCTGTTGGACCCCGATGTGCCAATCGAGCTAAACGATCCGCCCTGGAGGGTATATTCCAGAAACGAGACTCTCCCTTCACAGTACATAGGAAACAACGCTAAGCTGAATAATGTAATGATCTCTGAAGGATGCATCATAGACGGCGAAATTGAAAATAGTATTATATTTCCCGGTGTTAAGATACAAGAAGGTGCCTTAATAAAAAATTCAATCGTAATGCAGGGTGTAACTGTGGGAAATAATACGGCTCTAAATTATGCTATTATCGCAACGGATACTGTTATAGGAGATAATGTTTGTATCGGGGCAGAAGATGGCGCAGGGTCTGATGGGCATCACCCTGATATCACTGTGATAGGGCCTTACATTACCATCGATGATGGGTCGGTAATACCTGCAGGAGCCATGATCGAGGATAGCATCATAAAAGAGGAGTGTGAATGATATGAACGCATTAGGTATTATTTTTTCTTATTCAGAATATGAAAACCTAAGAGAACTGACGAAAATTCGTACACTTGCTTCAATACCCTTCGCAGGGAAATACAGGATTATTGATTTTATACTTTCAAATTATGTAAACTCCGGAATCCATGATATTTCGATTATAACAAAAATTAATTATCATTCACTTGTTGATCATTTGGGTGCAGGAAAGGAATGGGATCTAACCAGGAAAATCGGAGGATTGAGAATCCTGTCACCGTTCTCGACTCCGGGCTCATTAGATAATACAGGCAATTATAAGGGGACTATCGATGCATTATATAAAAGCATGCATTCAATAAAAAAATCCATGGCCGAATATGTGATAATTGCAGGGAGCAACTTTATTTGCGGTATTGATTTTGAAGAAGTGCTTAAAAGTCATATTGAGAGAAATGCCGATATTACTTTGATTTATACATATCCGAGAGAAGGGGAAATTCTCCCTCACGGCGCGGCAATGATACGAATGGATGATTCTGAGAGAGTATATGAACTTAATTACAATAAAAAAGATAGCATATCGCAGGATATGCCGGTCTGTATGAGCATGTTTGTTTTAAGGAAATCATTGTTAGAATCATTGGTAGCTGATTCTATTGCTTTTGGGCGTTACGATTTTTACCGTGATATTATTCAAAGATTATGCGGTAATCTGAATATTTTAGGGTATGAGCACAAAGATATATATTTTGAAGTCAGCAACGTAACTGATTATATGAAAGAAAATATGAAACTGCTTGATGAAGAGACAAGTAAAAAGGTCTTCGAAAAGCCGGTATATACAAAAATAAAAGACAGCGTTCCGACTCATTATTGTGCAGGAAGTCATGTCTCCAATTCTATTGTATCCGATGGCTGCAAAATAGAAGGAACGGTAATTAACTCAGTTTTGTCGAGGGGGGTCATTGTAGGCAAGGGTTCGGTTGTTAAAAATAGCATTATTATGCAGGATACAGAAATACTGAATAACGTTACCCTGAACAACGTAATTCTTGATAAAGAAGTCATAGTACGCGAAAACCGTCAGCTTGTAGGCCACGAAACCTACCCGGTAGTGATTGAAAAGAAAAGTATAATCTGATAAAATTTATATATTTTTATTAACATTTTTCTGAATCAGTGTGAAATGTTATAATTTCACATTAAATATTTGACTGGCAGGTGAAAATAACTATTGAATATTCTATTTATAAGCACAGAGGCAGAACCCTTTGCCAAGAGCGGAGGACTTGGTGACGTTATAGGCTCACTGCCGAGAGAACTGAACAAAATCGGAGTCGATGCCAGGGTCATGCTGCCATTGTACAAGAGCATTCGGGAAAATTACAAAGATTCAATGAAATTAATAGAGAATTTTACCGTAATGCTTTCCTGGAGGACTCAATATTGCGGCATTTATCAAATGGATTATAAAGGAGTTACTTTTTATTTCCTTGATAATGAGCAATACTTTGACAGAGATTCATATTATGGGTATTACGATGATGGCGAGCGATTTGCATATTACGCAATGGCGGCCCT
>CAYLLJ010000013.1:18099-25288 GCA_964384725.1 uncultured Oscillospiraceae bacterium | reverse complement strand
TTTACCATTCATAATATCGAATACCAGGGAAAATATGATAAGGTCATTCTCAAAGACCTCCTCGGATTATCCGAAACTGACAGAGGTATCCTGGAATATAGTGGAGTAATCAACTATATGAAAGGAGCTATAGTTTCTTGTGACAGATTGACGACAGTAAGCAGCACATATGCCGAAGAGATCATGTTCCCGTTTTATGGGAAGGGGCTTGACAATATAATAAAAGAAAACCGCTATAAGCTTAGCGGTATATTGAACGGAATCGATACCGAACTGTATAATCCGTACAGAGACCCTTTTATCGCCAAGAAGTACTCAAAAAACACACCGGAAAAGAAACAGTATAATAAAGCAGCTCTTCAAAAAAACCTTAATTTGAATCAAGATGAAGAAATACCAATAATAGGTATGATCGGAAGACTGGCTGAGCACAAAGGTATAGATCTTGTCATCGATGTATTTGATGAACTGATGACGGAAAATATTCAGTTTGTGCTACAGGGGACAGGTGAATCCAAGTATCAGGAATTTTTCCGAAAAAAAGCAAAACAGTACTCTGGCCGCATGTCGGTAAACACTACATTTTCTGCGGAAACAGCGAACAGAATCTATGCGGGAGCAGATCTTTTTCTTATGCCGTCCATCAGCGAGCCATGCGGACTTGCACAAATGATTGCTTTGCGTTACGGTACTATCCCCATCGTAAGAGAAACGGGAGGTTTGAAGGATAGCATTGTTCCATACAACCCTGAGACAGGAACGGGAAATGGTATCTCATTTCGATCGATTAATGCTCAAGATATGATTGGGGCAATTAAAAGAGCCATCGCACTTTATTGGGATAAAGCTCATTGGAATACCTTGATCAATAACGGAATGAGATCGGATTTTTCATGGAAAGTCTCGTCAAAGGAGTATGTCAAGCTCTATAAAGAAATGTTGAACAGAAAAATAATGGCCAAATATTAAAAAAGAGCGGCAGAAAGGCAGCGGTGCATGGATAAAGTTTATACTACCCGGAAAATATCAATGTTGATAGACGGAAAGCTTATGAGACATTTCGGCAGAGAACCGGATAATGCAACAAAACAGCAGCTCTACAGGGCAGCTTGTTTTGTGGTGAGGGATATTTTATCGGAAAAGTGGTTGAAAAACCATGAAATCGTTTGTTCTCAAACAGAAAAACAGGTTATTTATCTCTCGATGGAGTTTTTGCCGGGGACTTCTCTAAAAAACAATCTCTTTAACCTTGGATTAGAGGATATATTTAAAGAAACCTTAGCTGGATATGATCAGGATATTGAAGAATTATATATGATGGAACCGGATGCGGGTCTCGGAAACGGTGGCCTGGGAAGGCTGGCATCCTGTTATCTGGACGCAGTGTCCTCTTGCAACATGTTTGGACAGGGTATGTCCATATGTTATGAGTATGGAATATTCAAACAGAAGATTCAGGACGGCAGACAAATCGAAAAGCCGGATGATTGGCTTGATTTAGGAGACTGCTGGCTGATTACCAAAGAGGATGAGGCAGAAGAGGTTCACTTCGGGGGAAAGCTCTCGGAAGTATGGGATGATAAGGGAAGAATGAAACTGATTCATGAGGATTATTCATCTGTTATCGCAGTTCCAAAAGACATGCTGATATCAGGCTACAAAAGTGACGTCGTCAACACACTGAGACTATGGAAGTCTATATCACCGATCAGTATTGACATGGAGCTGTTTGCTAAGGGAGAATATCTTCAGTCAATGGAAGAAAAACATCAAGCTGAAATCATATCAAAAATACTGTATCCTGAGGATGCCCATGACGAAGGAAAGATATTACGTATGAAACAGCAATATTTCTTTACTTCTGCGTCCATGCAGTCATTAACAAAGCGTCATATGCAGACATATAATAGTCTTGATAATTTTCACGAAAAAATAGCGGTGCATATTAACGATACTCATCCTACGATGGCTATTTTGGAGCTGATGCGTATTTTTATGGATATATATGACTACAAATGGGATAAAGCATGGGATATAGTTTCAAAGACAATTTCTTATACTAACCATACTGTCATGCCTGAGGCTTTAGAGCAATGGCCTGAAGCGCTTTTTTCCGGACTCCTTCCAAGACTGCACTCCATATTAAAAGAAATTAATCTAAGGTTTGGAAAAGAACTGGCAGATGCGTATCCAGACGATGAACAGCTACGCAATGAGATGGCCATAATCCATAACGGAAAAATAAGAATGGCAAATCTCTGTGTAGCAACGGCGCATACAGTAAATGGCGTATCTTCTCTGCATAGCAGGATTATAAAAAATAAACTGTTTCGCGGCTTTTCTGCGATGACACCGAATAAATTCACAAATGTTACTAACGGCATAGCTTACCGCAGATGGCTTTGCCAGGCGAATCCAAATCTGTCGGATTTGATTGAAGAACTCTGTGGACCGGGATTTAAAAAGGACTCCAATAAGCTTGAAGAACTGATGAAATACAGGGAAGACAGTTCTGTTCTGGAGAGACTTGCCAATGTGAAACGAGAAAACAAGATCAAGCTTGCAGATTACATTAATAAACACAATAATATAATCGTTGATCCGGACTCAATATTCGATGTGCAGGTCAAACGGCTGCATGAGTATAAACGACAGCTATTAAACTTAGTCCATATCATTGACCTCTATCATAGAATAAAAGAAAATCCTAATATTGAACTGCAGCCAAGAACATTTATCTTTGGGGCAAAAGCCGCAGCGGGTTATTACATGGCAAAGCAGATCATACTATTAGCTTGTAAGCTGTCGGAACATCTTGAAAAGGATTCACAGGTGCGAGACAGGATTAAGGTAATCTTTCTTGAAAATTATTCTGTATCCCTGTCGGAGCTGATTATGCCGGCAGCTGACCTTTCAGAACAAATATCACTGGCGGGAAAGGAAGCTTCCGGAACCGGAAACATGAAGCTGATGCTTAACGGTGCAGTAACTATCGGTACAATGGACGGTGCCAATGTTGAGATTCATAATGCTGTAGGAAATGATAACATTTTTATTTTCGGAATGACGGCCGAACAGGTTGAACAGCTCAGAATAAGCGGAACTTACAGCCCCTGGAGCTATTATCAGGACAATCGGAACATCTCTGAAATCATTAGATTTCTGGCGGGAGGAATCCCCGGGATTTCCTTTGGTGACATTATAAATTCTCTGACAACCGGTTTTAACGGAGAAGCTGATCAGTATTATGTAATTGCCGATTTTGAAAGTTATAAGACGGCTCAGTCTGCAGCTGCAAATGCTTATCGGGACACTTTTCGCTGGGGAGGGATGTCCCTAACAAATATAGCAAAAGCCGGTATTTTTTCGGCTGACAGGAGCATCAGAGAATATGCTGACAGGATTTGGGGGATACAATCGCGATATGATTGAATTTAATTCAAAGAACGGATATTACAAATGGCCTTTTGGCTCAATCGAAAAGAATTCGAATCTGTTCATGCGAATCAATATAACAGGAGAAAAATCGGTTGTTTCTGCCTCATTGATCCTGAACAGTGACACGGAAGGCAGCATAATAACACAAGAGGGTATCTGCGAAGGAGAATCACTTTATTCCTTTTCACTACAGATCGATAAAATCGGTCTGTACTTTTATTATTTCGAAGCCCTATACCGAGATGGCAGCAGAGAAAGGACACCAATCCACCAGCTGACTGTGTATTCGGCCGATTTTAAAACACCCCAATGGCTGAAAACAGGTGTGATGTATCAAATATTTCCCGACCGTTTTGCTAAAAGCAAAGATTATAAGCCTCCGAAACAGAATAAAAAATATGTCATGAGGGAAGATTGGGGCGGAATGCCCAATGATAAACCTGACGAGAATGGTACTATTCAGAACAATGATTTCTTTGGCGGAAATCTCAGGGGTATAATTGAAAATCTGGATTATCTTGAAACCCTTGGTGTCACAGTGATTTATCTCAACCCAATCTTTGAAGCATACTCCAATCACCGCTACGACACCGCTGACTATAAAAAGATCGATCCCTTGTTAGGCAATGAAAAAGACTTTATTGAGCTGTGCGAAAAGGCGCGTCTTAGAGGAATGAGGATAATCCTTGATGGTGTATTCAATCATACTGGCAGCGACAGCATTTATTTTAATAAAACCGGACGTTATCACGAGCTGGGCGCTTATCAAAGCATTGATTCACCCTACTTTAGTTGGTATCGCTTCACAGAATTTCCCGATCGCTATGATTCGTGGTGGGGGATCGATACACTTCCCGGTGTGAACGAAACTGAACCATCATATCTTGAATATATCATTACAGCAGATGATTCGGTAATCAAGCACTGGCTGCGATGCGGAGCATCAGGCTTCCGTCTGGACGTAGCGGATGAATTGCCGGATATATTTCTGGAAGCCATGCGATCGGCAGTGAAAGAAACTAAGCCTGAAGGAGCCTTGATAGGTGAGGTATGGGAGGATGCATCCAACAAAATTGCTTATGGCAGCAGGAGAAAATACTTCTTTGGAAAGCAGCTTGATACAGTGATGAACTATCCCTTGAAAGACGCTGTCATCGATTATCTTGTTCATAAAAACGACAGTATTAAGCTGGAACAAGCCGTAAACAGCATATGGGAAAACTATCCAAAACCGGCTTTCAGCACTTTGATGAATATACTCGGGACCCATGATACCAGAAGAATATTAACGGTACTCTCAGAAAACAGTCAAGGTTATGATTACTCAAGGCAGAGGCTATTCCTTGCACAGCTCATTATTTCGTTAATGCCCGGAATCCCATGTGTATACTATGGCGATGAGATCGGTATGATGGGAGAAAAGGACCCATTCAACAGAATGTGTTTTCAGCCTGAAAGCGGTGATGAAAATATCCTTCATTTTTTTAAACGTTTATTTGCTTTCCGGAAAAGAATTAAGAATTTTGAGGATTATGATTTTAAACCTCGAAGGGCAGAAGGGAGCTTCTATTCATTCAGCAGAACCGGTGATAATGGGCGGGTCGTTATAGCAACAAATGCGGGTAGTCGTAATTATTTACTTAATCTGTCAATCTGCGAAAAAGAATATCTGAAAGACATTTTTATCTGCGGCTCTGTATCCTATGAGAGTCAGGGTGTGTTCCGAATCAACGAAAACTCCGGGATTGCGGCATATATCCTGAGCTCATGATAAATATGCCAATACACTTCAGAAACCGCTGATTAAAAATCTTTATTAAAAAAGTATTTTACAAGCATGAAGGAATATGTTATACTACCATTTGTTTGATGAAAAAAGTTGATTGCTATTGAAGCATTGCAAAATATACAATGAATAACCCGCAAATTGAAGATTTGTGATTTCCCAGCATAAATTCTGCAAATGGCTCTGATGAGTCCGGCAGAATGTTAAAAGGAGGTGCGGCAGGTGTCAAGAAAGTGTGAAATATGTGGTAAAGGTCAAGTTTCCGGAAACAATGTATCCCATTCCAACAGACATACCAGAAGAAAATGGAATGCAAATATTCAGACTGTAAGAGTTAATGAAAATGGGACTGTTTCAAGAAAAAATGTATGCACGAGATGTATTCGCAGCAATAAGATCAACCGCGCTATCTAATTATTAAGAAAAAAACCTGCAGAATCTGCAGGTTTTTTATTATGCGTTTACATTTATAAAGCTTTCTCAGAGGCACTGCTTCTTTTTAGCAATTAAACAATTTAAATCCGCAGAAAATCATCAGCCCACCTATTATGATGAGCCAGATCTTTGATGGAAGAAGAAATGCACATATGGTTACGATTCCTATGATCAGCAATATTAATCCAAACAATTCGACCTCACCGGGCTTTCGGCAGCAGCATTTTTTATTTTTCATAGTTTTCACTTCCTAATAATATCAAAAAAACATCGATGGGGGCAGATTCCCTTTATTTCAGCATTAAATATGCAGCCGCTATTATAAGACCGATCAATACAATGTACCATATATAAACCGGGACGGTATGTATTATCAGTACTGACCCTATAATAGCCATTGCTACTCCCGAAATCCTGAAAATCATTCGCCTTTTTCTCAAAACAACCACCCATAACCATTGTATGTCTCCCGGGAAAGTATAGTGCAAAAATTATTGTTCATTTTGTTGCCAATATGATAAAATGGACAGCAGTAAGGGGGCGGGAAGGTTGCTTTATAAACGCGAAACTAAAGAAGGTACCATTTCTGTTGACAAGTCAGTCATAGGGAAAATCATAATTGAAGCAGCGGAACAGTTTAGCGGTAAGGTATTCTTATCAAACCATAAAGGGAAGACAGCCGGTTTCGTTCCAATTATCGGGGGAATTGATGACAGTAACTTTATGGATATTGCCATTGGTGAAAACGGTATCGATATTAAATTCTACATTGTGATTCGATTCGGTACGAGCATCAATCGTGTCACTGAAATTATGATTGAGAGAATAAAAAAACATACCGCGGAAATTACGGGTCTTGAAGTATACAGCATTGCAGTGGTAGTTACCGGTATTATTTCAAAACAAATGGTCAGAAGAAATATTGAAATAAGAAGATAATAGAGGGTATTGCTATGAATCTGCAAAAAAAGGTTTCCGAACTCAAGGGGATTGGGCCAAAAAAGTCCGCTTCTTTGAGCAAACTTAATATTGATACCGTGGAAGATATATTGTATTTTTTTCCAAGAGATTACGAGGATCGGCGTGAACTAAGAGAGATCATTTCCCTGAATGAAGGGGATACGGCATTGATTAAGGGAAAATTGATACTGATGTATAAAGGAAGGATTCCCGGCAGGAAACAAACCTTAAAGCTTTTGATTCAGGATGATAGCGGAGCAATAGAGGTTATTTTTTTTAATGCGGGATATTTACTTAAATCAATTAAACAAAATGAGGAATATATTTTTTACGGTAAGGTGAATGTCAACCGGGGGAGAATACAGATGCTCCACCCTGAAATATCAAAATATGAGCAAGGCCAGGAACTGTCTCTAGTTCCGATATATCCTCTTACCGGCGGCATTTCTCAGGGGGAAATGCGCAAATGGCATAAAGAAGCGCTTACGCTGCTGCCTGAGCTGAATGAATATTTGCCCGAACTCACTCTGCAAAGAAACAGGCTTTGCGGGATCTCTTACGCTATTGAGA
>CAYLLJ010000013.1:13374-18055 GCA_964384725.1 uncultured Oscillospiraceae bacterium | reverse complement strand
TATACATTACCCACAGGATAGACAGAAACTAATGGAAGCCAAATACAGACTAATTTTTGAAGAATTGCTGCTCCTTCAGACCGGTTTGCTGTCAATCAGGAAAAAGATGAATTTAAGTGACAAGGGGATTTTGTTTTCAAAGAAAGTATTGATGGACAGTTTCTTGAGTTCTTTCCCATTTTCACTTACAGGAGCACAGCAAAGGGTTATCGGCGAAATCAATGCGGATATGGAAAGCGGCAAAGTAATGAACCGGCTCGTTCAGGGAGACGTGGGTTCCGGCAAGACTATAGTAGCGGCAGCATGTATAAGGCTGTAAAAAGCGGTTTTCAGGCGGTAATGATGGCACCGACAGAGCTGTTGGCCAAACAGCATTTTGACAGCCTTGATCCTGCTTTTATTCAGCACAAAATAAAAGCAGGTTTTTTATCCGGAAGCCTTTCAGCAAAAGAGAAAAAAGAAACTTTAGACAGGATAGAATCCGGAGAAATCGATATTATAATAGGTACACACGCATTAATTCAACCCAATGTGAATTATAGCAATCTTGGGCTGGTTATTACAGATGAGCAGCATCGCTTCGGTGTTAACCAACGGGAAATTCTATCGAAAAAAGGAATGAATCCGGATGTGCTGGTTATGACTGCAACTCCAATCCCCAGAACATTGGCAGTAATTCTTTATGGGGACCTTGATATATCCGTAATTGACGAAGCACCGCCCGGAAGGCAGCAGATCGTTACAAGAGCCGTAAAAGAGGAGGGCAGAGAAGCTGCTTATGAGTTTGTCAGAAGAGAAGCCCGAAAAGGACGGCAGGCATATATTGTGGCGCCTCTTATTGCGGACTCTGAAAATGTGGACGCAAGATCTGCTCTTGGGCTATATGATGAATTAAAAGATAGATTTTATGAATTTACAATTGCTTTTCTTTATGGTTCTATGAAGCAGACTGATAAGGACCGTGTCATGCAGGATTTTTATTCCGGAAAAATACAGATACTTATATCTACTGTAGTCATAGAAGTAGGAATAAACGTACCAAATGCATCTGTAATGCTGATAGAAAATGCAGAACGCTTCGGACTTGCTCAGCTTCATCAGCTTAGAGGAAGAGTCGGGAGAGGAAAAGAACAATCTTATTGCATTTTGATTTCTGAAGGAAGCTCATCTCTTGCGAAGGAAAGAGCGGAAATCATGAAAGCAACAAATGATGGATTTCTTATTGCGGAAAAAGACCTGGAATTGAGAGGACCCGGGGAATTCTTCGGCATGAAGCAGCATGGAATACCGGAGTTTAAACTTGCAGATCTTGTAAAACATATAAAAGTATTAGACTCTGTTCGTGAAGAGGCGGAACTTATTCTGAATGAAGATGAATTTCTGACAAAAAAGGAAAATCTTATTCTTAAGAATAAGATAGAGAGGCTATTTCAAAATACGGAACGCATAAACATATAAGTTCAAATAATTGATTTTTTTATATCTTATGGTACAATATTAAGCAATAAAGGGGGCTTCATAAGTGCGCATTATTGCCGGCGAATTCAAGGGAAGAAAACTGAATGCTCCGAAAGACGATAATATCAGACCTACAACCGATAAGGTAAAAGAAGCTATTTTCAGCATAATAGCGGCAAATATTGTGGATGCGGTAGTAATTGATCTTTTCTCGGGAACGGGTAATTTAGGGCTTGAAGCTCTCAGCCGGGGATCAAGCCGCTGTTATTTTGGAGACAGATCAAGAGACAGTATAAAAATTACACTGCAAAATATTAAGTACTGCAAACAGGAAGACAAATCAACAACAATTTTTGGAGATTTTGAAAAGGTTCTTCGGAAGATCCCGGAAAAAGCTGATGTCATTTTTTTGGATCCTCCGTACAATTCCGGTCTTTTAGCAGGCTGTTTTGATTTGATTTCCGAGCTTTCATTACTTTCAGATGAAGGGGTTATCATAGCTGAACACGCTGCAGAAGAACCGCTGTCTGATGTAATAGCTGGATTCACAAGAATTAAAGAAAAAAAATACGGAACTATCTCAACAAGCATATATTCATCAACTGATGATTTGGAGGAAAGCAACAAATGATAAGAAAGGTACTTTATGCTGGATCCTTTGATCCGATCACAAACGGACATCTGGATTTGATCAACAGAGCATCTAAGTTAGGAGATCAGTTAATAGTAGGAGTAATTCAAAATCGTTCAAAGGTCCCCTTTTTTACAGTAGAAGAAAGAATAGATATGATCAAAGAGGCAACGGCTAATATCGGAAATATTGAGGTTGATCATTTTGAAGGGCTTTTGGCAGACTATGTAAAGCAAAATAATATTGATGTAGTCGTAAGGGGTTTGCGCGCTTCAATGGATTTTGAATTCGAAATACAGATGGCTCAGATGAATGCCAGATTGTACAATAATGGTGTAGAAACGATATTTTTAATGACCAGCCCCGACTATTCTTTTATCAGTTCAAGTATAGTAAAAGAAGTTTTCGTGCTGAATGGAGATATAAAAGGCCTGGTGCCTGATAAGGTACTGGAGTATATGAAAAATAAATGTCAAAGAAAAAGGGAGGATCGCTGATGAAGGTTTTAGAACTATTGGACGAGATTGAAGAGATAGTTGATACAAGTTCGGGCTTCCCGCTTACAGGGAAAATTTTAGTTGATGCAGAAGAAATACTTGAGATAGTAAAAGAGATAAGAGTTGAACTTCCGGATGAGATCCAGCAAGCACAATGGATCAAGGACGAAAGGCAGCGGATTCTGCAGGAAGCCAAACAAGAATATGAAACCATTCTAAAGGATGCAAAAGTGCAAGCTGAGGCATTGATAGAAAATGACGACATAACTGTTAAGGCAAAAATGCGTGCAGATGAGATTATGAGAGTAGCAGAATCAAATGTAAAATCATTGAAAATGAGTACTTTTGATTACATAGACAGCATTTTGTATAATTTCCAGGACAAAATGGATCAAATGAATGCCATGTATTTTCAGGATATGTTTAACAATTTACAGACTACATTTGAGAAAATCAATGGCACAATAGCGGAAAACAGAAACGAAATCAAAGATATGGTTTATAAAACACAGATCGAAAACAACGATTAACAGGTATTTTCTCTTTCTATCGTTAATATGATTAAAGTATGAAAAATGGAAAGAGAAGAAGAACAATATATATTATAGCCGGTGTACTATCATCCGCCGGCTGCTTAGTGATGATGGCATATCCCGCCATTACTTTAAATGCGGCACAAAAAGGCATCTATCTGTGGGCAAGCACTGTATTGCCTGCATTGCTGCCTTTTTTTATTTGTGTCAATTTTATGACTGTTCTGGGGCTTCCGGCATATATAGGAAAGATCTTTGAAAAACCGTTTCAAAAGCTGTTCGGAGCTCCGGGTTTATCTGCGTTTGTCTTTTGTGTCAGCATTACATCCGGATATCCGATGGGTGCGAAATTAATAGGAGACTTTGGGAGAAGCAAAGCGATAACACAAAAAGATGCGAAACGAATGCTCTCCTTTTGCAGCACATCCGGTCCGCTTTTCATGCTCGGCGCAGTAGGGGCGGGTATGCTTGCTTCACCGGCAGCCGGAACGGCTATTGCTTTATCACATTATATAGGAGCCATTCTCAATGGGATTATGTATAGAATTTTTTCCGCAATAAGAACAAAATCATGCAAAAACGGTACAGTCGAAAAAAATGAATCAGCAGGCAGAATTGTTTATAAGGCTGCGTTTCCAAAAGGAAATCTGCTGGATATATTTACAGACTCTCTGATTTCCTCATTTCGTGCGCTTGGTATAATATGCGGTTATATAGTATTGTTCATGCTTGCAGCAGATTTTTTGCAACTCTCGGGGTTACTTGACCCACTAAAGGACGATTACAGCAAGGGCTTTATCAAAGGCTTGCTTGAGATGACGATTGGCTGCAGCAGTATTGGGGAAAGCGCAGGTCTTTCACTGCTCAATCAGTGCATACTTTGCACTATTCTTATTTCTTTTGGCGGATTTTCCATATATGCGCAATCAATGAGCATGTTAGCCGGTTTAAAGATCAGTTCAGGCTATTATCTGGCAGTAAAAGTCACCCATGGTTTGCTCGCAGGGTTGACGGCATGGATAATAGGGCCGTTCATCCTTGGAGGAATGACTGTAAATACAGCTGTAACCGGGCAATACGAGATTATAAGCCAGCTCGGTCTTTTTTCTCAATTGTTATTTTCAGCCGAAATGGTTATAATGATTGTAATCATTTTTCTAATCACAATTTTAATCGATAAATTAGTGAGGAGAATCTATGCGCGTTTTAGGAATCATAGCAGAATATAATCCGTTTCACAATGGGCACTTGCATCACCTGAAGGAATCGAAAAGAATAGCGGATCCCGATTTTACAGTCTGTGTTATGAGTGGAGATTTTATGCAGAGAGGGGAGCCGGCTATGGCGGATAAATGGATCCGTGCATCAGCCGCAATCAAAAACGGCATTGATCTTGTCATTGAACTGCCTTTTGTTTTTGCATGTAATAATGCCGAGTATTTTGCTAAAGGTGCCGTGGATATCCTTAACCGTATAGGATGTATTACACATCTTTCATTTGGAAGTGAGGCGGGGGAGCTCTCACTATTAAATAAGACGGCTGATTATATTTCAAATGAAAG
>CAYLLJ010000013.1:9630-13360 GCA_964384725.1 uncultured Oscillospiraceae bacterium | reverse complement strand
CCCGCGAGCACGTTATGAGGCAGTAAAACAATGTATGGGCAATGAATGTGCCGATACTTTGAAAAGTGCTAATAATATTCTGGCAGTAGAATATCTGAAGCAGCTCAATATAACCGGCAGCCGGATCGAATCGCTAACGGTAAAAAGATATGGGACAGGCTATCTTGATAAAGAATGTTATAATAACATTGCAAGTGCATCGGCAATCAGAGAGGTTTTAGGTAAATCAGGCAGGTTACAAGATGTTTCGGATGTTATTCCACCTGCTACATTTCAAGTTTTTAAAGAGCTGAATGAGGGTGTTAATATTGGACTTAATGATTTTTATCCGCTATTGATATATCAAATACTAATAAGCGATCCCGTCGAGCTCGGCAATATCATATCCGCAACAGAAGGCCTGGAACACAGAGTTAAAAAAGCTGCGATATCTTCCGTTGATACGAATAGTCTGATTCGGTCAGTCCTGTCAAAACGGTATACCCAAACCAGAATTCAAAGACTTCTTGTACATATATTGCTCGGTTTGAATAAAGACAGCTTTCGTAATATTATTAACAAGGATATCAATTATGCAAGGGTGCTGGCAATAAGCAGTAAAGGCGCTTTACTTCTTAAACATATAAAAAAAGAAAATTTGAATACGATTCCGATACTGACTAATATCAACCGTGAGATATCAAAGGATTCTTCCGAATGGGATTTGCTGAAATACGACGTTTTGGCCTCGGATATCTATAATCTTATAGCTTATAGGGAAATCTATACGCATTCGGATTATATAATGAAGCCTTTTGTCGAGTTTAATAGCAAAATGGAACAGTGAATTATATAAGATTCCTTAAATCTATTGAAAAAAAATGAATTAGGGCTATAATGTAATAAGTTAAAAAAAACAAACAGTGGAGGAAGTATTAATGAAAATATTGGTAATTAATTGCGGAAGTTCATCACTAAAATATCAGGTTCTTGACATGACAAGTGAAATGCTTTTGGCTAAAGGGCTGGTGGAAAGAATAGGAATAGAAGGCTCTTACCTGACTCATGAAAAGATCGGCACCGAAAAATTCAAGATAGAGGAACCCATGGCAAGTCATAGGGAAGCTATCGGGCATGTACTAAATGTCATAACAGATGCAGATCATGGCATAATAAAATCGATGGATGAATTGGGTGCGGTAGGGCACCGTGTTGTACATGCGGGAGAAAAATACGGCAGTTCGGTATTGATTACCGATGATGTAATTGAGGCTTTGACAGAATGTATTGAGCTTGCACCGCTTCACATTTTAGGAATTAATGCATGCAAAGAACTTATGCCTAATACGCCAATGGTGGCGGTATTTGATACGGCATTTCATCAAACGATGCCTCCGGAGTCATATATATATGCGATACCCTATGAATATTACGAAAAATACAAAATCAGAAGATACGGATTCCACGGGACGAGCCATAAATATGTAGCTGAAAGAACCGCTGATATGCTAGGTGTAAATATCGAAGATTTGAAAATAATCACATGCCATCTCGGAAACGGTGCAAGCGTAACAGCCATCAAGAGAGGCAAGAGCATTGATACCAGTATGGGATTTACACCGCTTGAGGGACTTGTTATGGGAACCAGATCAGGAGATATTGACCCTGCGATAGTATCATATATTAGGGATAAAGAAAATATTGAACAGAGCGAAGTAAATAATATCTTGAACAAAAAGTCCGGGGTTCTTGGGATATCCGGAGTAAGCAGTGATTTCAGGGACCTTGATGAAGCTGTTTCCAATGGAAATGAAAGAGCGGAACTGGCACTTAAGGTTTTCGCCCACAAGGTTAAGTTCTATATCGGGGCATATATTGCAATAATGAACGGAGTGGACGCAATCGTCTTCACAGCGGGTGTAGGAGAGAATTCGATAGACATGAGAGACGTTATATGCAATGAACTTGGAAATCTTGGAATCAAACTTGATCTTGTTAAGAACAAAGTCAGGGGCAAGGAAACCATTATCAGCAGAGATGACTCCACGGTTAAAATTTTACTGATACCGACAAATGAAGAGCTTATGATTGCCAGAGATACTTTTAATATCGTCAGAGCGATGTAATAAAAGCCTGGAACAATACAACAGGCAGCCATATAAAATAAATGTTGACAATATGAATCGAAACATATATACTTTAGGAGTTAGTTTTAAGAATAACTTTAATATACATAGATTTCACGAGCAGAAGGAGGTGTAGAATAATGGCAGTTCCAAAGAGAAAAACTTCAAAAGCAAGAAGAGATAAGAGAAGATCTCCGAACATGAAGATGGCCGCACCCGGATTATCAGTATGTCCAAAGTGCCACGAGCCTAAACTTCCTCATAGAGTATGTCCGAATTGCAATTACTACAATGGTAAGGAAATTGTAGCGGCAGAAGCATAAAACCATAAAAAAACAAAATAAAAACGCCAGCAATGCTGGCGTTTTTATATTTCATAAATGAATTCATATATGAATAGGGCGAACTGTTTCAAAGAGAGTGCCCGGGACAGTCACTATTCCATCATATCCTCCATGGAATAAAGTCCTCTTCCTTTTGTGACAATAAATTTCGCTGCTTTTAAAGCACCTCGGGCAAAAATTTCCCTGGAAAACACGGTATGAGTCAATTCTATCACTTCATCGGGACCCGCAAAGATAACTGTATGTTCTCCGGGTATAGTTCCGCCGCGGATTGAGTGTATTCCCATGTCTGTTATCTTGCATTGATCATTTTTGCTATGTCTGCCGAAAACATAGTCTTTCTTTACCTTCACAACCTCGTTAATGGAATTTGCCAGGAGAAGAGCTGTACCGCTTGGGGAATCAACCTTTTTATTATGATGCTTCTCAATTATTTCAATATTAAAATCATCTTCCAAAATGGGCACTGAAATTTTCAGCATTCTTGCAAGTGCATTGATCCCAAGTGACATATTTGCCGAATGGAAGACAGGAATCTCTTCCGCTGCTTTCCAAAGAAGTTCGAGCTCTCTGTCTCCCAAAGCTGTTGTCGCTATTACAACAGGAGATTTTGTTCTTAAACAGAAACTCAAGAGTTCCTCAATAGCACTATGGTTGGAAAAATCAATTACGACATCTGCTTTAATTTCACAATCTAAGGGAGACATGTAAAAATTAAACGGAACAGGTTCTTCGCTTATGTTCCGGTCAATTCCGGCTAAGACACTCATGTGGGGATCTTCTGAAATTATTTTCTGTAATGTTTTCCCCATTTTCCCATTACATCCATGCAAGATAATGTTTAACATGGCAACCTCCTTACTATTCTTTTATATCAGCCCATAGTTAATAAGTTCTTTTCTAATAATCTCCACTGATTTATCATCAGGAGGGCAAAGCGGAAGACGGTATTCAAGCTCGATTTTTCCCATCAGATTTAAAGCAGCTTTTATCGGAATAGGATTAACCTCGATAAATACGGCGTCAATTAAATGCTTCATTTGAAGCTGCAGTCTCGCGGCTTCTTTTGTGTCACCGGCAAGATATTTCATGACCATTGTATGGGTATCTTTCGGTATTATATTGGCAACCGTTGAAATCATACCGATTCCTCCGACTGAGAGCAGCGGTACCACCATATCATCATTACCGGAATAAAGTGCAAAGTCATCGGAGACATATCTGGCAATTTCAACTACCTGAGAAATATTCCCGCTCGCTTCCTTTATACCCACTATGTTA
>CAYLLJ010000013.1:5057-9586 GCA_964384725.1 uncultured Oscillospiraceae bacterium | reverse complement strand
CATCTGCAATTTTTGTGTAGTGCTCAATAAGCCCTTTTTGTGTACATTTATTGTAGTATGGCGTGACGAGAAGCAATCCGTCGGCTCCAACTTGTTCGAGCTGTTTTGCCAGATGAACCGCATGAGCAGTATCATTGCTTCCTGCTCCCGCAATCACCGGTACTCTTCCATTTACTTTTTCCACGGTGTACTGAACAGTTTTAATATGTTCTTCATCATTAAGTGTAGAAGCCTCTCCGGTCGTTCCGCAAGCGATAATTGCGTCAATACCCGAGGAAATCTGCCAGTCAATCAACTGGCTCATACTTACAAAGTCAACCTTACCGTCTTTGAACGGTGTTACAAGAGCTACGCCCGCACCTTTGAAAAGTGCCATAAAGACCCACATCCTTCCTTCTTAATAACTAAATTGCGCTATTTATTCTATTTTATGAGAAGCTCTGCAATCTGTATCGTATTGGTAGCCGCACCTTTTCGGATGTTATCAGCTACTACCCAAAGGTTTAAGCCGTTTTCCACGCTGAAGTCTCTTCTGATCCTTCCGACAAACACCTCATCTTTTCCTGCGGCTTCTCTTGCAAGAGGATAGATATTATTTTCGGGATCATCCTGAACTATGATGCCCGGGGCTTCAGCAAAAAGGTTTTTAATATCTTCAATTTCAAAAGGTTTTTCGAGCTCGATATTTATTGATTCGCTGTGGGAATCAAATACCGGAACTCTGACAGTGGTAGCAGTGATTCTAATATCGTCGTCTCCAAATATTTTTTTTGTTTCGTTGATCATCTTCATTTCTTCTTTAGTATATCCGTTTTCTAAAAACACATCAATATGCGGCAGACAATTACCGGCAATAGCATGAGGATATGCCTGATTAATGTCGTTTCCTTTCAGGCCTTCTTCAAGGTCTTTAATACCCTTGACTCCGGTTCCCGAAACAGCTTGATATGTTGAATATACGATGCGTTTTATACCATATTTGTCATGAAGCGGTTTGAGGGCTACTACCGCCTGTATTGTTGAACAGTTTGGATTTGCAATGATGCCTTTATTCCATTTGATATGTTCAGGGTTTACTTCCGGGACTATCAAAGGAACATCCTTATTCATTCTCCAGGCACTGCTGTTATCTACTACAATTACACCCTTTGACGCTGCAATCGGGGCAAATTTTTCACTGATTGTTCCGCCTGCCGAAAATAGGGCAATATCAATCGGTTTATCAAAAGAGTTTTCCGTTAATTCCTCAACAACATAATCTTTTCCCTTAAATGTTACCGTGGATCCTGCAGACTTTGCTGAGGCCATAATATATAAATTATCAAAAGGAAAGTTTCTTTCCTCAAGAACCTTCAGAAATGTTCTGCCAACAACACCGGTTGCTCCTACAATTGCTAAATTTGGTTTCCTGTTCATATTTTATCCTCCTTTTATCGTTTTGCACCGTAAAGTACAGAACTTACGCATGCGTTATAATATTATATAACATTTCAGGCTGAATGTTTAACTTTTTTATGCTTTACTATACTTTTTTTTTCAATAGTTTTATGATATAATTAGGTTCGACAAATTATAAACCATAATAATATTTAAATATATTGATTCAATTGTCTTACAGAAGGTAGTTATTTATGACTGAAGCGAAAAAAAAGCGGGGCAGGCCGCCAGGTTCCAAAAACAAAACACAAAATAAAGACATGCCTCAGGCGAACACCTCAGCAGTCAGCAGGCTCAAGGATGAAATATGGGCTATAGTAATAATGGCTTTAGGAGCCTTTTTGGTAATATCTCTCCAGACAGAAGCGGCAGGCCAGCTGGGACATATTTTATCCGGCTTGTTAAAAGGATGCTTTGGACATATAGCTTATGTTTTGCCATATTATTTGATTCTTTACGGATTATTGCTGTTTGCAAAGCGTACCGCGCATATAAGCGGACGTTCCGTATTTTTTTTATTTCTCATTTTTCTTATGCTTACTCTGTTCAATTCCTCAAGATTTTTGGGTTCGGATACGGATTACAGTTTCTCCCTATCTTTCATCAGTCAGATGTATTCGGCAGGTGTAGACCTTGAAAATGGCGGAGCTTTCGGGATGACTGCCGGATATCTGCTTATAAAGATTATTGGCATTACAGGACTGTACATTTTTTCTGCTGTAGTGGTTCTCATATCACTTATGTTAGTAATCAATACACCTGTATCACTATTCTTTGATAATATGAAAGCTAAGAGGCACGCCAAGAAACAGGAAAACAAAACTACCGTGGCCGCAATCACTCCCGCTGCCGCAGCCGACCCTGTTCCTGTTTCAAAACCGGTCATGGCAGAGGAAAAGAAAACCATTTTTGAGCGAAAAGAATTGAAAGAAAAAACTGCTGAGCTTCCGGTTATCAGTCCTGTTGTAAGCAATACCAGCGCAATTACCGAGAATCAATTGAGAATTCTTGATTATATGAAAGATGACGGATTATTTGAAAAATCCGGAAACAGTTCTGACCGTATAACTATAGGTCTGGAAGAGACAACGGCTGTGGAGGCGGGTATGGGGCTCGAAACAGATACATCACCTGTAAGCCATCAGAATATACAAGCCGCTGCCGGATTTGAAAAGGCGGGAGAAAAACCAACAAAAGAATCGACGGCAATAGAAGAGCTTAGTATTAAAACTGACGGCAAAAATTCAAACCCGTTTCAACTGCCCCACATAGATTTGCTCGCGAAGACTCCTGTAAATACTTCAGGAGAAAACGAAAATTTAAAGGCAAAAGCAGCTAAATTAGAACAGACCCTGCTTGATTTTAACGTAAATGCAAAAGTAATGCAGGTAACTAAAGGTCCTGCTGTTACCAGATATGAAATCCAACCGAGCACGGGGGTCAAGGTAAGCAGCATTGTCAGACTTTCAGATGATATAGCATTAAATCTGGAAGCTAAAAGCATTCGTATAGAAGCGCCGATCCCCGGAAAAGCCGCTGTAGGAATAGAAGTAGAAAACGAAAGGGTCAACCTGGTCGCAATAAGGGAAATCATAGAATCTGTTGAATATAAATCTTCAAAATCTAAAATCAGTTTTGCTGTAGGAAAAGATATTGCCGGGAAATCCATTGTCGCTGATTTGAAGAGTATGCCTCATTTGCTGATCGCAGGCTCAACAGGGTCAGGAAAAAGTGTATGTATTAACAGTATCATTATCAGTATGCTGTATAAAGCAAAGCCCGACGAAGTAAAATTTGTACTTATTGATCCAAAGGTAGTCGAACTGAATAATTATAACGGAATTCCCCATCTCTTGATACCTGTTGTCACCGAACCCGGTAAGGCCGCGGCAGCATTAAACTGGGCTGTAGCCGAGATGACGGAACGATATAAAAAATTTGCCGAGGAGGGAGTAAGAGATCTGGAAGCTTTCAATAACAGCATTAAAAAAAAGGGAGAGACCGAAAGGCTCTTGCCGCAAATCGTCATTATTATAGACGAATTAGCGGACCTGATGATGGCAGCACCATCGCAAGTAGAAGAATCCATATGCCGATTGGCACAAATGGCACGAGCTGCAGGCATGCATCTCATCGTGGCAACCCAGAGGCCTTCTGTGGACATAATAACAGGCGTTATTAAAGCGAATATCCCTTCCAGAATTGCCTTTGCTGTATCTTCTCAGTTTGACTCAAGAACTATATTGGACATGTCGGGTGCAGAAAAACTGGTTGGAAAAGGGGACATGCTGTTCCATCCGATGGGAACCGCAAAGCCATTTCGGGTACAGGGAACTTTTATTTCTGATTCAGAGGTACATAGAGGTACCCGACATATCTTATTCCAATGAAGTAATACATAGCATAGAAAAAGTTCAAACGGCTGTTAATGACGAAGATACAGATGAACTGCTGCCTGATGCCATAGAAACTGTAGTACGGGCAGAACAGGCATCTGTTTCAATGCTGCAGAGAAGATTTCGTATCGGATATAACAGAGCAGCAAGATTGATTGATATGATGGAAGCACGCGGAATAATCGGACCGGCGGATGGCAGCAGACCAAGAAAGGTACTGTTAACGGAAAATGAATTTCTTGCATTATCATCCGGTGGTGAAGAAAGCTGAGGAAATAGTGAAACTATATATTGAAACACTTGGCTGCACAAAGAATGCCAATGACTCTGAAGTAGCTGCAGGCATTCTTGAATCAGCAGGCCATACCATTATAAATAACCCCGAAGAAGCAGACGTAATCATAGTAAACACCTGTGGATTCATTAACGATGCAAAAAAAGAATCGATCAGCCGAATCTTTGATATGACAGCATGTAAGAAGGAAGACGGGATTTTAATCGTTGCCGGCTGCCTTTCACAGCGTTATAGCAAGGAACTTTATGATGAAATGCCGGAGGTCGATATTTTTATCGGAGTTAATGATTACCAGTCCCTGCCTGAGATATTGAAAAATCATATTGCGGGAAAGAGGGAAAGATATCTTGGGACATGTCAAAAAGAATTTATTGAGACCGGCAGCAGAAAACGTATGGAGC
>CAYLLJ010000013.1:0-5047 GCA_964384725.1 uncultured Oscillospiraceae bacterium | reverse complement strand
ATAATATCTGTTCTTATTGCATAATACCATCGATACGGGGCCCTTACCGAAGCAGGCGAATGGAAGATATTATCAAAGAAGCAGAAGGACTTGCAGCAACAGGCTGTAAGGAATTAATCCTTATCGCTCAGGATGTTACTGCATATGGTCGTGATCTTTACGGAAAGCTGAGATTGCCTGACCTCATAAGGAAACTATGCAAGATAGAAGGAATCCTCTGGATAAGGCTGATGTATTGCTATGAAGACCTGATAACCGATGACTTGATCGAGGTGATGGCTGAAGAAGAAAAAGTTTGCCATTATATTGATATCCCGATCCAGCATGTAAGTGATAAGATTTTGAAATCAATGAACCGGCGTTCAACTCAGACTTCAATTATGAGTACATTGTCGCGGCTTAGAACAGCGATACCGGATATTCATATAAGAACTACTTTGATTACAGGTTTTCCGGGAGAAGACAACTATGATTTTGCTGAACTTGTAAACTTTGTAGAACAAGAGAAATTTGATCGTTTGGGCGTTTTTGCTTACTCTAAGGAAGAGGGAACACCGGCTGCCTTGATGAAAAATCAGATTAGAGAAGATACAAAAAAAAGACGCAAAGAGATCATAATGGAGAAACAGCTTGAAATATCCCTGAACGCTAATATGAAGAAAATAGGACAAATACTGGATGTTATGGTTGAAGAAATTGAAGATGGCGGAAGTTATATTGGCAGAAGCCGGTATGATGCTCCTGAAATTGATAATTCAGTCCTGTTTACATCTGATAGACAACTGGCACCGGGAGATATCGCATCTGTCAGAATAATAGATGCATTTGACTATGATCTTGTAGGAATGGAGGAATATCATGAATCTGCCGAATAAACTTACCCTGCTTCGAATAATATTGATCCCTGTGTTTATAATAGTTTTAATGACAGGACACTATTACATATCTGCGATCATATTTATTATTGCTTCCGCAACGGATGCATTGGATGGGCATATCGCAAGAAAGTATGATTTAGTTACCAATTTCGGTAAAATAATGGATCCTCTTGCTGATAAGCTTTTAGTTATTTCTGCGCTGATATGTCTTGTTGAACTCGGTGATGTAGCGGGATGGATGGTAATAGTGATACTGGCAAGGGAGTTTACGGTAACAGGATTACGTACTGTTGCTGCGGCTCAAGGTCTGGTTATCGCCGCAGGATTGACAGGAAAGATTAAAACTGTGCTTCAGATGATTGCTGTTACGGCACTTCTTTTGAAAAATTGGCCATTTGAGCTGATTAACTTTCCGTTTGCAGAAATCATGCTGTGGGCGGCTGTTATTATGACTATCATATCCGGTGCGGAGTATATCATTAAAAACAAAAATATCTTTTCGATGTAAATCAAGATCTTTGTTTTACATGAAAAAAATTGGACAGAATATTTTTTATTAGACGAAAGTTGAGAAAAAAGCTATGAAATCAGCAATTCTAAGCGTAGGAACAGAGTTGTTATTCGGACAGATAACAAACAGCAACTCCGTTTTTTTATCGAGTCAATTAAACAATCTGGGCGTTGATGTCATGTATCATTATACCGTAGGCGACAATCCGAAACGGCTGGCTGAAATGATCCGCCAAGCTTTTACCGATTGCGACCTTATTATAACAACCGGCGGCCTCGGACCCACACAGGATGATTTAACAAAAGAAATAGCGGCAGAGGTTATGCATGATGACTTAGTGCTTAACAAAAAAATATTAAGTGAATTAGAATCTTTTTTTAAGAGAGTCAATCGCGAAATGACTGATAATAACAAGAAGCAGGCATACTTGCCTTCCAGAGCAGTCATGTTTGATAATGATGCGGGAACTGCACCCGGATTTGCCTTGGAGAATGAAGGTAAAATTATAATATGTCTCCCCGGTCCTCCAAGAGAAATGACTCGGATGTTTGAGCAGCAGATCAAACCTTATCTTCTTAAAAAAAGTGAATGTGTAATATATTATAAAATGCTGCGAACATTTGGTATTGGAGAATCCATGCTTGAAACGGAATTGAAACCATGGATTGACGGGCAGACAGATCCGACTTTGGCCACCTATGCAAAGGAAGGTGAGGCTTGCCTCAGAATTACCTCTAAAAGGAAAACTTTAGAAGAGGCAAAAACTGCCGTGGATGATATGATTAAGGAAGTCAATCAAAAAATCGGAAAGTTTGTTTTCAGCTATGATGACGAGGAACTGTATGAGGTAGTAGGGAAGAAATTAATAGATAAAAACATATCAGTTTCCTGTGCCGAATCCTGTACGGGCGGATTATTTGCTCAGACTTTGACGGAAGTGTCCGGTATTTCAGCCGTATTTGACAGAGGTATTGTCACTTATAGCAACCGTGCAAAAATAGAGGAACTTGGCGTAAGGGCTGAAACCCTGGATAAATTCGGCGCTGTCAGCGAAGAAACGGCAATCGAGATGGCGGAAGGCTTAAAAAAGAAAGTTGGAAGCAGATTATGTATTTCAGTAACCGGTATCGCCGGACCGGAAGGCGGAACAGAGGAAAAGCCTGTTGGTTTAGTCTATATCTGTGCTTTATTAGATGACAAACGGGTATGCAGAGAATTCAAAATCAGGGACACCGGCAGAAAATGGAACCGGAATTATACCATGCTATGTATGATGGACATGGTTAACCATTTGATAGATGAAATATAATGCACCGTTATTATCATGATTATCATGCGCTATCAAAATGCATAGATCATATTGCCAAATGTTACAGAAACAGGCTTAGCAAGGATCCATTCATTTGTAGTCTGATTGTCATAATAAAAGAGAGCTCCGTTGGTGGGATCAGCTCCATCTAAAGCTTCTCTTGCCGCTTTTATGGAATCTTCTCCGGCAGGTTTGTTTATCCAGCCGTTTTCCACAGGAGTAAATTGATAATATCCGTCAATATTTTGATAAATTACTCCTTTAATTGAATCTTCAAAAGTACCGATTCTGTTTAGCACAACGGCTCCAACTGCAACTTTTGCTTCATAAGGCTCGGCTTGAGCTTCAGCATGGATTAATCGGGCAAGCAAATTCAGATCATCGTCAGAATATAATTTTTCGCTGATTGATTCGTCTTGTAGAATATCCGGTATTTGTGCTTTCGTTTCAGACTCGGCTTGAGGCTGAATATTTTTTGATGTACGAACAGAGGCGGATCTTGATACTTCGGAAATATCAGTTTTCTGATCGAGGTCCTGCCCATTTATCCGATTAAGCTCCTGATCCGCTGCCTGATCAAGGTCCGGGTTAACCGAATGATCAATGTTAGCATTAATATCCGCAACGCTAATTTCAAGGTCATATCCAGGCTGCGTTTCATTTTTTTGAGATACTAAGGGTAAGGCATTATCCTTTTTCTTATTTATTTCATTATCAGACGGATCGATATCATTCGCGAACAATAATAAAGAAAAACACAGCGAAAGACTTGCAATCAAAAAAATCGACTTCCAATTATTCAGGCTTTTCGTTTTGTGCATCATTTTTCTTTCTCCCTTTTTTCGAGCGATACGGTTTTAGTTAATTTTAATGCATTATACATCAGTAATCTATTGGTAACTCTATGTAACTCAGGAAATATATTCACATTATTTCGGATAGATTATAATGTGTCCGCAATGGTTTCCATCTCAACAAATATTTCTATTTACATATACGATTATTTATGGTATATATTTACATATAACATAAAAATAATGCTTGACCATAGTTCCGTTATATATTATGATAATACCAGAACAAATGTTCTTTGAAGATTGAGCTTATTTTAAGCATCAGATTGATAAAACAGGAGGATAATACATGAGTATCAATAAAGAAGATAAAGAAAAAGCATTGGAAGCTGCAATGCTTCAGATACAAAAACAATTTGGCAAAGGAGCTATAATGAAGCTCGGAAGTGAAGCCGCCAATATGGGTATTGAAGCAATCCCTACAGGTTCAACCAGTCTGGATATCGCTACAGGAATCGGAGGAATTCCTCGTGGAAGAATAGTTGAGATCTTTGGGCCTGAATCCTCCGGCAAAACAACTCTTACGCTTCACATAATCGCAGAAGCGCAGAAGATGGGCGGAAAGGCGGCTTTTATCGATGCAGAGCATGCTCTGGATCCCGAATATGCAAAAAACCTTGGGGTGGATGTAAACGAATTGCTGGTCTCTCAGCCTGACACAGGTGAGCAGGCATTGGAAATATGTGAGATGCTTGTTCGAAGCGGTGCAATCGATGTTGTGGTTATCGATTCGGTTGCGGCCTTAGTGCCAAAAGCGGAAATTCAAGGCGACATGGGTGACAGCCATATCGGGCTTCAAGCAAGACTGATGTCGCAGGCACTAAGAAAACTTGCAGGTGTTATAAGCAAATCAAATACTTCCGCAATTTTTATAAATCAGCTTAGGGAAAAGGTTGGTGTTATGTTTGGCAATCCGGAAGTAACAACGGGAGGCAGAGCGTTGAAATTCTATTCCACTATGCGTCTGGATGTCAGAAGAGTGGAAAGCATCAAATCCGGAGACTCAATATTGGGAAATCGTACTCGTGTTAAAGTTGTGAAAAATAAAGTAGCTCCTCCTTTCAAAGTAGCCGAATTTGATATTATGTATGGCAGCGGAATTTCGCGGGAAGGAGATATTCTTGATAGTGCGGTAGAAGCTAAAATAGTTGAGAAAGCAGGCTCTTGGTATAGTTTCGACGGTGAACGGATCGGGCAGGGACGTGAGAATGCTAAAGCTTTCTTAGCTGAGAATAAGGATAGTATGTCTAGGATCGAAGAACGCCTAAAAAACAGCATGCTTACTATAGCACCTCTTCAAGTTGATGAAGATGGCGTAATTATTCAAGATTAAATAATATTTGACAGAGTCTGGTTGATATGATAAAGTATATCGATGTAAGCCGCTCATGAAGGGTTATTTGATAAAGCTTTGCGCTGCCCTTAATGGCGAGACTGGATAGAGGAGGTAAAAAGAATATGTATGCAGTAATTGAAACCGGCGGAAAGCAGTACA
>CAYLLJ010000012.1:39185-45787 GCA_964384725.1 uncultured Oscillospiraceae bacterium | reverse complement strand
ACCTTGCCTGGAACTCCGCCGAATCCATTCGTAAGAATCTGTCGTAAATCCCAACCTGCGCAGTATGGGCCGAAAAACCCAAGGTCGTGAATATGTATATCTCCGGATATGTGAGCCTCTCTGATATCATCGGTATAGATTTCATGAAGCCAGTAATTTTGCGTAAAGGCTTCCCGTACATAGTTATTCAGTCCGTTTATTGATTTCTGCGTATTTGCATTCTCATTGACCTGCCAATCGGAATCATTCAGATAATCGGTGAACATATTGATGGTTGCGCCGATCAGAGCATTGGATTCACGTGCAGAACGTCTCTTTTCACGATACAGTATATATGCTTTTGCTGTTTTTGCATGTCCGTTTTCTATTAAAACCTTCTCTACGATATCCTGTATACCTTCTACTTCGGCTATTCCTTCCGGATAGCGCTGCTCAGCCATCTTAATGACATCATCGGCTAATTTCTCCGATGTAGAGAAATCATTTCCGCCAACTGCCTTTGCAGCCTTAAATATTGCAAGTACAATTTTCTCCTTTTTAAATAGAACGACAGAACGATCGCGTTTGATAATTTGCTTCAACACTGTTACTACCTCCAAAATGCTGACTGCTGCGAATTAACAGAAACAACTTTAAGCTGTATTCTGTTTGCACAATATGTTGCGGTATTAGAATACTCAGATACTATATGTATTATAATAACCTCCCGCACCGCCATTGTCAATATAATAAACAGAGAATTCGGGAAGAGAAACTATGAAAATTAAGAAATTTTAGAATATTGGAAATATAAGTCAATCTAATAGACGGGGGAATCCAGGGAAAGGTGAGATGCACCGTTTCAAAATTCCCTGTATATAAGCTATCAGGATGCCATAATTCGTGATAGGTATATTCTGATCTTCTGCACATTGAAGCCGATACTTCATTTCACGCTCGTTAAGCATGCATCCGCCGCAGTGAACAATCAGCCGGAAGGGAGTGAGGTCCTCGGGGTATTCCGTACCGCTGACAAATTCAAAATGCAGTTGCTTTCCTGTATATTGATTTAGCCATAGGGGCAATTTCTTCGTTCCAATATCATCACACTGGCGGTGATGAGTGCATCCTTCAGAAATCAGAACAGTGTCACCGTCGTTTAATTTGTCAACGGCTGCGGCTCCCTTTACAGCAAGTGCAAGATCCCCTTTATGACGAGCAAATAAAATTGAAAAGGAGGTAAGGGGGATATCATCGGGAGTATCCGCAGCTGCACTTGCAAAAACCTGACTGTCTGTGATAATTAGACGGGGTACCTTACCAAGGCTTTCCAAAGTTGATTTCAATTCGGTCTCTTTTGTGACGATCGCAGTACCATTGGACTCTAAAATATCGCGAATAGTCTGCTGCTGAGGAAGAATTAATCGTCCCTTTGGTGCAGAGGAGTCGATGGGCACGACCAATACGACAAAATCGCAAGGGTTAATCAGGTCTGAAACGATGGGATACTTTGACTGTCCTGAAGGAACTTGATTTGCGATAAGCTCTTTCAATTCATGGATGTTTTCTCCGGTAACGCTGCTGATACGAATAATGTTTCCTGCAGGATATGAAACTTCTCCCGTACAGCCTGAATCATCCTTTGCTCCGGAATCATCCTTTGCATACAGCTCGTCATCAGCGCTGTGTTTCAAAAGATCCTGTTTATTGAAGGCAATTATATATGGAATATTTTTTTGACGAAATTGATGAATTATAGAACGGTCTTCTTTCGATATGCCGATTCTTCCATCTACAACCAAAACTGCAATATCAATCTTGTTAAGTACCTGAAAGCTTTTTTGCACTCGAAGCTTTCCAAGTTCTCCTTCGTCATCCAGCCCCGGAGTATCTATCATCATGACGGGTCCAAGAGGCAGAAGCTCCATAGCCTTATAAACCGGATCAGTGGTGGTTCCCTTCACTTCGGACACGATAGATAGATTTTGTCCCGTCACAGCATTGATCACGCTCGATTTTCCGGCATTGCGCCTACCGAAGAATCCGATATGGACTCTGTCGGAAGAGGGCGTACTATTTAATCCCATAATTAAATTTACCTTTCATTTACTATATAATAGTGTCAATCTTGCAATTTACGCAGCCATCATACAGCGGCAGGTTATGCATTATAATCGAAAATCCCGGCTGCCTTTTTCTATTTTTTTAATGTTTTCGGTAACGATATCTCGGACTTTCTCCCTTGGTATATTTAATAATTCGTCAAGTATCAACTGTTCACCGATCGCTTTCGTATCAGGTGAAGCATAATCCTCAAGGTATTCTTTCAGCGTCATCAAAGCGTTAGGGTGACAGCAGTTTTGAATCTCACCGTTCTTGCTTAATGCCATAAAACGGTCTCCTGTACGCCCTTCACGGTAACATGCGGTGCAGAAGCTCGGTATATACCCGAGATCCATAAGCCAACGTACAACTTCATCAAGGTTTCTTGTATCCATTACATCAAATTGCGCTGAATTTTCATTCTCAGGTTCGGGTTCCTGATAACCGCCCACGCTGGTTCTTGATCCGCCGCTGACCTGGGAAATGCCGAGATGTAAAACGCGCTCACGGCAGCTTTTGCTCTCTCTTGTAGAGACGATCATACCCGTGTAAGGAACGGCAAGCCTGATACAAGCGACAACCTTTGCAAAGACATCATCACTGATCCCGTTTTCAAAGGTATTTGCATCTATATCATCTGCATGACGGATCCGGGGCACGCTGATCGTATGGGGACCCACGCCGCGGGCTGCTTCCAAATGCTCGGCATGCATAAGCAAGCCGACAAAATCATATCTGAATAATTCCAGCCCGAATAATACGCCGAGTCCGACGTCATCGATACCGCCTTCCATAGCACGGTCCATAGCCTCAGTATGCCAGGCGTAATTGTGTTTCGGACCGAAAGGATGAAGCGCCTCGTAACTTTTCTTATGATAAGTCTCCTGAAACAGTATATAAGTTCCGATTCCGGCATCACGAAGCTTTTCATAATTTTCTACGGTGGTAGCGGCGATATTGACATTGACTCTTCGGATCGCTCCATTTTTGTGCTGTATACTATAAATAGTTTTTATACTCTCAAGGATATATTCGATCGGGTTGTTGACAGGATCTTCGCCGGCCTCGATAGCCAGTCTCTTATGACCCATATCCTGAAGCGCAATGACTTCTCTTTTTATATCCTCCTGAGTCAATTTCTTTCGTGCGATATGCTTGTTGGAACTATGATAAGGGCAGTAGACACAACCATTGACACAGTAATTGGAAAGATAAAGCGGAGCAAACATTACAATGCGGTTACCGTATATATCCTTCTTCATCTGCTCTGCAAGAGCATAGATTTCCTGGTTTTTATCTTCCATATCACAATCCAGCAATACTGCCGCTTCCCTATGAGACAAGCCGTTTCGCAGTCTTGCTTTTTTCAGAATGCTGTCGATCAACTCAACATTATGCTTGTTCGATTCGGCATAAGACAGGGTATCCATTATTTCTTCATCGTTTATAAATTCATCAGCATTTATTGATTTTACGTTATACATTATTTCCCTCCTGTATCATTTTAGAATCTCCGCGATCGACAATAGTATTATAGCCGATCAGCTTCATTCGTCCCTCAATACAATTACGGCATTCTGCCGCTTCGTCTCCTGTACAGATTTTATTATCATAGAGCAGATATTTATTACGCACTTCTATTGGTGATAGGTTTGGCATTATGACATTTGCGCCGGCAAGAATTCCTTTTTCACGTCCCATTGGGTCTATGGTTCCGAGAGCTGTCGTGGCAGGCAGAAGAACAGCGGGAAGCATTAACCGGATCAGTCCCAACAGAAACAGTGTCAACTCTGTCGTACCGCTTGATTCACCTGCAAACGGAGTATCGTGATGCGGAATAAATGGACCGATGCCAACCATATGCGGCTGGAGTTCCTGAAGATATAAAAGGTCTTCCGCCAGGTTTTCAACAGTCTGACCGGGAGATCCCACCATAAAGCCGCTTCCTACCTGATAACCGATTTCCTTCAATTCCTGTAAACACTGTTTCCTAAATTCCGGTGAGAGATTCGGAGGGTGCAATGTTTTATAATGATTCGGGTCGGCTGTTTCATGACGCAGCAGGTATCGGTCGGCGCCTGCTTCATAAAATGCCTGATAGCTCTCTCGAGAATGTTCGCCTATAGATAAGGTCAGGGCGCAATCCGGGTAAAGGCGTTTGATATCCCGAATGATATCTACGATAATAGTATCATTGTAATGATTATCTTCTCCGCCTTGAAGCACAAAGGTGCGGAATCCGAGCCGATACCCCTCACTGCAGCAGTCAAGGATCTCTTCTTTTGTTAAACGGTAACGCGTTATGTTATGGTTGCTTCTTCGTATACCGCAATAGTAGCAATCATTTTTGCAGTAATTGGTAAATTCGATCAGCCCTCTTAGATATACTTCCCGGCCATAATGCTTTTCTCTCACCTTCCGAGCCTTATCAAATAAGTATTCGCAAGTCTCAGGGTTTCGGTTTTCTATCAGGGCTATGTATTCTTCTCTGGTAAGCCTATTCTCTTCTGCCAATTTATCGATCAATTGCTTCATCATGAGGAGCCACCTGCTTCGTTGTAATTCATCTTAGAATATACAGTTTTCGTGCTCACACCCGGAAGCATACCCAACTTCCCTGAAAGAGAGCTTATAACATCGCCGGGAGCATCCAAGGCAATGCTTATTATGGCAATATTTTTTTTAGTGTAAGGCACGCCCATTCGGCCTATAACGTATTGTGCAAACTGATGCAGGATAAGATTCATTTTCTCTATAGAAGCATCATCATCAACGATAATTCCGATCAAAGCGATTCGAGAATCCATAGTGGTTCTCCTTTCCATATAACATTCTGTTCAACTAATTGCAATTGCAAATAAAATAACAATTTCCTATATGTAGATATTCTTTACAATAAAAATGCGCCATAAAAGGCGCAAAAAGATAGGAAAATGGTCTTTATTATGTGCCTTTCCCCTCAGAAAAATCTTCGGGCGTCAGAACGGTTTATTCAATTGTTATTTATTTAACGTAATACCATTATACAAGACTATAAATATAATTGCAAGAAATATTTTGCACGTCATTTAATTTTTTTATCATTTTGGATCCAAGTTTCTATTTCTCTTTTTCCTTTGCCGCACACATTCAGTTAATAGATATTCGATCTGACCGTTAATTGATCGAAAATCATCTTCAGACCAGGCGGCAAGCTCCTTCCAAAGGGAGGATGATAATCTCAGCAGCAGCTGTTTTTTGTCTTTTTCTTTAGCTTCCATATGCCATGATTCCCCCTTCCTCGGTGTTATAACATATGCAGATACTGACTTGACTGATTTATGAAACAAATTAAAGGCGATCTGCAATAAACGAATTGATTAATATATAGATCCGCTGTTAACAATCGGCTGAGCATCTTTGTTCCCGCAGAGAACTACAAGGAGATTGCTGACCATCGCAGCCTTTCGCTCTTCATCCAATTCGACGATCTCTCTTTCGCTCAGTTTATCCAATGCCATTTCCACCATTCCGACAGCGCTTTCCACGATCATCTGCCTTGCGGCGATAATTGCTGATGCCTGCTGCCTCTGCAGCATCGCAGCGGCTATTTCCGGAGCATAAGCTAAATGAGTGATTCTTGCCTCCATAATTTCAAGACCTGCAATCTCTACTGACTTTTGGATCTCGTCCTTCAGCTTTCCGGCTATTTCCTGACTGCTTCCGCGAAGAGATTTTTCCTGATCTTCATTTGATGAATCATAAGGATAAAGCCTGACGATATTCCTTAAAGCTGAATCACATTGAATTGAAAGATACTCTGTATAGTTATCGACATTAAAAGCAGCTTTTGCGGTATTTACCACTCTCCAGATAACAACTATACCAATTATAATAGGATTTCCGAGCTCGTCGTTTATCTTTTGCTTGTCATTATTAAGTGTCATCGTTTTCAAAGATATGATTTTGCTATGTTTCTTGGCAGGCACTGTAATATTTTTCCCGGCGGCCGCAGTTAATTCGGAAGCAGCCGAAGCAGCAGCAGGCGGTTCTGAGCCCGGATGAAATGCGGTCACAAAAGGATTGACGAAGAAAAAACCTTCGCCTTTTAAAGTGCCGTGATATTTCCCAAACAGGGTGAGTACAAGTGCTTCATTAGGCTTCAGTATTTTCAACCCCGCAAACAGAACCGGGCCAATTATAGCAAGATATAAAGAACATATTACGATAAGTGATATGCCGGAAGCGCCGCTCCCCGCAGCATCGCTGACCTTAATTATACCGAAAATGATTCCCGCTAAAGCAGCAAGCATAAGCAGGATGTTGAGAATGAGAACAGCCATGCCATTAGTGAACTTTGGCGTAATCTCTTTAAAATGCAATTGTTTTTCTTTTAAGTTATCGTTATCAGTCATATAAATAACCCCTTTCTCTATTTGACAATTATGATATTAATCTGATATCATAATTATATTATAAATTAAAGTATGCATATGTCAAGTGATGCAATGATATTGTAACCGAATGTGAAGTTAAATATT
>CAYLLJ010000012.1:23838-39173 GCA_964384725.1 uncultured Oscillospiraceae bacterium | reverse complement strand
CATGAATATACAAATGGAGGATAATATACCTAAATTAATTGCAATTAGGGGGCATAGCTCAGTTGGTTAGAGCGCATGCGTCACAAGCATGAGGTCGCAGGTTCGAATCCCGCTGTCCCCACCACAAAACGCCAAAAACCCTTGAGAGATTCGAGGGTTTCGTCAGCTTGATGGCTTCATGTATAAGCCTACACCCGAATAACCCTTAATGATAAAACAGAGCAGTTCGCACATCCGCTGTAAAGGAATTACAGAATATATGCGGAGGAATATAAATATGAACAAGCAGGATTTGATAATAAAGGCAGAGCATTTTATCGAGGATTCAGCAGATAACTATATTTCAAAACAAAAGGCCTTATCATTAAGTGTCGAAGGGATGAAAATTTTTGACAAACCGATTTTCTCATTTGGATCTGCTGACGATGAATTATTTACATCATTCAAACAATCATCGGTCATCGGAGCTCACTTCTTGTCTCCAAAGGAATGGCTGCCGGAAGCTAAAACAGTCATATCGTTTTTTTTGCCATTCACCGAAACAGTGAAAAAGGGAAACAAGAAGGATGTAAAATGGCCGGCAGAAGAATGGCTGCATGGGAGATATGAAGGTCAGATGCTGCTGGAAAAGCTGTGTGAATATTTGATATCAGTATTGTCAGATGCAGGATATAAATGTATAGTACCATCCTTGGATGAGAGGTTTTGGACGAACGACGGTGATGAAAAGTATGATATACATTTTTCAAGCAATTGGTCGGAAAGACATGCTGCGTTTGCATGCGGACTGGGAACCTTCGGACTTTCTGCAGGACTAATTACACGAAAAGGTATTGCCGGAAGATTTGGCAGCATTATCACGGATTTATTTTTACCGCCTGATACAAGAGAGTATAACGGAGTATATGAATATTGCAATATGTGCGGGGTTTGTGTCAAAAGGTGTCCGGTAAATGCAATCTCAGTTGAAAATGGCAAGGATCATTTCCCATGCTATTTATTTATAGAAGAGACTCGCAAGAAATTCATCCCAAGGTATGGCTGCGGTAAATGCCAGGTAGGAGTACCGTGTGAAAGCAGGGTGCCAAAAAGTCTTGTAACCGGTCGTGCAAAAGAGTAAAATAGTTTTGAAGAACTTGGGGAATTAGCGCAGCTGGGAGCGCGCCGCGTTCGCAATGCGGAGGTCAGGGGTTCGATCCCCCTATTCTCCACCAAAAAAATATCTTTACCAACAGGTAAGGATATTTTTTTACGAAATCAGCTCCGGATATAATCCTTCGTTACCGTTCCTTATTTTCTTTTATTTGCTTGAATGCCTGCTTCATTTCTGCCTTGCTCCCAAACATACGGTTGATCTTTTCATTCTCCCTTTGGCGAGAGTTCAGACCGTCATAGGACATCTCTCGCTGCAGCTTTTGGTAGCTTTCAAAACGCTTTTCCGACAGTATTCCGTCATTAATAGCCTGTCTTACTGCACAGCCGGGTTCATTGCCATGAGCACAGTTTTTATATTTGCATCCCAAGGCTAATTCATCTATGTCCTCAAAGGTTTTCGAAAGATCGCCTGTGAAAATCTGAAGCTCGCGCATCCCCGGAGTATCAATTGCGATCCCTCCATTTGGAAGCAGAAGTAATTGTCTATGGGTAGTGGTATGCCTGCCTTTGTCATCATCCTCGCGGACTTGCTTTGTTGCGAGAATTTCCTGGCCCATCAGGCGATTAATAAGCGTTGACTTCCCAACCCCTGATGAGCCGATAAAAGCAATGGTCTTTCCGGGCTTGGTATAAGTCAGGATAGTATCCAAGCCATCGGAGTTTTCTGCGGAGCAGACCACTACATCCACACCAATAGCCACAGCTGCTACCTCATTCAATTTAAGCTGGGTATCCTCACATAAATCAGATTTCGTCAAAATAATTACCGGGGTGGACATACTGTCCCATGCAATCGTCAGATATCTTTCCAATCGCCTTAGATTGAAGTCTGCATTGAGCGACATACAAATAAAGATGATATCAATATTTGCAGCGACAATTTGTTCCTCATTTGCCGTGCCTGCAGCTTTGCGGGTAAATCTGCTCTTACGCTTGAGTATGTGGTGTATGACGGCACTCCCGTTGTTATCGTCCGCTCTGTCGATCATCACCCAATCACCAACTGCCGGAAAGTCGGATTTTCCATCTGCTTGATAAAGAAGTTTCCCTGAAACAACAGCGTTGAGCTCACCGCATTCGGTGATTACTTTGTATTGCTCGCGATGCTCTTCAGTAACACGTGCTATAAACAGGTTCTTATACAGTGCCGATTCGTTTGCAAAATAGTCATCGAGTCCGTATTTATATAAATTTAAAGTCATTATTCATCCTCTAAAATTAATATTGGTATTATCTTGGAAGGTAACTGTTTTAGGTTATTACAATTTCATTATTTTTGTGTACAATCTCCATAATATCCAATTAAATTCTTATTTATCATAAATTTTTCTCCTTTTTGCCAATATCGATAATATCATACAAATGTGAACTAATCTATCGCATAAAGTTAAAGTCTTAGTTGTAGAATTGCTTTTTAAACCCGTTCAATCTGAACATTTATTTCGTCAGTGGAAACATTTGTTGGCGCGGCATAATAATAGGTGTTAAAATTGAAGTCAAAAGAGGAAATTTAATGAATTTATCTTTTCTGGATGTCCACACGAAAGGCATGATTCAAAGAGGCTATTAATGAAAAAGAATATTTTATTTGTATTTATAATATTCACGGCAGTATTACTGTTCTCATGTACGTCAGGCTCCCCTGATGCTGCCGGATCGGGTTATCAGAAAATATCCGCCGAAGATGCCAAGGCAAGAATGGACAGCGGAGATGATATAATTATTCTGGATGTGAGGACCGCTGAAGAGTACGAAGCCGGGCATATCGAAGGTGCAATTCTGATACCGAATGATACTATTTCCGATAAACAGCCTGAGCTTCTTTCTGACCTTGACGCTGAAATACTGGTATATTGCCGCTCCGGCAACCGAAGTGCTCAGGCGGCTAACAAACTGATCAACTTAGGTTACACGGATGTCTATGATTTTGGCGGAATTACAAACTGGCCTTATGAAGTTGTCGTAAGCGCTGAGTGACATTTAACATTTGAATTTAAGCATTTTCAGTAGTTTCTTGCAGTGTATAATTAATGTAATCGAACAGCCCTTGTGATAAAAAGTTGCTCATGCTCTCAGCCTGATCCAAGAGTCTGCTGAATATATCAACATTTCTGGCATAATCTCCCGTCAAAAAGGTTGTGGATTCATCTATCGTTGCCTGGAGAAGATTGTGTAATCTGTCTCTTGCTTCAGTTTCACCCCAGAATGGATTAATTGAAGCCAAGAACGCAGCTCTTTCATTTTCATTTTCATAAAAAAGCTGGGTAATTCTATTTATTTCATCAATATTACCGTCAATCTGAGCATTAATAAAGGCAACGATCAGATCTATATATGTGTTAAATAAACTTAAATATTCATCTGATACTTGATCACCGAAGAATTCCCTTAATATATTTATATAATCAACAGGGACTTGCCTTAATCGTGCTAATATTTGCTCAGAGTCGCTGCCAATACCCAGATATACGCCAAGCATATAATTTCTGACCCATGTCACAAGTTCAAACCAGAACATCCTTATTTCATAAATTGAATTCATTTGATCATAAGTAATACACGGGATATCGGCCTCGAGACTATAATCTATCTGCACGCCGGAGGTCATGTAGTCATAAAGACCCTGTGCAAAAACATCACCCATTATATTTGTATGAGCTCTAAGGAGATCATAAATCTCCATTATCCGGCTGAAGTCAGTTGCCGCAAGCGCATTCGCCATTTCAATTATGTAGCGTGTGTATGTTGCAAACAGGTCATAATATTCAAAAGCGTCCCAGTAGGGGTTAATGGAGTCTAAAAAAAATGCTCTTTGCGCGACATTTTCATATAATTGTTCGACATACATACTGACCGCATCCTCATCTCCATCCAATTGAGCTGAAATCAAGTCACGCGCTGTAATTGCATACTGACTTAAGAGTTGGCTGTACTGCTCCGAAATTTCCCGTCCAAATATTACCTCGATCATTTTTCCAATTTCCAAGGATTCAAAATATAATCTGCTGAATAAATCCGCGGTAGTGTCCGTTCCATAATACCTGCTGATTATATATTCGCTGGTCCATGTTGTCAGCCTGCGGTAATAGAACCTCGAAGTAAATATCAAATTCATTTGACTGAAAGTGATACATTGAGGATCAAAGTCCTTTTTATTAATCATAACAATGCTCCTTCAGAAAGTATTCAGTAATGATTGAATATCCGATAATCAAATATTCAGCATACCCTAATCAATATATTTATCGAAAGGCATAAATGACACAATTATACTCAAACAACTTAAAATATTACACTGCAAAAGGTTATGCGCCGTCTGATCTTGAGACTGACAGAGGAAACATAGTAATTGCATGGACACGCCATGTAAATTGATGATAATATAAAAAGATAGCCAAAGAATTATTTTGATTCCTTTGGTGAAGATTAATAATACAAGTATGAAATAGGGGATTTAATATGCTGAATATAGGATGTCATTTATCCACTTCAAGAGGTTTCGCCAATCTGGGGCAGGAAGCGTTGGGCATCAATGCAAATACTTTTCAGTTTTTTACAAGAAATCCGCGCGGCAGCAAGGCAAAAGATATCGATGATGACGATGTAAATTGTTTACTTAAGATCATGGATGAAAATAGATTTGCTCCCGTACTCGGTCATGCTCCCTATACTCTTAATCCGGCTTCTTCAAATCCGAAAATCAGAGAATTTGCTTTGCAGGTTTTAAAAGATGATTTAGAACGTATGGAATATCTGCCAAATAATTTTTACAATATTCATCCAGGGAGTCATGTAGGTCAGGGGAGCGAAAAGGGAATCGAACTGATTTCAGAAGCCCTGAATTCCATATTGACAGCAGACCAGACAACCATGGTGCTGCTCGAAACCATGTCGGGTAAAGGGAGCGAGATTGGAAGCACATTTCAGGAAATCAAAGCAATTATAGACAAAGTAAACCTTGACAATAAAATGGGGGTATGTCTGGACACGTGTCATGTATATGATGCGGGTTATGATATAGTGAATGATTTAAATAGTGTATTTGATGAGTTTGATAGAATAATAGGCTTGGAAAGGCTTCGTGCAGTTCATCTCAATGACAGTAAAAATCCTTTTGCAAGCCATAAAGACCGGCATGAAAAAATAGGAGAAGGAACAATTGGCTTGAAATCAATCACAAATGTCATTAATCATCCAAAGCTGCGACATTTGCCATTTTTTTTAGAGACTCCAAACGAATTGCCCGGGTATGCACAGGAGATTCAAATTTTGCGCGATGCATTCCTTATCATTTATTAGCTCGCCCATTTGTGAAGCGAATTGATGGCGAACTTATGCAAAGAAATCACAAATCTATGATTTGTAGATCTCTACTGCAGGTAGATGTGTATAGGCGATATCACTTGTTCTTCATCCTGTTTTTAGATAACAGCGAATATTTCTCAATGTAGAAACTGCGCATCAATTCGCATTCTTCCGGATCGATATAACCTGCATTCCCAAGAGCGGAAGCAGTAAAATAGGCCGTACAATTCTTGCGGATTATCATGCTGACGGCATCGGCGTCACTTTCGTTTTCTCCCATACAGATTGCACCTGAACCTTTGACAAAGACGGCAGGATCCGATTTCAAGGCAGAGAGGATCATGTCTGTATTTGCCTCGACGGTTGTCATATTTGTACCAACGATTTGTGCAAAATCATCAACCATCGGCTTTAAGTCAATGCCAAGCCTTGAAAATCGAACTGTGACGGGATCTGTTACGAATCTTAGATGACCATTTATATCTGAAGCCTTCAGGGCTCCCAACACTTCTTCTTTATTTATAGGATATGGTTCGCTTTCAACTGAAATGTTCTTCTCTGTTTTTTCTCTGATGAATTCCCTGCAGGCAGTCTCCAATTGATATGCAGCCTTAAAGGCATCATCATAGCTTTCACCAAAACAGAGAACACCATGATGCTTCATGATAACAGCGTTTCCTGCGGTGTATTTTAATGCTGCTGTTACATTATCACATAAGTCTTTTGAACCGGGAAGGGCATACGCAGCACAGAGGATCTCATCACCTAATTCGGCATAATCAGATAAAGGCTTAAAAGAATCAATCCCTGCAGCGGATATAGCCGACGCATTTTCCTGATGTGTGTGGATAACAAAGTGGTTTTTCGGATATAGCTGGTATACAGCTCGGTGTATGCCTTTTTCCGAGGAAGGAATGATGCTGCCGCTGCAGCTCAAGTCTTCAATATTAACTTCTACTATTTCATCGGCCGTCAAAGTATGATATTCTCTGCCGCTTGGCGTGATTACAAAGCTGTCTTTATCTATACGGCAGCTGACGTTGCCCCATGTTCTTGCGATAAGTCCTGTTCGGACCAGTTCATGACCGGCTTTTATAACTAATTCTTTTGCTTTCTTAATCTCCATTTTTTCTCCCTCGTTATTATTGGAAAATACTTGCGGAATGATTTAAAAAAGATATAATTAAAATGATTATAACGCATAAGTAGAAAATATTCGACTGTAGAATATTCTCTTACACCTGCAGCGATTTCAACAATCGCTTCCTTTCAGCAAAGCTGCATTTTTTTCAATACAAGTTGTTATAACGCATACTCGAAAAAATTTCGACTATCTCAATAATCGTGATGGAGGGATAAAGATGGACTGGAAGTTTGTTGTAGCTTTACTTTTTGCACTAATTGTTGCAGTCTTTGCAATACAAAACGCAGAAGCAGTGGAAGTCAGCTTTTTGACATTCGAAATGTCTATGTCACAGGCGCTGGTCATTTTGATTTCGGCGGCATTCGGAGCCCTGGCAGTTCTGATGCTCAGTCTTATTCGCTGGATCAAATATAAGGCAAAAATAATAGGTTCAACGAAAAGCATCAACTCATTAGAACAGGAAAATAAAAAACTGAAAATGAAGTTAGAAGAGTGCAAAGCTAAAAACGAAGCTGTTTCTGAAGCAAGCGGAAATCCTAATGGAAATATTCCCCATTGACAGATATATTATTGCATGATAGCATTAACTTAGATTATAAAATCTATAAATTGAATAGTTTCTTCAGGGCGGGGTGTGATTCCCCACCGGTGGTAAAGCCCACGAGCCGCGAGGCATGATTCGGTGAGATTCCGAAGCCGACAGTATAGTCTGGATGAAAGAAGAATGATCATACGGTAAAAACCGTTTTTGCAGTTAAAAATCTGTTGAATTCAATGATTGGCTCTGAAATATTTTATATATTTCGGAGTATTTTATTTTAAAAACAGTTTATACTGATACCGGATGAGAAAATCCCCACCCTGAACTATTGTTTGGGGTTTTTTTATTACTCAGGAGGTGATAATAGATGGAAGAAAACAAGAACCTAAGTGATATGGAATTTATGCAAAGAGCATTGATATTAGCCGAGAATGGAATAGGAAAAACCAATCCCAATCCTTTGGTGGGTGCAGTTATTGTAAAAAACGGAAGAATTATCGGAGAAGGCTGGCATGAAAGATACGGGCAGGCACATGCTGAGGTAAACGCAGTAAGAAATGCGTCTGAACCGGTTGACTCAGCAGATATCTTCGTTAATTTAGAGCCCTGCTGCCACTATGGCAAAACTCCTCCCTGCACTGAAATGTTAATCGAAAAAGGAATTAAACGCGTTGTCATCGGATCAGTCGATCCAAATCCAAAGGTGGGCGGCAAAGGCGTACAAAGGTTAAGAGAAGCCGGCATTGAAGTAATTGTGGGGGTTTTGGAAGAAGAAAGCCGGAAGCTTAACGAGGTGTTTTTTCATTACATCGAGAAACGACGCCCCTTTGTGGTGATGAAAACCGCTATGAGCATTGATGGAAAAACCACGTCGCCTTCGGGAGAATCAAAATGGATAACGGGTACAGAAGCAAGAAATGATGTCCAGAAACTGCGTAACAGATATTCCGGCATCATGGTAGGAGTAGAAACAGTGATCAAGGACGATCCTGAACTCACCTGCAGGCTTGAAGGCGGTAAAAATCCGGTCAGGATTATTTTGGACAGCAATCTTCGAATACCCCAAGAAAGCAGAGTGCTAAAAGACCAGCAGTATAACACCACAATCGTTGCCTGCACTGACAGTGCTCCTTACGAAAGGGTATCTGCGCTAAAAGAAATGGGAGTCCGGATATTTTGCTGTAAAAGTTTCAATAATCATGTGGACTTGAAGGATCTTATGGAAAAATTGAAGGAATCGGCAATCGACAGTGTTCTTCTTGAAGGAGGATCTGCCGTAAATGATTCGGCTCTTTCAAATGGAATTGTCAGCAAGATCATTTTATATATCGCACCGAAAATCATAGGCGGTGAAAAATCCAAAACATTTGTCGGCGGAAAAGGGATCGAGCGGCTAACTCAGGCGTATCCGATCAGGTTTGAATCCGTGGAGAGAATTGGTGAAGATCTGAAGATTACGGCTTACTTAAAAGAAAAGGGGGAATCCCATTGTTTACAGGAATAATAGAAGAAACAGGAATTGTACAAAGAGTGGAGAAGGGAGGCAAATCTTCCAGGCTGCAAATTAAAGCCAATAAAGTTCTTGAAGGTACTCGTATAGGAGACAGCATTTGCACCAGCGGTGTATGTCTAACTGTAGCTGACATGAAGGAAAGCTGGTTTGAGTCTGATGTAATGGCGGAAACCATGCGGCGCAGCAAATTAGAGAGCCTGTATCCGGGTGCTGAAGTAAATCTGGAACGGGCAATGAAAGCGGATGGAAGGTTTGGAGGGCACATCGTCAGCGGACATATAGATGGTACCGGAACGATACGGTCTATCTCAAAAGAGGAAAATGCCGTATGGCTGACTATTTCTGCAGAGGAATCTTTGATGCGTTACGTTGTCGAGAAGGGGTCTGTTGCAATTGACGGGATCAGTCTTACAGTTGCAAAGGTTGATTTAAAGGGATTTCAGGTGTCTATTATCCCGCACACAGGCAGAGAGACCACATTGCTGCAGCAGAAGACAGGAGATAAAGTGAATCTGGAATGCGACATAATCGGAAAATATGTTGAGAAGCTTATGAACCCGTCATTTTATGTAAATGAAAACAAATCACAATTGACGGAAACATTTTTAAAGCAGAATGGATTTTATTAAACAGGAGGGCAGATATGAATAACGAATTCAGCAATATTGCAGAGGCAATAGAGGACATTAAAAACGGTAAAATGGTAATCGTGGTAGACGATCCCGATAGGGAAAACGAGGGTGATCTTATTATAGCGGCAGAAAAGGCAACACCCGAGGCAATCAATTTTATGGTGAAACAAGCAGGCGGACTGGTTTGCATGCCTATGGAAGGAAATGATCTGGATCATTTGGGCATTCCGGCGATGGTGGAAAAGAATACAGACAATCATGAAACAGCATTTACCGTATCCATCGATTATAAGGATACGACGACAGGGATTTCAGCTTTTGAGAGAGCTCGAACCATAGTGGAGTTGATTAATGATAATGCTGTTCCTGATGACTTTCGCAGACCGGGACATATATTTCCGCTCCGCGCACGCGAGGGAGGTGTTTTGAAGAGAACCGGACATACGGAGGCCGCTGTTGATCTTGCAAAGCTTGCGGGATTGAAAGGCGCAGGCGTCATTTGCGAGATCCTCAATGAAGACGGTACCATGGCAAGAGTGCCGCAATTGATGGAGTTTGCCGATAAGCATGGAATTAGAATTATAACGATAACAGATTTGGTAGCATATCGCAGCATGCGGGAAAGCCTTATAGAACGTGTCGTTGAAACGAGACTGCCAACAAAGTATGGACCGTTTAGAATTTATGGTTACCAGAATAAAATTAACGGAGAGCATCACGTTGCGCTTGTCATGGGGGATGTAAACAACGGCGAACCCGTCCTGACCCGGGTCCATTCGGAATGTCTGACAGGGGATGCTTTACATTCTATCCGCTGTGACTGCGGAGATCAGTTTGATGCGGCGATGTCCAATATTGCAAAAGAAGGTCGGGGAATCCTGGTCTATATGCGGCAGGAAGGAAGAGGAATCGGCCTTATCAACAAGCTGAAAGCGTATGCTCTCCAGGACGGAGGTATGGATACTGTGGAGGCGAATCTGGCCTTAGGTTTTAAAGCCGATTTGCGCGATTATGGCATAGGGGCTCAAATCCTCAAAGACCTGGGAGCCCAGAAGCTAAGACTGATGACCAATAATCCAAGGAAAATTAAAGGTCTTGAAGGCTATGGACTTGAGATAACCGAACGTGTGCCGATTCAGATGGAAGCTAATAAGGAAAATGTATTTTATTTAAAAACAAAGCAGAAAAAATTAAATCATATGTTGTCTTATTCAACGAGCAACACGAGCAATACAAAACCAGAATAGAAGTTAAAAAGAAAAACAAAACAGAAAGGAAGTAGAATGCAGAATGCATTTGAAGTGAAGAAAAATGAATGTAATACAAGGTAATTTAATTGCAAAGGATCTAAAAATCGGGATAGCCGCCTCGCGTTTTAATGAATTTATCGTATCTAAATTGATCGGAGGTGCGGAAGACGGGCTGCTTCGGCATGGCACCGCAGAAGAAAATATCGACCTTGTTTGGGTGCCCGGAGCTTTTGAGTTGCCGTTTGCGGCTAAGAAGATGGCTTTGAGCGGGAAATATGACGCTGTTATTTGTCTTGGCGCAGTAATCAGAGGATCCACATCTCACTATGAGCTTGTATGCGCCGAAGTTACCAAAGGGATAGCCAATGTAGGGCTGTCAGGTACTGTACCTGTTATTTTTGGAGTACTGACAACAGACTCTATTGAACAGGCCATAGAGAGAGCAGGCACAAAATCAGGGAATAAAGGCTTTGATGCAGCTCTTTCGGCTATTGAAATGGCAAATCTAATCAAAGAAGAGAATTGATGGCGAACTTACAAAAAGGAAAATCACAAATATTTATTTGTGATTTTCCTGCTTTAATCCGGCACTTTTAACTTCAAAACTTCCCGAGAAATGCTGCTGTTTATCAGAGGCTTATATAAATAAATTTACATTGGATTCCTCGGCATCGCCGAGATAATCAGCAACGCCTGCAAATTCGACCCCGTCGATAAATTCTTCCGGCTTAAGTCCCATGACATCCATCGACATAGTGCAGGCTACGATCCTGACACCGTTGAACATAGCCTGTTTCATCAGGGTTTCAAGGGAGTCGACATTCTTATCTTTCATAACCTTTTTCATCATTGCGGTTCCCATTCCGCCCATATTCATATTAGACAGGCCAAGCTTGGAAACGCCCCTTGGCATCATGGCACCAAACATGGAATCTATGAAAGGCTTTTTCACATTTTGTTTTTCTTGCTTTCTGAGAGCATTAAGGCCCCAGAATGTGAAGAACATAGTTACAGGCCTTCCCATTGCCGCGGCGCCGTTTGCGATAACAAAGGCTGCCAGTATCTTATCCAGATCACCGCTGAATACGATCATGGATTTCCCTTGAGGCTGCACGCAGTCAGAGCTCTTTACAGACGGTACGGTGCTGTCTGATTCCGGAAGATGAGAACTGTCATTTTTGTTTGACCCCTTTTGTATATAAACGATACTCTCTTTCCCCGATCTTTCAGCCTTGAGAAGCGTGTTGCCCGTTCTTCTGCACCAGGTTTCGATATCCTTCGCGAACCCCATATCGGTAGCCGACACCTGCAGAACCTCACCGTCTGCCATTTCCTTTATGGTTTGAAATACTCTCATAATCGGGCCGGGACATTGAAGCCCGCTGCAATCAAGAGTCATTTTGGCGATGATTTTATCGGATTCTATATTCTTATTACCTATATCGTTTTTCATATCTATACTTTCTTCTTCGTGCTTTTCGCCTTTAACTGAAGTACCATCAAGATTTACAGCGGAAAGCTTATCGTGGTACGCTGATTTGTAAAAACTGCTTCCTCCCGGCAGAATACTTACATTTTTGAAGCCGTTATTTTTAAGAATGCGGGCGGCATTGTAAGACCTTACACCGATCGCACAATTTGTGATGATGTGCTTTTCCTTATCCAGCTCATCCATACGCTGCCTTAGCTGCCCGAGGGGGATGTGGTAAGAATTAGGAATATGAAAGACCATTCTTTCCACATCCTCACTCACATCGAGTATAATATAATCGTCTCTGCCGGACTGCTCCAAAAGCTCAAGCTCATTCCATCTCACGAAGGAAGCGAGCCCCTTTAATATATTATCAGCGACAAAACCCAGCATGTTAACGGGATCTTTTGCTGATGAATAAGGAGGGGCATATGCCAGCTCCAGCTCTGCAAGGTCAAGGACTGTGCCGCCAAGTCTTTGAGTTGCCGCAATTGTGTCGATTCTCTTGTCTGCACCCTCCTGCCCGATGATTTGAGCTCCTAAAATCTTCCCGTCTCGGTCAAACAACAGCTTCAGTGTAAGTGAGGTTGCACCGGGATAATATCCTGCATGTGATTTTTGATTGATCAGTGCGGCGAAGTAGTCCTTATTCAGCTCTTTGCCCATGCTCTTTAATGTTTTTTCATTAACTCCGACAGCAGCCACGGTCAAATCAAAAACCTGCGCAACGGATGTCCCCTGAGTGCCATTGTATTTTTCCGTGCTTCCTGTTAAACTGCCAGCCTCACGAGCAATATTATCCGCACATATCCTTGCCTGTTTGTTGGCGGGACCGGCAAGCGGTATCATGGTTCTGTTTTTTAAAACAAATCCTTCTGCCTCAATAACGTCGCCTACAGCATAAATGGCGGGATCAGAAGTTTTAAGGCATTCATCGACTTTAATTCCACCCTTTTCATTGAGCTCCAAGCCACATTCCTTTGCCAGCACACTGTTGGGGCGGACACCGATAGATAATATCACCAGATCCGCGTCAATAGAAGCTCCGTTTTGCAGTGATATCGCTGTAACTCCGTCCTTATGATCAAACTGCCTTACGCCGTTGCTCAATTCAAGCTGTATATTATTCATCCGCATATTCTCATGCACTAACTGCGCCATCTCGAAATCTACCGGTGCCATCACCTGATCCAGCATTTCAATAACAGTCACTTTTAAGCCGTCTGCATGAAGATTTTCCGCCATTTCCAGCCCAATAAAGCCGCCGCCGATAACAGCAGCTCTTTTTGGTTTTTTCTCTGATATATATTTTTTAATCATATCGGTGTCAGGCACAGTCCAAAGCGTAAAGATTCCAGGCCCGTCAATTCCGGGAATAGGAGGTTTCAGCGGAGAGGAACCCGTTGCAATCAAGAGGATATCGTAAGCTTCCCGGTATTCTTCTCCGGTTTTTACCTTTTTCACTTGAACAGTCTTATTGCTCCGGTCGATTGACAGCACCTCGTTGTTAACACGGACATTGATATTAAACTTTGCTTTCATAGCTGCCGGAGTCTGAAGAAGAAGGGCATTCCGTTCTTTGATTACATTTCCTATATAATAAGGCAAACCGCAGTTGGCATAGGATATGTATTCGCCTCTCTCAAGTATTATTATTTCAAGCGATTCATCCAGTCTCCTGAGTCTCGCGGCCGCGGTGGCACCGCCTGCTACACCGCCGATTATCAATATTTTTTTGCTCATATCTTTCTTCTCCTGTCTTTATTCATTATATTTTCACCACAAAAGTCCGGAACACCATACACAATAACAATTTTATCGTGCTCTTGGTGTTATATACCCAAATTGTATGTGAATACAATAAATATTTCTTGGAGAATACAAATAAATATTTCTGTCAAAATCATAAATAAGTACCTCTTCAGTCAAGACTATTCTATGAATGTGTTATAAGAAAAAATAATATGTGTTTATATCAAGCTAACGACAAATTTCATCTTGTTTGGCAAAACAAGCTTATGATATACTAAACTATTAAATCATAAATTAATAGGAAATATTATTTGTGGACAATATTATTAAATAGACGGGCAATTTTATACCGGCATGAAAGGGGATGCGATGTTAGAGATTAAATTTAACACATTAGATAGCAAATATTCGGAAATAACGCCGGAGATTTTGAAACTGACAGAATTATGCATGGAAAACAGCTCTATCGATTCTGAAATGTATACAAAATATAAAGTAAACAGGGGACTGAGAGACTTAAACGGCAATGGAGTACTGACCGGCTTAACAGAGATTTCCGAAATACAATCTTTTGAGATTATAAATGGTGAGAGAGTACCCTGTGAGGGCAAATTGTTTTATCGTGGTGTTGATATTGAAACCTTTGTTAAAGGCTTTGTCCAGGAAAAACGATTTGGCTTTGAAGAGGCGACCTATCTGCTGCTTTTCGGAAAACTGCCATCGGTTAAGCAGCTTGAGGAATTTTCCGCTCTTATAACAAGTTTTAGAACCTTGCCTGCAAGCTTTGCAAGAGATGTTATCATGAAGGCACCCACACCGGATATGATGAACATGCTGGCGCGAAGCGTATTGACGCTGCACGCATATGATACAAAAGCAAACGATATAAGTATACCAAATGTACTTAGGCAATCTCTGCTTCTGATTGCTGTGTTTCCATTGCTGTCAGTTTACGGATATCAATCCTACCGTCATTATTTCGAAGGGGATAGCTTGTTTATACACACACCAAAACCGGAATTATCAACTGCGGAAAACATTTTGTACATGTTGAGACAGGATTCTAAATATTCGGAGCTTGAAGCAAGGCTTCTTGATCTTGCACTTGTTCTTCATGCAGAGCACGGCGGCGGTAACAACTCAACATTCACTGACCGTGTTGTATCCTCATCAGGTACCGATACCTATTCGGCTATTGCTGCATCGCTTGCCTCGCTGAAGGGACCAAAGCATGGCGGAGCCAACATCAAAGTCGTCCAGATGTTCGATGACCTTAAGAAAAATGTAACAGACTGGAAAGATGAGGATCAGATTCTTGCCTATTTGAATGATTTACTCAATAAGAAAGCATTCGACAAAGCTGGACTCATATATGGAATGGGGCATGCAGTTTATTCACTTTCAGACCCCAGGGCGAACATCTTTAAAAAATTTGTTAAAAACCTATCGGAAGAAAAAGGAAGAATGGATGAGTTCCATCTGTATAACTCGGTGGAGCAGCTTGCGGCACAGCTTATTGCAGGAGAACGCAAAATCTACAAGGGTGTCAGTGCTAACATCGACTTTTACAGC
>CAYLLJ010000012.1:16080-23828 GCA_964384725.1 uncultured Oscillospiraceae bacterium | reverse complement strand
TGGACCTGCCGATTGAGCTTTATACACCAATTTTTGCGATTGCAAGAATTTCCGGCTGGAGTGCACACCGTATCGAAGAATTGATCAATTCAGGCAAAATTATCCGGCCGGCATATAGAAGCGTTGCCGAAAGAAAAGATTATGTTAAACTTAGTGAACGCTAAACGGCATTAATGGCGCATTTAACGATTAGCTTCATTATTGAACAACACACTAAGGTGCACACTTAACACAAAACTGCCTCAATGTATACGCGATCGCCGGATATTGAGATATCTGGTAAAATAGGACAACGGGATACAAAGGAAAAACCACAATAAAGTATATGTCAGACAAATTTGCCCAAGAAAATTGTAGTCATACCCTGAATAATCCCATACATCCCAGCCAAGCCAAAGATTTATAATGCATCCTGTCATCAGTTCGACAACTGTTATGATTAAGGCTCCTATGAGGCATTTTTGCCAAAGAGGAGCTCTTTCTTTTTTTGAATATATATTAAATAGGATGACAAATACTATGCCTCCTGTTATCAGCATGGTCCAGTGTGTAAAACCGCGATACAGTGTTTCCAATAACCCGTAACCTACTGCTCCGATCAAAAATATTACATTATTAGTTTTCAATATCTGCATTTTATTAACGTATCTCCTAAAAACTTCGGTTCGCTTTGCTTACTTATGTTTTTATTATTTACACCTGTATATTGTTTATAGCTGGAAAAACTCATCAAAAGTGATATAATCAATCAAAAACATGTAATAGTCAAGAGAGGAAAATAATGGATAAAATACATTTAATTCGGCATGGTACAACTGAGGCAAATCTTACAAAAAAATTTTACGGAAGCACGGATTTGCCTCTTTCAAATAAAGGAGTCGACACAATTTCGGAATATGCAATAGCAGGTATTTATCCAAACGCAAAGGGTGCGACACTATATACAAGCGGATTGTTAAGGGCTGAACAGACCTTTTTCTTGATTTATGGCTGCAAAGATCATATTATTCTGCCGGAACTGAGAGAATACCATTTCGGTGAATTCGAAATGAAAACTCATGACCAATTGAAAGAAAATGCTGATTATCAGGCGTGGATTAATGATAAGAATGGCTTAACCTCTTGTCCTGAAGGAGAGAGCGCAACTGATTTTCGCATGAGAGTTAATGCAGGATTTGCAAAGGTATTGGAAAGAAGAAAATCGCAGCGGCAAAAGCATAATAGTATGTCATGGCGGTGTGATTTCACTGATTATGGGCATTTGCTTTCCGGATATAAAACAGAATATCTTTCATTGGCAGCCTGATCCGGGGAGGGGCTATACAGTGAATCTTGTAGATGGCGAGGCTGTCTTATATGAGAAAATATAGTAAAAAATAAATAGAATCGTTGAAGGGGTGAGTCTAATATGGAGAAGATTGCTGTGGTTTATCGCTCGAAATCAGGCTTTACAGAAAAATATGCAAATTGGATCGTTGAGGCTGTCGGAGGGGATCTTTTAAAAGGTGAAAAAACCGGAATTAAGGATCTGCTCAATTATGACGTGATAATATACGGCGGCGGTTTGTATGCGGGAGGTATCAACGGTTTAAAGCTAATCACAGAAAATTTTGAGACGCTTAAGGATAAAAAACTCATCGTCTTTGGTCTTGGTGCTTCACCGGTGCGCCCGGAAATCTATGAAGAGGTAAAGAATCGCAATCTGACAATAACGCATCAAGAGAAAATTGTGTTTTTTCTGTTAAGGGGAGGTTTTGACAACAGCAAGCTCACATTTGTAGACCGGATACTGATGCAGGGTATGAAGATATATTTAAAAAGTAAAAAAGAACCGACTGCGGATGAGAGGGGCATGCTGAATGCTTATGCCCATCCGGTTGACTTTACGGATAAGAGCTTCATCGAACCTATAATAGATGAGATAAAGAAGAACGGAACAGTTTAGATGTGAATCGGAATGCAATTTTAGCTGTGCAGGGTTTTATGTGCAGTTTGCTGAAAATAATTCATATTATCCATTGACTTTATCGCTTTAAAGCGGTATTATTATAACGTAATAAAATAATTGCGCATCTCTTTGCCATCCAATCAATAGAAAGAGGACTCAAAATGAAAAAATATGACCGCATCACTCCGGAAGGTACTAAAGATCTGCTGTTTCAGGAATGTGAAGCACAGAGGAAAATCATAGAAACGCTAAGAGAAGGATTCGAGGAAAGAGGATACCGCGAAGTCATTACACCCGGCTTTGAATTTTATGATGTGTTTTCTTCTAATTCGATGTATTTCCCTCAGGAAAGTATGTATAAACTGATTGATGACAAAGGCCGTCTTCTTGCAATGAGACCCGACTCGACAATCCCTATCGCCAGACTTACTTCGACTAAGCTTAAAGGTCATGAGCTTCCGATCAGATTGTATTACGCTCAGAGAATATATCGCCAGCAGCCGGAACTGAGAGGGAAAAGCAGTGAGATAATGCAGATGGGAATCGAGCTGGTTGGCCTATCTTCATTTGAATCGGATATTGAAATATTGACTGCCGGGATGGAAGCGCTGTCTTCATGCTGTGTGGATGATTTTAGAATTGAGCTCGGACATATCGGTATATATAAACTGTTGATGGATAATCTTTCTGCCACCCCGGAGCAGAAAGAGGCTATACATTTTCTTATTGCATCAAAAAATTATGCGGGATTGTCGGATATTTTGGAAGGCTTTCCGGAAAATCACACTGTGGCATTACTTAAAGAACTGCCAAGGCTGTTCGGAGGGAGAGAAGCATTTGAGAAAGCAAGGAAGCTGTTCGATGGCTATGATAAGAAACTGCTCAAGATACTGTCGTATCTTGAACAGATCTTCCAAGAGCTTAAAGATAGGAATTTTGATAAAGTAATGATAGATTTCGGTTTGGTCCATCAAGCTGAATATTATAGTTCACTGATATTCAGAGGGTATATTTCATCGGCAGGGGAACCTGTCCTATCAGGCGGAAGATACGATGAGCTGTTCAAGGATTTTGGAGAAAACCTGCCTGCGACCGGATTCGGAATCAATGTGGATCAACTGGCTATCAGCCTGCTTAAGAGAAACGAGGCTAAAGAGCTGTCAAACAGGGCGGACGGGATCCTTACGCAGAGTAAAGGGAAAATAAGAATTGCGCTGACTAAGGGACGGCTTGAAGACAGCATTGTGGATCTGTTCGAAAATATGGAATATGATTGCAGCAACTTGAAAAAAAAGGGAAGAAAACTTCTACTTTCAATACCGGGAAAAGATATTGAAGTAGTATTAGCCAAGGCGGCGGATGTTATTACTTATGTAGAACATGGAGTCTGCGATATCGGGGTTGTGGGAAAGGATACCATAATGGAGATAGGCGGAATCTTTTACGAAGTATTGGACTTGGGATTCGGGAAATGTAAATTTGCTTTGGCTGTCCCTAAAGGATCGGATTTTTACAGCGGCTACAGCACAAAACGCATTGCCACAAAATATCCGAAAGTCGCAAGAGCCTATTTCGAGTCAAAGGGTATGGATATTGAGGTAATAAAAATAGAAGGCTCAGTTGAACTTGCCCCTCTTTTGAATCTGGCTGACGGAATCATTGATATAGTGGAGACAGGCGTTACACTGAAAGAAAACGGGCTGGAAGTAATCGAGGAGATACGTGATATTTCAGCAAGACTGATCGTCAATGTTGCCAGCATGAAGCTTAAGAAAGCAGAAATCGATGAATTGGTTTCGGATGTATATAGAAGGATAAGAAGCTAAGATAAGAGGTTAAAATGAAAGTAATATATGCAGACAACAGGAAGGAAAAAGATTTTATTAACGAGATTAAGCAAAGAGCCGGAGAAATCAGCCTTTCAACAAGTGATGCGGTTTTAAAAATCATAAACGAAGTAAGGGAAAATGGCGATGAAGCCGTAAGAAGCTTCGGTATTAAATTTGACGGTGCAGCACCAGATAGATTTGAAATCGCTAAAGATGAACTGAAACAAGCATATGATGCGGCGGAAGATTCTCTAAAAAAGGCATTACAGCATGCCATAGATAATATTACCGCCTATCATGAAAAACAACGCCGGCAAGGTTATGAAATAAGAAAGGAAAACGGAGTAATACTCGGGCAGACTGTTCGCGGACTGTCACGGGTGGGGATTTATGTGCCCGGCGGTACGGCGGCATATCCATCCACAGTATTGATGAATGCGATTCCGGCAAGGATAGCCGAAGTGGAGGAAATCATCATGGTAACACCTCCGATGATTGTCAGTGAAGCAGAGGGAAAGACGGTGTGCAAAGGTAACCCGGATATACTTGCCGCTGCTTACCTTGCAGGTGTTGACAGGGTCTTTTTAGCAGGCGGAGCTCAAGCTGTGGCGGCGCTCACATATGGAACTGAAAGTTTCCCAAAGGTGGACAAAATCGTAGGACCCGGCAATATTTTTGTGGCGACTGCAAAGAAATTGTTGTTCGGGAAGGTTGATATCGATATGATAGCCGGGCCGAGTGAGATACTGATTATTGCAGACAGTACGGCAGACCCAAGATATATAGCAGCAGACCTGTTAAGCCAGGCTGAGCATGATCCGATGGCTTCTGCGATTTTGCTTACCGACAGCGAGGGCTTAGCTCTGAACACATTAAAGGAAATCGAACAGCAGATAAAAATTCTGAATCGGAAACAGATAATTGATAGATCTTTAGCTGATTTCGGCGCTGTGATCATCTGCAGGAGCATGGACGAAATGTTTACTCTTTCAAATACTATAGCCCCGGAGCATTTAGAGCTAATGGTAAAAGAACCATTGAAATATCTTCCGTATATCAAAAATGCGGGGTCGGTTTTCTGCGGCTCCTATACACCAAAACCTTTGGGCGATTACTTGTCCGGAACAAACCACGTTCTTCCGACATCCGGTACAGCAAGATTCTCATCTCCGCTTGGAGTTGACAGCTTTATTAAAAAGATGAGCTACACCTTCTATACGAAAGAAGCTTTAAATACGGATCGTGATGATATACTAACGCTTGCGGCTAAGGAAGGTCTGGACGCACATGCCAATTCTATTAAAGTGAGGTTTGAAAATGACATATGAACTGAATGATAAAGTAAAAAATCTAATACCATATGATGCAGTGACAGGGAATTATCAGATTCGTCTGGATGCAAATGAAAGTTTTCTGGATCCTATGGAGGCATTGAGAGAAGAATTTCTTTCCGCTGTAGCAGACGTGAAATTTAATAGATATCCGGATCCTATGGCAGCCGAACTATGCGAAAAGTTTGCACGTTATTACGGTATAGATGCCGGAACGGTCGTACCCGGAAACGGATCTGATGAATTGATTACAGTAATCATGGGTGCATTTCTGAGACCGGGCGATAGGGTGCTCACCTTTACTCCGGATTTCTCAATGTATAGTTTCTACGGTCAGATTTATGAGAAAACAAACATTGTTCTGAAAAAAAAGGACGACCTTATCCTGACGGCGGCTGATGTGATTGGAGCAGCAAATGATAACAAGCCTGCAGCGATTATTCTTTCTAATCCCTGCAGTCCGACATCTCTGGTCATGAGCAGAGAAGATGTCCTGCACATTGTCAAGAACACTGAAGCATTGGTGATCCTTGATGAAGCCTATATGGATTTCTCCGATCAATCCGTGATCAAAGATGTTGAAAAACTTGATAATCTGATTCTGTTGAAGACTTGTTCCAAAGCATTGGGACTCGCGGCTATCCGGCTTGGCTTTGCCATATCCTCAAAACAGATCGCAAGGGCACTGCATGCCGTACGCTCTCCGTATAACGTGAATGCAATGACCCAGGCAATAGGAAGTGTGATTTTCTCGCATCCCGAATATATCAACAAATCAATAGAAGAAATCAAAAACGCAAGAGATTATCTCTATATATCGTTATTGCAATTTGAAGGAAATAAAGGTGTCAAAAGAATTATCAAGCCTGATACAAATTTTGTTTTTATAGAGCTTGGGGATACAGCATATGTACATGACGAGCTGAAAAAACGCTCCATCATCGTCCGTCAACTGGGGGATTTCCTCAGAATAACCGCTGGAACAAAGAAAGAGAATGATGCTTTGATTCAAGCTCTTTCTGAAATATTAACATCTTGTGCAGATAAATAAAGTTGTGGAGGTATCACAATGAGAGAGGGATATGTTAAAAGAGAAACGAAGGAAACAAAAATTGAACTTACACTGAATATAGACGGCGAAGGTACAAGTCAAATCAACAGCGGGGTCGGATTCTTCGATCACATGCTTACCGCGCTTGCCGTTCATAGCGGCTTTGATTTGGCCCTTAGCTGCAAGGGAGATCTTGGTGTGGACTGTCATCATACAATAGAGGACATAGGCATCGTTTTGGGAACAGCCTTAGCTGACACTCTAACCGATAAAGCCGGGATAGCAAGATACGGGAACGCCATGATTCCGATGGATGAAGCCCTGGCATCCTGCTGTATAGATGTCAGCGGGCGGTCGTATTTAGTGTTCAATGCTGAATTTGGGGATTACCGCCTTGGAGATATGGATTCTCAAATGGTGGAAGAATTCTTCCGGGCATTTGCCGCGAATGCCGGAGTTACTCTCCATATCAATCTGATTTACGGAAAGAATGATCATCATAAGGCAGAAGCCATATTTAAAGCTTTTGCTCACGCATTAAAATCAGCGGTGAAAATTGAAGGTGATGAGATATTATCCTCAAAGGGCAGCCTGTAGTTGAAAAAGAGGAAAAACGGAATGATAGCTATCATTGATTATGGAGCAGGAAATCTTTTCAGCCTGAAAAATGCTTTGGATTTTCTAAATTTGAAAAATATAATAACAGCTTCACCTGCGGAAATGAAAGATGCGGATAAATTGATACTTCCCGGTGTTGGCGCTTTTCCAGATGCCATGAGAATGCTTGAGAGATCGGGACTGAAAGAAACAATCATTGAAGAGGCAGGTAAAAAACCTCTTTTGGGTATTTGTCTGGGCATGCAGATTCTATTTGATTTTGGGCATGAATTTGAGAAGACCGCCGGTCTTGGATTGATACCGGGAGAGGTAAAGCGTATCGAGGCTGTCGGATTGAAAATTCCGCACGTAGGCTGGAACGATGTGAAAATTGAGAATGCATGTGAACTTTCAAAAGGAATAAATAAAGGGGACATGTTTTATTATGTCCATTCCTTTAAAGCGGTGACTGAAAAAAAATATGTATCACTCAGCAGTGAGTACGGAGAATCAATCCCCGGTCTGATTTTCAAAGATAAGGTTTACGGAACTCAGTTTCATCCGGAAAAAAGCGGTGAAATCGGCCTGAAACTGCTGCGAAATTTTGGAGCATTAAGCTGAAATAGTAGAATTTATGGGAGAACAGATATGATAATTTTACCAGCAATCGATATAAAAGACGGGCAATGCGTACGACTTACGATGGGGGATTTTGATACAGTGGAAAAGGTTGCAGAGGACCCGCTCACAGCCGCCATGAGTTTTAGGGACGCAGGAGCTGAGTGGATTCATATGGTCGATCTTGATGGCGCAAAGGAAGGACGCCTTATAAACAGTGAGATATTCATCAGCGCTGCACGGAGTACAGGTTTGAAGGTGGAACTTGGAGGCGGAATACGTAACCTTGATAGTATCGAATACTATCTGAATCAAGGGATTGAGCGTGTCATTATCGGCTCCGCAGCAATTTCTGATCCTGAAATGGTAAAGGC
>CAYLLJ010000012.1:12601-16070 GCA_964384725.1 uncultured Oscillospiraceae bacterium | reverse complement strand
AAGTATGGTGAGCGTATTGCAGTAGGAATAGATGCCAGAAACGGGATGGTATCAGGTGACGGCTGGCTTTCAGAAAGTGGGATCGACTATATTTCCCTGGCCCGGAACATGGAATCTGTTGGCGTGAAATATATTATCTTTACAGATATCTCTAAAGACGGAACATTGTCCGGACCTAACCTTGACCAGCTGCGCAGGATAAATGAAGCTGTAAAGTGTAATATTATCGCAAGCGGCGGAATCCATACTATGAAAGATATTATCGGGGCGATCTGCGGAAAGTCAATCTATAAGGGAACACTGTCACTAAAAGAGGCAATCGCCTATAATAAAGGAGTTTGATTATGCTGGCAAAAAGAATCATTCCTTGCCTTGACGTTCGGGATGGCAAGGTAGTCAAGGGAATCAATTTTATCGGGATCAAAGAAGTAGGTGATCCCGTGGAATGTGCCATTGAATATAGTAAACAGGGCGCAGATGAAATTGTGTTTTTAGATATCACCGCTACCCATGAGGGAAGGGGTACGATGCTTGATGTCGTCCGCAGGACGGCACAAAATGTATTTGTGCCGTTGACCGTAGGCGGGGGTATTAGAAGTACCGATGATTTTCGGGAATTGCTTCTTGCAGGTGCGGATAAGGTATCTGTCAATTCGGCGGCGATACAAAATCCGGCTATCCTCTCAGAAGCTGCTTTAAAATTTGGGAGTCAATGTGTAGTTGCCGCAATTGATGGCAAAAAAACAGCAGAGGGCAGATATAATGTCTATATCAACGGCGGCAGGATCGATACCGGTCTTGATGTTGTGCAGTGGGCGATGGAAGCAGAACGGCTTGGAGCAGGGGAGATTCTGCTGACTTCAATGGACGCAGACGGAACAAAAGAAGGCTTTGATATCGATATGCTGAATGCGGTCTGCAAGGCGACTAATATTCCGGTCATAGCATCGGGAGGATGTGGGCAGCTCTCGCATTTTACGGAATTATTCCAAAGGACGTCCGCTGACGCGGCTCTTGCAGCTTCAATATTCCACTATGGAGAACTTACAGTAGGACAGGTTAAGGAAGAGCTGAAGAAAAACGACATTCCTGTACGCATATTATAGATATGGAGAATTTAAAATGGATTTAAAGAAATATTTTGTGAAAGCATCCTTGATTCCGGCGGTAATTCAGGACAATGATACTAAGAAAGTGCTGATGCTTGCATATATGAATGAGGAGAGCTTGAAAAAAACCATCGAAACCGGTTATACCTGGTTCTATAGCCGTTCAAGAGGTGAGCTGTGGAATAAAGGAGCAACCTCCGGACATGTTCAGAGAGTCATCAGCATTACAGGGGATTGCGACGATGATACGCTGCTGATTAAAGTAGAACAAACAGGTCCCGCATGCCATACGGGTAACGAATCCTGTTTTTATATGGAAGCAGGCATTGCTGATTTTCGCACAAAGGAAAACATGAAAGTATCACCGGAGTGCAGAGATGATGTTGAACGGGACTTAGGCGATGAGACGCTAAAGGAACTATATCAGGTGGTTTTAGAACGAAAAAATACATTCAGCGAGAACTCTTATACCTGTTATCTTTTCGAAAAAGGTCTTGATAAAATCCTGAAAAAATGCGGAGAAGAATGCAGTGAGGTCATTATAGCGGCGAAAAATGCAGCTGCATTGGATAGTAATATGCGCGATAAAGCGCAGATGGAAACAAAAAATGAAATTTGTGATCTACTATATCATTTGACGGTTTTGATGGTAAATGAGGGAATCGGGCTTGATGAAATCAATGAAATATTAAAACAGCGCAGCCGAAAAATCGGAAACTTGAAAACATTTCATAAATCAAATCATAATAGTTAAAAAATCACAAACTATACGTGAGAATTAAATCTGCTTTCATTTGCTTAAGAGGACTCGGTGCGGATACTGATCTCTCCGGAGCTCAGGGTATGAATGGAGCCGTCCCGGTAACGGACTACAAGTCCTCCTTCTTCATCGATATCCAAGGTTAGCACCCTTATCACTTCTGATTGGTTTCTGCCGTTGCCCATTCCGCCGGCAGGGATAATCAAGACCTCTTTCCCTAATACAAATGAACGTTCTTTATATTCGCGAATATAATTTCCGGATTCCAAATTTTCATTGATTAATAATATCTGATTGATTACTTCCGCAGCCAAGCGATTTCGGGTAACGGCATTATCGGCAGCAATACCGGCATGCGGACGATTATCGGCACGGCCATCAGCGGACTCAACCTGCCTGTTACCAAAAAGAGAACCGGCGGTTTCTCTTAGCTCTTCAGGGAAATCAGAAGCAGCGGTACTGTAGTTAATTCCGATTCCAAGTACAATATGCTCAATCTGACCGCTTTCAAAATCTGAAACTGCTTCGGTAAGAATACCGCAGATTTTTTTTCCGTCTAAATATATATCGTTGACCCATTTGATAGAGCATGAGATTCCCGTCACTATCTCAATTGCTTTACAGACAGCTACCGCTGCAGCGGTAGTGATCAATACTGATTTTGTCATGTCAAAACGAGGTTCGAGTATGAAACTCATATAAATTCCACGCATTGAAGGAGAATAAAAATGCCTGCCCATCCGCCCTCTGCCATGTGTTTGCTCTTCTGCAATCACAACGGTTCCGTACGGGGCACCTTCAAGTGCCATCTTTTTACATGTAAGATTGGTGGATTCGACTGATTTGAATACATGGATCCGGTCGGTCATACCGGTCTCTGCTACATAAAGAAGAATCCCTTCCTGGGAAAGGACATCACTATCGGGTGTAAGGCAGTAGCCTTTGTTGGTGACGGCATTGATGCAATGGCCATCCTTTCGAAGCTCCTGTATTGCTTTCCATACAGCAGCTCTCGATATTCCAAGATTGTTTGCAAGGTCTTCTCCCGAAATAGTCATACCCCGGTTTTCCTCCAAGGCTTTTAATAAACTGCCCTTAGTTGACATAGATCATACCCTCCCGTCTAAGACGATTATAGATTGAGGTTTTCAATCAAGTCAACACATATTCTTATTGTATTCCCAGTTTTCCTACTATATTATATGTATATACATATAATATAACTATGAGTTTGATTATAATAAATAATATTAGCGGCGGTGATAAAAAATGAAAATTTCTACTAAAGGGCGTTATGCACTTCGTCTTATGCTTGATCTTGCGGTCAACTATACCGGCGAATATATCTCAATAAAAAGTATAGCAGCTCGACAGGAGATATCGGAAAAATATCTGGAGCAGATTATAACTCATCTGAATCGAGCTGGATATGTTAAGAGTGTGAGAGGCGCTCAGGGGGGATACATGCTCTCACGGGATCCATCTGAGTATACCGTAGGTATGATACTGCGTCTGCTTGAAGGAAGCCTTGCACCTGTTAAATGCCTCGAAGAAGAAGAAAGCTGCGGTAGAGTATCTGGCTGTGTAACAATGGAGGTAT
>CAYLLJ010000012.1:0-12589 GCA_964384725.1 uncultured Oscillospiraceae bacterium | reverse complement strand
GGGAGAAAATACAAAAGGCGGTTGAGGACGTTGTTGACAACATAACACTGGCAGATATGGTTACGCGTTATCAGGAGAAAACAGAACCGATATACATTATATGATCCCGTTTGAAGAGTGATTGGATACGAATTGGCGATAATGGCATGAAGCATTCCGGAGTGGCAACCCGGAGTGTTTTTTCTTTAATGACGTATATGAAAAATAAGCTAAGGGAATGATAAAAAACTATTGACAACAGGAGTAGTCAGATATTAATATGGTTACTATAAATAAAATCATATTAATGAGATAGGAATAGTATGTTATAAAAAGGAGGCGATTGATTATGTCAGAAATACAAGATAGAAAATTTAGATTTGAAACGTTACAGCTTCATGCAGGTCAGGAAAATCCGGATCCTGCAACAGGGGCAAGGGCGGTGCCTATTTATCAGACCACCTCATACGTATTTGAGAACTCAGCACAGGCAGCCGGGAGATTTGGACTTACGGAAGGCGGCAATATCTATACGAGAATTATGAATCCGACTACTGATGTATTTGAACAGCGTATTGCGGCACTGGAAGGCGGAGCAGCGGCACTTGCGGTCGCTTCGGGATCAGCAGCAATCACATATGCAATACAGAATATCGCCCATTCGGGAGATCATATCGTGGCCGCAAAAACGATTTATGGGGGAACTTATAATTTACTGGCCCATACTTTAGCTGATTTCGGAATTGAGACTACCTTCGTAGACCCTGATGAAGAAAACGGATTTGAAAAAGCGATTCGGGAAAATACAAAACTGATCTTCATAGAGAGCCTGGGGAACCCGGCTTCCAATGTGATCGATATCGAGGAAACTGCGGCAGGGATTCCGCTTATCGTGGACAATACCTTTGCAACCCCTTATTTACTGAGACCGATTGAATACGGCGCAGATATTGTCGTTCATTCCGCCACAAAATTTATCGGCGGCCATGGTACCTCCATCGGCGGTGTGATTGTTGAATCTGGAAAGTTTGACTGGGCAGCATCAGGTAAATTTCCGTATCTGACAGAACCTGATCTTAGCTATCACGGAGTTCGTTTTACTGAGGCAGCAGGTAATTTAGCCTACATTATAAAAGCAAGAGTTACACTTCTCAGAGATACGGGAGCCGCACTTAGCCCATTTAATTCATTTCTATTCCTGCAAGGCTTGGAGACGCTGTCGCTCAGAGTAGAAAGACATGTTGCCAATACGCTTAAGGTGATTGAATTTTTAAAGAATCACAAGAATGTGGAACGAGTAGATCATCCTTCATTGTCCTCAGGTAAGGAAAAAGCTGCATATGACAAGTATTTCCCAAATGGAGGAGGTTCCATCTTCACGTTTGAAATCAAAGGGGGAGCGGATGAAGCGAAAGCGTTTATAGACCGGCTTCGGATATTCTCACTCCTTGCGAATGTTGCCGATGTGAAATCCCTGGTGATTCATCCTGCGAGCACGACTCATTCACAGATGACGGAAAATGAGCTTCTCTATGCAAGGATCAAACCAAATACCATCCGGTTATCCATTGGCACTGAACATATAGAAGATTTGATCGAAGATCTGGCACTGGCGTTACAATAGGAAATACGATGTCGATCTGTGATTTCCTTGACTTTTAGCTATCTCCAGTCTAAAATATTGAGTATTGATAAGGACAAGTTATACTTGCCGGACATATTCTGTATGAATCCGGACAGGAGAGGAGCTAAAACGCAGCACTATGATCGAAATTATAAACCTATCGAAGTTTTTCAACACGGAAAACGGAGAATTTATTGCAATAAATGATATCAATCTGACTATTGAAGACGGGGATATATATGGAATTATCGGCATGAGCGGTGCCGGGAAGAGTACCTTGATAAGATGTATAAACTTACTTGAAAAACCAAGCGAAGGCAAGATCCTGATCGATGGAAACGATATCACGGCTTTAGAAGGAAAAGGTTTATTGGAACTAAGACGAAAAATCGGTATGGTATTCCAGAAATTCAATTTACTTATGCAGCGAACGATTCGGGATAATGTTGCTTTCCCTCTGGAGATTGCAGGTGTAGATAAGAAACAAAGATTGGAACGAGTTGATGAACTGCTGGAGATTGTTGGATTGAGCTCAAAAGCCGGAGCTTACCCGGTGCAGCTATCCGGCGGGCAGCAGCAGCGTGTTTCAATTGCAAGGGCTTTAGCAAATAACCCCGCATTACTGTTGTGTGATGAACCAACATCTGCATTGGACAGCTTAACCACCAATTCAATCTTAAAACTGTTGAAGGACATCAATCAAAAACTTGGCGTTACCATAATCATCATAACTCATGAAATTTCAGTGGTAGAGAAAATCTGTAACAAGGTTGCCATTATTAATGAATCAAGGATAATAGAAAAAGGATTTGTAAAAGATGTTTTCGTAAATCCTCAACAGGAGATGACAAAGAAACTATTGGAAAGGGGTGAGCTGATTGAGTGAATTTTTTGCACAATACGGAAATTTGCTGATCGATAACACATGGATCACTATTTATCAGACTACCCTGTCCACATTGTTTGCATATATTTTTGGGATTCCCCTGGGAGTTCTGCTGGTGATCAGTCAACCTCATGGAATATGGCCTCATAGATATTTGAATTCCTGCTTGGGTTGGGTTGTCAATATAGGCCGTTCCATACCTTTCATTATATTACTGGTGGCGCTGATGCCATTTACAAGATTTGTAATGGGGATCGCAATCGGTCCAAAGGCTGTAATACTGCCGCTGGTCATAGCAGCAACGCCTTTCGTTGCAAGAATGGTCGAAACGGCTTTAATGGAGGTTGATGCGGGTGTGATAGAGGTCGCACAATCCACGGGTGCCAACATAAGGCAAATCGTCTGGAAGGTCATATTGCCTGAAGGGCTTCCATCCATCGTACTTGGCTCATCTATAACATTCATAACCCTATTCGGCTATGCCGCAATGGCTGGCGCTATAGGTGCAGGTGGTCTGGGAGATGTAGCGGTACGTTATGGTTTCTATAAATATCAGACAGATGTTATGATAGCAACAATCATTATTTTGATCATCCTGGTGCAGATCATACAGGTCCTTGGAAACGGGATATCAAGAAAAATAGATAAGAGATTAAAAAAATAAAACGGGAGGAAGAATATCAATGAAAAAGAAATTAGCACTTATATTAATTCTTGCTGTGGCAGTTTTTGCATTTGCAGCATGCGGAGGCAACGGAGATTCAGAACAGGGAGATACTGATGCCGTTGTATTGAAGATTGGCGCATCTACGGTACCTCATGCGGAAATCCTTGAATTTGTTAAGCCTATGCTTGCAGAAGAGGGGATAGATCTTCAGATTACAGAGTATACGGATTATGTAATCCCTAATACAGCAGTGGATAGTCATGAGCTGGATGCAAACTATTTTCAGCATCTGCCATATTTAATCAGCTTTAACGAAAGCAACGGCACTAATCTTGTACCTGCGGTTGCTGTGCACTATGAGCCGATGGGACTCTTTCCGGGAAAGACGGCAACAATTGAAGAGTTAGCAGATGGTGCAGTTCCTAATGATCCCACAAATGAAGCGAGAGCGCTTTTACTGCTCGAACAGGAAGGGCTGATCAAGATTAAGGATGGAGCCGGTTTGGAAGCGACACCGAACGATATCGTTGATAACCCAATGAACATAAAGTTCTTTGAGGCAGAGGCGGCAGCAGTAGCTCGCGCAGTACAGGATGTGGACTTTGCTATTATCAATGGAAATTATGCGCTTGAAGCAGGATTCAAGGTCTTCGACGCTTTGGCAGTAGAGAGCGCAGAATCAGAAGCAGCGCAGACCTTTGCAAATATCGTTGCTGTTTACGAAGGTGATGAGGAGAGACCGGAAATACAAGCACTTGTGAATGCTCTTACATCAGCTGAGACTAAAGCATTTATCGAAGAAAACTATCAAGGTGCTGTAGTACCTGTTTTCTAAAATGTCAGGCTACAATTACGATTTACAAATCTTAAAGAGAATATCCAAACACAGCATGGCGCAAGCCATGCTGTGTTTGCTTTATGGATTAATAATCCAGCTGAACCTATGACTCACAAGAAATAATTGATTGACATCATACGCAATGGACCGTATACTATATTAGTAATTTAGTAAATTAGTAAACAAAGACTTGATTGCGAAATTAAAAAAGTAACGGGGGTGCAAATTATGAAAATACCAACAACACTAAAGCATAAGCCGGTCATTGTAGCCGAAGGCTATGGAAATATCGATGGCCGGTATGCCTACAAGACTGATGTTCAGGGGCTTTCCCTCGGGCTTGCTCAATGGAATGACAGGGGAAAAGTGGATATTTCCGCCAAGGTCTGGAGATACACAGGAGAAAAATGGTCAAGACAGTCCGAGGAAATGCCCCTTCACCGTGTGATGGATCTTGCTATTTTTCTGTGTGAGGCGGAAAAACATTTTCGGGAGGCTTATCGATATGAAAAGCTGTATGATCCGGAAAATCCGGTGATCAGTCGAGTTGGCTTGCAAGGGGATGCAATGACGGTTAAAGTTTGTACAGAAAACGACATGATAGATGAGGACATTAAGACGGTAAGGCAGGTATTGGCAAATGACAGTGAATTGCTGGGTGAGCGATTCAGTACATTATCACGGCTTCTTAAAGAATTGGGATATTAATAAACATCTTCAAACGATAAGCGCCCATCTCGCTAAATATGAAAGAAACCTATCTTATTGGGAATATAAGAGGAATAAGGATGGCAATTGATAAAGAAAGAAAAAAAGAAATACTAAGTGAATATAAACAAAGAAAAACAACCGGCGGGGTATACAAAATCACTAATACCGCAAACGGCAAATACATGCTGAGGGCTGAGGTTGATCTGCAATCTTTCCGGAACCGCTTTAACTTTTCTATAAGAATGAATTCTTGCCTGCATCCAATAATGCAGAAAGACTATGATGAATTTGGAGCAGAAGTGTTCATTCTGGAATTTCTGGAGGAAGTGGAGAAGAAGGAAGATGAAAGCAATTCGGGTTTCCGGGACAGACTGAAAAGACTGGAAGAAGCATGGGCGGAGAAGTTTGATCGGATGAAATCATACTCCAAATGACATATCTTTTAATTATCATATGATTGTGGTATACTAATACGATAATTTAGCTGCTGGTTCCGGCAGGAGAAGTCTATGAACCGGAGCACGAAAGGATGAAATTACTATGACGAAGAAAACCTACTATATTTCAACACCGATCTATTATCCAAGCTCTAATTTGCATATCGGGCACACTTATTGCACCGTAATGGCAGATGCCATGGCACGCTTCAAGAGGATGACGGGGTATGATGTAATGTTCCTAACAGGCACCGACGAGCATGGACAGAAAATTCAGAAGGTGGCTGATGAAAAGGGTATTTCTCCGCAGCAGCATGTGGACGAAATTGTAGCGGGAATTAAAGAGCTATGGAAAACCATGGAGATCTCTTATGACGATTTTATAAGAACGACAGAACCTCGGCATATTAAGAGGGTTCAGAATATATTTATGAAGATGTACGAAAAGGGTGACATTTACAAAGGTGAATATGAAGGATGGTACTGCACCCCTTGTGAAGCATTCTGGACCGAAACGCAGATCGTCGACGGTAAATGCCCAGATTGCGGAAGACCGGTTGAAAAAGCCAAAGAATCTGCTTATTTTTTTAAACTCTCAAAATATCAGGACAGACTGATTGATTTATTCGCGAACAATCCTGATTTCTTACAACCTGAAACGAGAAGAAATGAAATGCTGAGTTTTGCACGACAGGGCTTGGAAGATCTATGCATTTCAAGATCATCCTTTGATTGGGGTATTCCGGTACCCATTGACGAAAAACATGTCATTTATGTATGGCTTGATGCCCTTTCAAACTACATCACTGCTTTAGGGTATCCTGATGAACCTGAAAAATATAATAAATACTGGCCTGCCGATGTGCATCTGGTCGGGAAGGAGATCGTGCGCTTCCATTCCATCATCTGGCCTGCAATGCTCATGTCCATTGATGTTCCTCTGCCGAAAAAGGTGCTTGGTCATGGCTGGATCTTACTTGAAGGCGGAAAGATGTCCAAATCAAGAGGGAATATCGTTGATCCGGTAAAGCTTATCGAAAGATACGGCGTAGATGCATTAAAGTATTTTTTGCTTAGAGAATATACATTCGGACAAGACGGGCTTTTTACTAACGAAGTGATGCTGAACAGAATGAATTATGATCTTGCCAATGATCTGGGAAACCTTGTGAGCAGAACCGTCGCCATGATAGAAAAGTACAATGGCGGAATTTTGCCGCAGGCAAAGACTGCCGGAGAATTCGACGAAGATTTAAAGAGTGTTGCTTTAGGAGCAGCTGCAAAAGTGGAAACCTTTATGGATAAATTCAGCTTCAGTCAGGCTCTGGAAGAAATATGGATCGTAATAAGAAGGACAAACAAATATATCGATGAAACAATGCCTTGGACACTTGCCAAGGATGAATCGTCAAAGGATCGTCTCGATACTGTTTTGCATAATCTTGCAGAAGCAATACGAATTGTTTCTGTATTGATCTATCCATTTATGCATACGACATCTAAAGAAATAAGGAAACAACTCGGAATCTGGTATGCCGATGCAGTCTGGGAAGATGCATTTACATTTGATATGACGGGCGGAGAAAAGGTCAAGAAGGGAGAAGCTATTTTCCCGAGACTCGATGTTGAAAAAGAATTGGAAGCGTTGGAAGCCTTAAAGGGAGGATCGGATGAACCGGAGATAGCTCCGACAGTATTTAAGCCTGAAATTACTATAGATGATTTTGAAAAGATTGATCTGAAGGTGGGCGAGATACTGGAATGTAAAAAACATCCTAAGGCTGATAAGCTGCTTGTTTCTATGGTTAAAATCGGAACCGATACAAGGCAGATAGTTTCAGGTGTTGCAAAATTTTATTCTCCTGAAGAAATGACCGGTAAGAAAGTGATTGTTGTTGCCAATCTTAAACCGATCAATCTTCGGGGAGAAGAATCCAAAGGGATGATCCTGTTCGCAGATAATGGAGAGAAGCTCGCTTTCGTAACCACAGACGCGGAAGATGGAAACGCCGTGAAGTAAATTATAATTCGCCTGTCGGGTGTATTTACAAATAAGGCACCTGCCGGATGTATTCCCTATGGAACACGGTCGCTTACTGATAACTTAAAGCTCCAACGGTTCCTGCGGAAATACATCGTCGCGGTGCCTTTCATACAATGGCAAGTGCCTTGGCGGGTGTGTCTCCGTAGAAACCGTGAATCCTATTACCGTCTTTATGCGAAGCATTCAAAGACGGCGGTTTCCGAGGAGACACACCCGCCACGGCGCTTGCACATTCACGAAAAGGAAGGAAAGGAATATGCTCTTTGATTCTCATGCACACTTGAATAGTGAACGGTACGATACTGACAGGGAAACGGTCATCAAAGCAATAGAAAAATCGGATGTAAAATACGTTATGGATATTGGATATGACTTGGAAAGTTCTGTTATGGCGATAGAGCATGCTAAAAAATATCCCTGGTGCTATGCAGCAGTCGGCTGTCATCCTCATGATGCAAAAACGATGGATGAGATGACCCTTGCCATGTTTAGGGGATTGGCGAAAAAACCTAAGGTCAGAGCTATCGGTGAAATTGGCTTGGATTATTACTATAATCATTCGGAAAAAGACGTTCAGCAGTATTGGTTCCGCAGGCAGATACAGCTTGCAATGGAATTGGAGATGCCGATTGTCATACATGACAGGGATGCCAATGATGATGTGATGAGGATATTAAAGGAAGAAGGAGCCTTCAGCAGATCAAGAATCGATAAGTTGGGAGATGCAAAAGTTCTTCTGCACTGTTTTTCAGGGAGTAAGGAACTTGCACAGCAGTATATAAAATTGGGTGCTGCGATTTCTATCGCCGGTCCGATTACTTATAAGAACGCAAGAAAGAGCATCGAAGTGGTTAAGGCGATTCCTACCGAACATTTGCTCATTGAAACCGACTCACCCTATTTGACACCGGAACCGCTTCGCGGCAAACGAAATCAGCCTGATTATGTGCAATATACTGCCCAAAAAATTGCAGAGATTCTGGAGAAACAATATGAAGAAGTGGCCGAGATAACCTGTAATAATGCAAAAAAATTCTTTTCTATAGATTAATTTAAGGTTTCTATGAATATTTTATCTGATTTTAACTAAAAAGCGACAAAACATACTCCTATTTATAAGGAATAGGAGATTTTTTTGCTGAAAACCCATATTATTTGACTAAAATTTTAGGCTTTTCGCTACAAGTTATTACAAAGTACCCCAACTAAACGAATTATACTGAGAAAAAGGGGTGATTGTGATGGAATTGCTATTAGAAAATGTGCGAAATACCTTTTCAGGCATGCTTTCCAGGATCATGCGGGAAGTATCCAAAGTAGAAGCCCATAACTATGCAAGAATTGCAGTAATCATAGCCGGTTCTGTTTTACTCGGCCGAGCAGTCTTGCTCTATGCTATTTTCCCCTGCGGGATAGCACTCATAACTGTTTTTCTGCACAAGGAAAGAGCAAATATCTACACGCTGCCCTTGATCTTAGGAGGCTTGTTTACACACTATGGGACAGGCTATGATATATGGGGTGATGCTATAGCAATTGGAGTTTGCGGTATCGTATTTTTCCTTACCTCTAAATTAAAAACAGGAATTGTTATTAAAGCTTTCACAGCTGCCGGAATAATGGTTCTGGCGAAATCTATGTATCTTCTTACATCTCAGCTTGTGTTTATATATGATATCTTCATGATGATCGTTGAAGTTATGTTGATATTATTTCTTGTCTATATTTTCGATAGATTCTACAGTTTATTAGAAAAAGGGAAAAAAAGTAACAGTACAATGGCTGAAGGAATTATTGCAACTTCAGTGGTTTCCGTATTAATGCTTGGAGGTATCGGGACAGAGTCAATAGGTATATTTTCAATCGTATATATTGGAGCCTTATTCGTGACGCTGATTATTGGGTACAATATTGGAGTAATGGAAGGCGGAGCAGCCGGAATCGCATCCGGCTTGACAGCTATGCTTGTAACATCAGCATCTCCCGCGATAATCGGCATTTTCGCATGTGCGGGAATGACAGCGGGTTTTTTTAAGGGTTTGAATAGAATCGTTACCGGCATCTGTTTTTCGGCGGTTTGTATTGCATTTGGCTTAATAAAGGGATATCCTGAACTTTACATTTCTATTAGTGACCCGCTTTTGGCAGCAGCAATATTTGCCTTGATTCCCGGAAAAGTAATGGAAAAAATTGAGTTTCTTTTGGCAAAGGCCAGGAAAGATCATATTTACGAAGAAATTGTTGCAATGGATCGGATGAAACTGACTTTAGGCGGGTACCTGCAAACCTTTGAGAAATTGGCATCACTTTACGACAGCACAAAGAGCAGAAATAATATTATCTCAATGCAGTTTAAGGGGATGTCAAAAGTGACTAAATCAATGATGGAAGTTCTTGATGATCCCGAGGCAGGCATGCTGACCGTAAAAGAAAAATATGAACTGAAAGTCGGTATATCCGGATATGCAAAGGAAAGAAATGTATCAGGTGACAGTTATATGTGTTCTGATCTTGCGAATGGGGAATACATGATAGCATTAAGTGATGGAATGGGAAATGGAGAAAGCGCATCAAGGGAAAGCGCACTGACAATCACTTCACTTTATAATCTGATGAAGGCCGGCTTTGATGTAGAACTGGCTTTAAAGACGATAAATTCATTGCTTTTATTCAAATCAAACGATGAAATTTTTTCTACCGTAGACCTGGGATTATTCAACAAGGTAACGGGGAAAATCAAATTATTTAAAATCGGCGCAGCCGCAACCTTTATTAAACGTGGCGATAAAGTAGAGACTATCAAAGTATCGGCACTTCCAATCGGCATAGTTGATAGTATTCGTGTAAATCACATTGAACTGCAAACCAGAAGAGGAGATGAGATAATTATCGTTTCTGACGGTATAACTGAGGCAGACAGAAGCGATACTCAGATGGAGTGGATACGGGAAACAATTAAGAACATTAGGTCAAAGGATCCTCAGACAATGTCTGACCTGATAATTAATAAGGCGGTAGAACGGTATGGATTGAAGGAAAAGGATGATATGACCGTTATAACTGCGATTGTGAATTGAAATAAATAGATGCTTTATGGTATAATTCATGCATGATTATAGACAAAGTAAAAGATACTATTATTGATAACAGCTTGATAGACAAAGGTGAGCATGTCGTAATAGGCCTTTCTGGAGGTCCTGATTCGATATGCCTTTTTCATATCCTGTATCAGCTGAAAGAGGAATTGGGCATTGAACTTCATGCAGTTCATATAAACCATGGGCTCAGACCCGGAGCTGCAGATGATGATCAGAAATATGTTGAGGAGTTTTGTGCGGCAAATAAAGTTCCATGTGACACTTTTTCGTTTGATGTGAACAGGATCGCAAGTCAAGCAGGTATCTCAAGCGAGGATGCGGGCAGGCAAGTACGGTACCAATCATTCTATGAGGCAGCCCAAAAAGTTACTGCAATGACGGGGGCTTCAGTCAAAATAGCGGTTGCACAGAACCTGAACTATCAAGCGGAAACAGTATTGATGAGGATCATAAGGGGGACCGGGACTGATGGGCTTGGAGGAATTGAGTACCTGCGTAAAGAAAGAGAGAATGCGACCATCATTCGGCCTCTTTTAGATATAACCAGAGATGAAATTGAAGAATACTGCAGAACGCATGATCTGAATCCAAGAATCGATCTGACAAACCTTGAACCGATCTACACACGAAATAAGATACGCCTTGAATTGCTTCCTTATATCAGAGATAACTTCAATACAAATATTCTTGCTGCGATTAACCGCCTTTCAAAGATAGCAAAAGAAGATAAAGACTATCTCTATCAAAGGGTTGAAGCGGTCATGAATCAGGATGTATCGTTTAATAACAATGGTAGAGCATGTATCCCTCTTGATACGTTGAAAAAGGAACACCCCGCGATACGCCACAGGGTGATATTAAAAATCTTTGAACGCATCGGTCTGACTAAGGATGTTACGGCAGTTCATCTTTTACGGGCAGACCGGCTTCTTGAAGAAGGCAGGACATCTTCTGCAGCGGACATCACTGCGGGATATGTCATGGAAATATCATATACAATGGTAGAATTCTATAAAAAAACAGATATAGAGAGAATGGATTTTGAATATAAGATAGAATGGAATAATACCATAATGATTGCCGAATTAAATGCAGAAATAAGGGTAAATATTTTGAATAGGCAGGATTTGCGAAGCAGCAGGGGAGACAATGATACATGCAGCACAGGAAGTAGCTGTTTTTTAAGCTTCGATAAAATAAAAGCATGCGGCTGCCGTCCTGTTGTCAGAACCAGAAGACAGGGGGACTTTATAAGACCTTTAGGAATGAAAGGAAGAAAAAAGCTTCAGGATTTTTTTGTTGACGAGAAATTTGCCAGGGAAGAAAGAGAGAGCATTCCTCTTTTGTGTATCGGTTCTGAAGTATTATGGGTCATCGGAAGCAGAGTCAGTGAACCTTATAAGGTCGAGGCAGACACGGAACAAATCATTTTACTTGAATACCTGCCAAAGATATGATAAAATCTTTCAATGCTATTAGCATAAATAGTGAATTAGTTCTGGAATTACAGAGCCCGGGAAAGGGGAACAACAGAAATTGAATAGAGTTTTTAAGAACTTGAGTATATACATCTTGATTTTTGGGTTTGTGCTTGCGATAGCTTGGTTTTACCAGGCGATGCCGGAACAGGAGATCAGGGAAGTAAAGTTTTCAGAGTTTGCCACTCAGTTAAAAAACGAGAAAGTAGAAGATCTTGAAATCAATGATCGTACATTGTTGGGAACATTAAAAAATGGCAATAAGATTATAGCTTATGCACCGTCCATTCTGGATATCAACAGACTTAGTGAACAGTATATTGACCCTCAAATGAAGGATGGCAAGATCTCCGTAAAAAGCGAAAAACCAAAGACGACACCTTTGATCGTTTCGCTTTTGCCTACTATCATCATGGTATTGATACTTGTTGTATTCTGGTTTGTTTTTATGAACCAAGGACAGGGCGGAGGCGGCAAGGTCATGTCTTTCGGGAAAAGCAGGGCAAAGCTGCACAAGGACGACGATCTTAAGAAAGTAAATTTTGCAGATGTTGCCGGCTTGGATGAAGAAAAAGAGGAACTGCAGGAAGTAGTTGATTTCCTGAAAAACCCAAAGAAATACAAAACTTTAGGTGCCAGAATTCCGAAAGGTATACTTTTGGTCGGCCCTCCGGGAACAGGAAAAACCTACATTTCCAAAGCTACGGCGGGGGAAGCGGGAGTGCCGTTTTTCAGCATCAGCGGATCGGACTTTGTAGAAATGTTTGTAGGTGTCGGTGCGTCCAGGGTAAGAGATTTATTTGAACAGGCCAAAAAGAGTGCACCAT
>CAYLLJ010000011.1:35411-46029 GCA_964384725.1 uncultured Oscillospiraceae bacterium | reverse complement strand
AAAGTGATGGAATCAGGATTTTCCCTGACACCACCACATTTATTATACAACCAAAAGTATTCCCCTGATGTTTAACTAAAATTCTTTGAGCACTATCTCCCATTCTTTGCCTAATACGGCACAAAGACGGCCTTCCTTAATACTACCTTAATAAAAACGTCAACGATTATGGGATCAAATTGCTTTTCTTTGTTTTTTATAAGTTCCAAGACAGCCTCATCCTCATCGAGCATCGCTTTGTATGGCCTCGGATTTGTCATAGCGTCATAAGAATCTGCAACCGCTATTATTCTTGATAAAAGAGGGATTTGTTCCTTCCTAAGACCTGACGGATACCCCGCACCGTCATATCTTTCATGATGGTATAAAACGTATTCAGCTATTTCCGCCATCCCACGGTGATACTTCAGTATGTTATAACCCATTTCCGGATGCCTCATGATCTCGTTCAATTCTTCTTTTGTCAGAGGCCCCTTCTTATTGAGTATGCTCGATTTTATTGAGGCTTTTCCTATGTCGTGAACCCTCCCGCTGATTTCAAGTTTATGAATTTCAGCATCGGGCAATTTCATAGCCTTGCCTATAAGCCTGCATAATTGACTTACTCTGTTTGAATGGGTTGTCGTTTCTGCGTTATTACCTGCTTGGGCATATAAAGTCGTATCGATTATCTTTATGCTCATGATCGGTCTATCGTCCACCTTATGTATCTGCATATCGACTACACACCTTTTTTCTTACTTAGCCTTAACTCTGTTTCTTACTTAACCTTAACTCTGTTATTTTTAAATACCCCTAGTATGAGCATTACGGCTGTCATTAAAAGAGCCATGATTATACTTGCAGAAATTTGCGTTACTCCGGCAAGCAAGAGCGATATTGATATACAAGTGAGCACGACTGCTATGATTCGAGTTCTTTTTCTAAAAACCTCGATTTCAATCTTTCTAAATGGTCTGTTAATATTTTCTACAGGTGCAAGTTTATACAATACCAATCCGATACAGAGTAAAGCGCCTAAACAAATATATCCGTTCCAAGGTATCATTCTTATTAAAATCAGCACAATAAACATGAACGGTATCGACAATAAGTAGCACATCAATTGCGTGTTTGCGTGATACCCACCGGCGTATGTCCTCATAGGGACATACGCCAGTAAGAAAACAATGCTCTCCAAAACCATTCCCAAAGACATTCCTACTAAGATTGTCGTCAAAAGGTTGATTACCATCAGCCCTCCTTGTCTAATCCCATACTCGTACAATTCTCTGTCTTCAAGCGGTACTGTCCCATTTGCTATCAGTGCGTCTATTATTCTTCTGGCCATACTCAGCATTCCTAACTTTCGTTAAAATTTGTATAGCTTCTCTGCACCTTTTGGCTGCTTTGGCTGATGCATAAAGAACATGCAGCCATTAGTGCCGACACCGGTAACTATCAGGGCGAGTGCAGCAACCATGCTGCTGAATTTGATAATAAGATTATTCATAGAATTTACCTCCATCATTCAAAAATTAATTTATTATTATTAATCTACCATGAAAGTAAAACTTGTCCGTATCTTGTCGAAATCTACATGTTTTCATGTAATATTTTAAGCTGTGATGAAACAATAATGGCTATTCAGGGAATATCATAACAGAGGCTGAAAATATATTCCCGCTATAATCAAGATTCATCATACCATCATACTTCTGTATCACTTTTTTAACACTTTCAAGGCCGATTCCATGGTACTCCTTATTATCTTTTGTTGTCAGTATTCTCTCTTTTCCCTCCATGATTTCACCTGCAAAGGAATTGTCGATCTTTATAAGCAGTCTGCCCTTATCGTATTTTATTCTAATATCAATGAACCGATTTTCTTTTTCTTTTAATGCTGCTTCAATAGCATTGTCTATAAGGTTACCAAAGATTATGGTCAAATCAAAGGAGGGTATATTCATTTCCTCAGGTATGCAAAGATCCACCGTTGTTTTAATGCGGTTTTGTTCTGCATGCTGTAATTTAAAATTAATGATGCTGTCAATGATTGTATTTCCTGAGGCAGCATAGTCCTGCTTCGAGCCGATGTCTTCCATGACAGAGGATATGTAAGCCAAAGCTTCTTCTCTATCGCCTTTTTCAAGAAGTGAATAGATCGAAAAAATGTGATTTTTTAAGTCATGTCTAAAAATTCTTATTGACTGAAGGGAATCTCTCATCAAATTAAGCTGGGTATCATAGTACTTATTTTGCTCTAAAGCAAGAAGGACATGCATTTTTTCAGACAGGGATACTATGATTTTATCATAAAGGTAAAACGTTGCAAAATTTATCAAGAGCAAAAGCATTATAGCTACAAGAAGCTGTCCGCCCGTAAGTCCTTCAGCATGAAACAGTAATAAAATCATATACAGCGATGTAAGCGGAATCAATATGATACATATCCAGTTTGAATTCGGAACTGATTCCCCTCTTTTTAAATTATTAAAGTTCTTCAGAATCAATACGACCACATACGATAGAATCTTGCACGCAACCAATCCATATATAGATGAGTACTGATTAACAGAGAATATGAATAAGTCAATATGGCTTGATGCCAATACCACTCCTGTCTCAATACATACTAAAATGAGGTATATCATCAATATAGATAAAACCCTCTTTTTAAGTGTTGATTCATAATTATACGATAAGGCTATAAATGCTGATATATTGCAAATCATCAATATAACCGGTATATTTACAAAAAGAAAAATTCCTGTGATGAAAATATAATATATTATGTATGTAAGCAGCTCTACCTTTTTGCTTGACCTTTGCTGTTCGAAAAAAACCTTCATATATCTATAAATAACGTAGGTTCCAAAAATGTCTATAATAATATATATCCATTCATACACCGTAAGCTGCATTAAAAAACACCTTCTTTCTCGAATTTCATCTGCATCTCTCTTATAGATTTTCTTCTGGACTGACTAATCGGTAAAACCTCAGCATTTGACATTGTAACCTAATGATATTTAAATTTCGTTACAAAAAAAGAGTTGATAATATAAGATTTATGAATAAACATAAAGTGGTATTTTGCTACCTGTTTAAAAATATCGCTAAGCTTTCCGTAGAAGATTTCTTCACTCTCAGTTGTCACTATTTTTACTTCCCTGTTGTTGCTTTCAAAATAGAGAATTTCCTTAACTTCTACCCGTCTCACTTCATGCCCTTTTTTATAGCTGAAAACACCGCCAAGCTTATCTGACAGCTTCATAGCGAGTCTGATATCCTGAACGATTTCTTTTGCTTCTATTGGTTTATGCAAAAAATGCATCGGTCTTACATCAAACAACTCCCTGTAATAATTATCTTTCCCCGATACATACACTATTTGCACGGTTTGATTGTCCATCTCCTCGCGGATCTTTCTTCCTGTTTCGACGCCGTTTAACATCTTCATTTCGATGTCCAGGAAAATAAGGTCAAATTTTTCGCCCCTAATAAGGAATTTACAAAGCTCTTCTCCGGAATAAAAAACCTGTATATCTATCTTTTCATTGCTTTCCGCCGCATAATTCAAAATAATATTTTCGATTTGTGAACAGATCACCTGCTCATCATCACATATTGCAATACGATACATGTGATCTTCACCTCTCAATCTCTTGCTGCAAATATAGTTCTGACTTTACCGATTTAAATCACTATTACTTCAAAATATACACTTTTCCTAAAGGCAGTACAAGGTGAAAATTAACAGATCTGTATAAGTACAAAATTAACTGATCTGTATATGTACATTTTCCTATTTATACACCTTGATCGGTTCTTCACCCCTTATTGCTCCAAGTGCTCCATAAGCCAAAGCATCGAGTTCTTTTTCTCCGGGTTTTATGATAACCGGAGCTATAAACTTTACACTTTCCGTTACATAATTCACCAATCTTTCGGAATATGCCATGCCTCCCGTTATAATGATAAAGTCAACATCCCCTTTAAGCACTGTCGCCATGGCTCCTATTTCCTTTGCGATTTGATATGCCATAGCATTCAGCACTAAATCAGCATATTCATTACCGTCTTTCGCCATTTTTTCCGCTTCACGCAGATCCTTTGTACCAAGATGATCGAATAAGCCTCCTTTTCGGTTTATCTTAGTTGTAAGTTCTAAGGCATCCGCATATTTTCCGGAATAACACAGATTCACAAGACTTTTTGCGGGCAGGCTGCCGGCTCTGTCAGGACTCATCGGCCCTGCTTCGAATGAGTTGTTACAATCAAGTATTCTGCCGCAAGCATGTGGAGTTATTGATATGCCTGATCCGAGATGTACTACAATCAATCTTAAATCCTCGTACCTTTTGCTTTTTTCTTGTGCGACTTTTTTTGCCACAGCGCGGCTGTTCAGGGTGTGCATCATACTGATTCTCGGAAGCTCCACCAGTCCGGATATCCTCGCTATCGGCTCCATCTCATCAACAGAAACAGGATCCATAACCAAAGCCGGGACTTTTGATACGTCTGCCAACGCTTTCGCAATAATCGGCCCAAGATTAGCGGCATGTTCACCATATGACGCATTCTTTACGTCCTCAAGCATAGCATCATTAATTGCATACACTCCGCCTTCAATCGGTTTCCCAGCCCCCCTCGTCCGATAATCACATCGATATCTGCAAGAAGGATTCCATTTTCTTTAAGAGCATTATATACTACATCGGTTCTGTAATCTTTCTGGTCATAAATTCGGAGAAACGGCGCCAACTCTTCCTGAGTATGCATTACGTTTTTTTCGAAGATATTTTGTTTATCGGCATATACTCCGATTTTTGTAGAAGTACCCCCCGGATTAATTACTAAAATTTTATATGTCATAATATCTGCCTCCTCTGCTTCATAGGTTGTCCATGCATAGTAAATTAATCGTTCCTTTATTTTATATTTTAACATGATTTAATTCACTTGGTAATTACGCAAATAAATAAGCTTGCCGGATGAATATTCGTATCCATTCAGCAAGCTTGATTAATTTACAATGCTATAATACCAAATACTAATAGCAAGTATTTTTACCGGCATCAGGTTTAATAACCTTAAATTACTATGCAGATAAGATGTTCTTTACCTTCATCGGAAATTTTCTGTAATGCACGCTGCACTTTCACTCTTGCGTTTTCCGGAACATTTGTTAATTTGCTTTCCATTTGCTCTGTTACCATCTCATAAAGAGATTTCCCAAAGAGATTGGTTTCCCAGATTTTCGAAGGATTGTTTTCAAATTCTGTCAGCAGATAACGAATCAAATCCTCACTTTGCTTTTCACTTCCGACAACCGGGGAGATCTCAGTCGTGATGTCCGTTTTTATTATATGTAGGGATGGTGCCTTAGCTTGCAGTCTGACGCCAAACTTGTTACCCTGTTTGAAAACCTCAGGCTCTTCAAGAATCATTTCAGAAAGTTTTGGCTGGACAATACCATATCCGGTTTCCTCCACCTGTGACATGGCCCCTTTCAATTTATCATAGGACTTCTTGGCTGTAGAGAACTCTTTAATCAAATTGAAGAACTGATAATCATTTGAGACCTCCTCACCCATGATCTCCTCGATAACCTTATAGAATAAACCTGAAACCGGTGTAACCTCAACCTCTATGTCCCCTGTTCCGAGATCCATACTGCTGACTTCAATTGTCTGAACGACATTTCCGTCCTCAAGGCTCCTGATAGAATTTCTTATATCTCTTACATTATCAAATGATTTGCTCCATTCCTTGATATTGCTTATAATGGTACTTTTGATCCAATGATCGTTCGACAGCCCGTCAATAAAGCCCGGAAGATGAAATTTGATCTGAGCGGCAGGGAATTCATACAAGGTTTCGCTCAAAATATGATTTAGAACTTTTGTGTTCATTCTTGCACAATTTGCCGCAATCACGGGTACGCCATATTTCTCTTCCAGAAGGTTTCTCAATTCCTGAGCACCCTCTCCATCCGGGTCTGTAGAATTCAGTACCACAACAAATGGTTTTTTCAGTTCTTTAAGTTCTTTTACTACTCTTTCTTCTGCCGGGATAAAATTTTCTCGGTTAATCTCTCCGATAGAGCCGTCAGTCGTAATGACGATACCGATGGTTGAGTGATCATTTATTACCTTTTTAGTCCCTATTTCAGCGGCTTCTTCAAACGGGATCTTTGTCTCCTGCCATGGTGTATTAACCATTCTGACTTTTCCGTCTTCCAGGTGGCCAAGGGAATTTTTAACCAAGTAGCCAACACAATCCACCATTCGTACCTTAAAATTGATATTACCCGGAAGCTCCAATGATACTGCTTCAGCAGGTACAAATTTGGGCTCCGTCGTTGTAATGGTACGCCCGGCACCGCTCTGCGGCAGTTCATCATTGATCCGTTCCTTCACATACGTATTTGTGACATTCGGTATAACAAGAAGGTCCATGAAGCGTTTGATAAAAGTAGATTTTCCCGTTCTTACCGGACCGACTACGCCTATATAAATGTCCCCCTGTGTTCTCTCGGCTATGCTTTCATATATATTTAGGTTTTCCACTGTGAGTACCTCCTCTAATTCTCGTTCCAATCATTGTCTGTACAATATATTAGAGGGGGCATTCCTTTATTCATAAATTTTTTAGTCTTGACCATTTTGTAATAATTTTGTTTATATATTATGCAAAATAGTATATGAAACAAATTGAGAAGCACTGATGCTCCTCAATCTATGGCTTATTTTCTAATTATAACAGTGATTCCTCTTCATAAGCTCTATCCATCTCTGATTCTGCATTAATCAATCCATTCCTTACCATGTGGACGAATATTGGAACCAGCACCGGATCAAATTGCCGTCCTGCGCCTGCTTCCAATGTTTTAAGTGCCTCATCCACCGGAAGAGGTAATCTGTAAGGCCGCTTTGAGGTCATGGCATCAAATGAATCCGAAATGCATAGCATTCTTGCTGAAAGCGGAATATCCTCCTTCGCGATGCGCCTTGGGTATCCTCTGCCGTCATACCTTTCATGATGTCCTATTACGGCGGGTATCACATAATCCAATGAGGGCAAATGCTTAATGATACCTATTGAGTTCTCAACATGGCACTTCATCTCCTCATATTCCTCATCATTCAGTCTGTCAGTCTTATTAAGTATTTGCTCAGATATCCCAATCTTACCTATATCATGAAGAAGGGCAGCCTCTTTTATAATTCTTACATAATCTTCATCCATTCCATATGCATAAGCAAGCTTTGTTGCGTAATAGGCTACCCGTTTCGAGTGGTTGAATGTATAATGATCTTTAGCGTCTATTGCTGCGGTCAGTGCATAGATAGTCGATGCATATTCTGAATATATGTCCGCTTTAACATCTCTGCCAATGCCATTTGCCTGATTATCAAGTTCTCTTTTTTCAACGGAATAAGCAATGATTAGATTCTTCCCTTTTCTTTTAGCATGATATACTGCCATATCTGCATTATCAACAAGCTGCTTTACCGTACTGGCTGAATGAGGAATGGCACAGATGCCTCCGCTCACAGTCAGAACCTTCAGGGTATAGTCCTTTGCGCGTTTGTTCATGTTCAAAATCTGTTTTCGAATATTTTCAGCTAAGGTTTTCGATAACAATATGTCATACATCGGGAGTATAATTGCAAATTCCTTCCCGCCATACCGTGCAACATAACCATTGCTGCCGACGGTTGCCCGAATGATTTGAGCAACTCTCTGCAAAGCAATGTCGCCCTCTCTATTTCCGTAAAGCTGGTTATACAATTTAAAATCATCAATATTAAGTATTATCAAAGCGAGTGAATGATCCTTATTCTTCTCATATTCCTCCTGTATCGTTTCATAAAAGTATTTTCGGTTCAATAGCCCGGTCAGCTCATCTGTACGTGCCTCGTAGTATACCTTTTCATACAATTTGGAATTTTTTACAGCAATAGAAACGATCGAGTCTACAGAAGCAAGGAAACTTACATCATCAAAAGTGAAACTGCTGTTTCTTTCCTTGCCGGTCAGAAGAACTATACCAACGAGCTCATCTTCGTCCTTTAATGGTGCCATGCTCTCGACATCCAGATCTGCAAGCTGTTTTTTTTCTGTCTCCCACATGGATTTATATGCCATTGTCCTCTTGAAATCTTTCATAATAAGGCATTCGTTATGTCTGCATAACCACGTTACTAAAGGGGTATCTTTCTGAATCGAAAATGTGGTAAAACCGACAGGGCTGCTGCTATGAACAATAGTAAACTCACCTGTACTGTCACCTGCCACGCAGATATGGACCTTTTTTACACTTATGGTATCCCGAATGACTCTTACAAGTTCTTCCAGGATCTCATCGATCTGCAGGCTCTTTGAAACTGCGTAGCTGAATTTTTTCAAATTCTCAGCTCTAAGAATTTCGTCTTTTATAAAGACCTTGTCTATAAACCTTTTAATCGCATAATAAATAAGGAGGATTGAGAGAGTTAAAAGAACTGAAATAATCAATATATTATACTCGGCAAACTCCGGGAAGTTCATCATTATGAACCGTTCTATGAAATGGATAGCGTTGGAAAAAATCAGAATTGCCAGACCTATAGTGATGAAATAACAGATTCCTCTTGAAACCAGCAGTGTCAATTTGAATAATCTTCTCTGATACAAGGCATAGAAGATACAAAAAGCATTGATGACACCGGATAAGATATCCGTCGGAAACCCCCGAAATATTGAAAACATTACGAAAAGGTGGCCAATAAATAAAATTATGATGCCGAGGATTATCGGAGTGAATTGTTTCCTGATCAATTCATTATTCCTGCTGCTTTTGAAAAGAATAATGGACATATGAATTGCAATTGCAGCAAAATAAACGAAGAGAATTGTTGCAGTCCATGTGGGATGATATACAAATCTTTCTTCGTTTACGGAATATACTAATTCAGGAGGGGCAAGCAGTGCCTCTGTTGTTGTATTGACTGCATTGATTGCAATAAAAAGCAGAAACCATATTTTCTTCATCAGTCCTGTCTTTGAACCGACAAATTCATCTACGAAATTAAAAAGAGCAAAAGGCAAAAAGGTCAAACCAAGGACAGAAATATCATACCAAAATCTTATGGAAGGGATTAACTGCATTCTCATACAAAAGGATCCGCCTGTCCATAGCAGCAGTGCCCCCAATACTAACAAAAATGAATTGATCAGCATTGTTTTCTTTGCCGACATAAAAGCAACCATAAGGAAGAGATAGCAAAACAGAGCAGCGATAGGGACAGCAATAAAATTACCTGTCAATAGCGCCACCCCCCTGTATTCAGTTCATAATCCGCATTCTGCAGATTTAATAGTTCTTTAACCTCATAAGCAGATGGATTTATAGCACGAATGGGTCTCTCATTTTGTCTTTCATATTCTTCAAAAGTACCGCATTTAAGAATGGTAATCTCAAGGGGATCCATTCCAAGAATACGCTTCAGATCTTTATAATCATTATCTATATATTTAAAATATACACTTAAATGCTCCCTCAAAATGTCTTTTGTGATGGCGCTGCTGATAAGTGACTCACGTTTCATTTCAATATACATATGCAGCAGCGGACGATTCTGGCTGTTGTATTCTTTCACCGCAAGCCAGTCTTTTATGGCAAGGCCCGAAAGATCTACAACATCCCTTATGCTGCCTTCAGAAATACGTGTAAATCCTGCAATGTCGATAATATCCCGAACCCTGTCGACATACTTAAAGCGGGGTATCTTTATCTTTTCAGCGGTGCTCTCCAATCCGATGCAGCGGTAAACATCACCTACACGATATCGGACAAAAGCCCCGCCCTTTAAAACGGATATGACAAGTTCATATTTTTCATTAGGTATCACTTCGTTCATAAGGTAAGTCTTAGGCTGATATTCAGGGGCTTCCAGATGTTTTTCCATCTCTTCTTCAGGGATAAACTCATAGAAGCAGGCATCGGGGAAGAAATATAATCCGTCTCTTGTCCATGTTTCTGTGCCAATGCACCCAGGCTCAGTTCCGGCGAACATTTCCATGGGACGAATGCCCCATAAATCCTCAAGATCATCTTTATAACACTCGTTATCAGTCCCGACTATCATTAATCCCTTAAGCTTGAATAGATCCTTGGGCTTAAGTTCACGGTTTTCCTTTTTACAGCAATATTTTGCACGTAAGATTCTCAGAACCATGAATGGTGAATATCGAAACATTTTTTTACTTTCCGTACTCTCACTTTTGGATTTACTGCTTCCCATCGAGCTTAAACTGAGACTTATGAAGTACGTAACGCTTCCAAGTCCGAAAAAGTAATCGATTCCCTTTCTGAGTCCCAGTTTGAATCCTTTTTTGTTCCGTTCCGAAAATGACATTTTGACTGCTTCCTTGACAGGGGGCAGAAATTCGATTCCGATTTCCTCATTCAGCAATACGGGCACAAGACCGGTTGCATATGGAAGCGGAGCCAATCCATAGAGGAAAGTATCCGCGGTTTTTATATTGAATTTACCCTTTTCGGGGCTTGTAGCAAGTATCATGCAAGCCATCATGTTAATTTTATATGTGTCTAGCATGCTTTTTGAGAACGGTGCCACCTTGATAG
>CAYLLJ010000011.1:20747-35401 GCA_964384725.1 uncultured Oscillospiraceae bacterium | reverse complement strand
TTTCTGCCGCCTTCCCAGGTAGTTTGAATCCAAATTGCCGGTTTCTCCGGAAGCATATATTCCTGTTTCAAAAGAAGAATATCCGCATAGTCCTCATAGGAAGTTAATGGTACCTGTTTTCTGAATTCCTCAATCGTATCGGGATGCTTTCCGTTTAAAATAGACTGCCCTAATTCTGACTTGCTCCATAATGAAATCTGTTCGTGCATCAAACGATTCTGTATTTGCATATATTCTTCTATATTTAAATCTAAAAACCCGCAATATTCATGCCAAACAGCATCAGATTGCAGATTCTTCAATTTTTCTTCAAGCCTCACCGAGTCACCTTCCTTCGTGAACGAGATGTCTTGATACATCGTTTGCAGCTCTGATAAGTCGGGAATAAAAACGGGGTAATTTTTTTATATTCGCCATAATCGGCAAAAGTATTCATAAAAACCCACCTGTCCTGAAATAAAATGTAAACAATGTTCAGTACGCTAAACAAAATCCCACCCAATAACAGGACCGGATCCGGTAGTGCAAGCCAGAGAAATAGGTAAAAGCTCATAAACCACAAACCGCCCGGATGTCTGCTTAACGCATAGATTCCTGTTGTGCATATTTGCGGCGGTTTAGATGCTAAATATGTGTCGCCAAAGGGGACAGCAAAAAATAAGGTATAGATTAACAATAGCAGCGAAATAAACGCCATTACGCTGAAAATTAAAGTTTGTGCATTATATGTTACGGCCTCGGTATTCGGATCATTCAGAACTGTATATACAATACCGGCTGTAGCTGTGACCAATAAAATACATCCCAGTAAAAAACCGCTGCGTAATAACTTATTATTTATTGTAATGCTATTTATATCATATAACATAAAGAAAAGAAAAGCTAAACCCCCCATTATCAGATAAGCCATACGTTATTTTCCCTTCTTATATCGTACCATTTTTAACATTACCACGATATTAATTTTAAATCAATATTTTTCCAGAAATTTACTAGGACAAATTTTCTGAAAAAACTTATTTTTCAATTCAATCACGAATTTACCGCAATATGATTTCCTGAACGACGGGTTCATTTTTCTATTTCTCCATAAAGGCTGAATGTTTTGCCTTCTGTTATTCTGATAGGAACGAGCTGCCCTGCTAACTCCGCAGATCCTTTAAAATTGACAGGTTTTCCGGTTGCTGTACGGCCTGATATAGTCTTTGTATTTGTCTTGCTCGGACCTTCTGCTAAGACTAAAACAACATTTCCCTCATAAGACTTGTTTATTTCCAGGGAAATCTCATTAAGTCTATCAACAAGTTTGTTGAAGCGTTCGTGTTTAACTGATTCAGGGACCTGGTCTTTATATTTTTCTGCAGGCGTCCCTTTTCGTATAGAATATAGGAAGGTAAAAGCAGAATCAAATCGCACCTTTTCAACTAAGTCCATAGTTTCGATAAAATCCTCATCTGATTCACCGGGGAAACCGACAATTATATCTGTGGTAATTGCAATATTCGGAATAACATCCCTCAGTTTTGCGATTAGATGCAGATAATCTTCTTTTGAATATTTCCGGTTCATGCGAGTCAGTATTTCAGTACTCCCTGATTGAACAGGCAAATGAATGCTATTGCATAGCTTTTCACATTCTTTAAAGGCGTGTATCAGTTTATCTGACAAATCCTTTGGGTGGGATGTCATGAATCGGATTCTTTCGATTCCGTCTATGTCATTCAGCATATAGATCAAATCGGCAAAATCCTGAGTAAAATTACTGCCTCTCCCATATGAATTTACGTTCTGACCAAGCAGGGTAATCTCCTTAACTCCTGAAGCAGCCAGTACTTTTACTTCATTGACGATTTCTCCGGGATGCCTGCTTCTTTCTCTCCCTCTTGTATACGGTACAATGCAATAAGTACAGAAATTATTGCATCCATACATGATATTTACATAAGCTTTAAAGGTATACATCCTTTTTGCCGGCAGTCCCTCGATTATGTCGCCGCCGTTATCCCATACATCTACCACCTTGTTCCTTTCATTGAGAACATTGTTCAAAAGTGAGGGAAATTGATGTATATTATGGGTGCCAAACACAAGGTCAACCCAAGGATATTTAGCTTTTAAAGTATCTATGATATGCTGCTGCTGCATCATGCAGCCGCAAACAGCCACAACTGTTTCCGGTCTTTCTTCTTTGACTTTTTTAAGCTGTCCTAAAGTCCCAAAGAATCGTTTGTCTGCATTTTCCCGAACGCTGCATGTGTTAATAATCGCGACGCTCGCTTCCTTTCTATTAGCATTTTCAATATACCCCAATTCCTCCAGCATCCCGGCCAGTGTTTCAGAATCATGCTCGTTCATCTGGCAGCCGAAGGTTGTTATATTGTAACTCTTATTATAATTTTTATAGTTTTCCGGTTTTTCCATTACACCCTCTATATCTAAAATATTTATATATGTACTTATGTGATTATACAATATAAAAGCAATGTAAGCCATATCCTTTCCTTATCAGCATATATTATAGTTTGGAAATAAATTTCTAACTCAGTTGTAATAAAAGAATACGGAAAAGTAGACTATGAATAATATATTGAAATTCGATTGACGTATCGACATTTTAGTTTTAGACTAATACTAATTATTTCAACTACAATAAGGAGGTATTTCATGAATTCGGAACAAGTCAAATATTATCTATCACTTGATCATAATGAGCAAATCAGGAAAGCAAGGGAAAACCTGAAGGATATTATTAAGGAAACTCCTTTGATTTACAGTGATTTTTTCAGCAAAGAGTACAAGTGCAATATATATATTAAACCTGAAAACTTTCAGGTCACAGGATCTTTTAAAATCAGAGGAGCTTATAATAAAGTTACTAATCTGACAGAGGAGGAATGCAGGAAGGGAATCATCTGCTCTTCGGCAGGGAATCATGCACAGGGAGTAGCTTTTTCGGCTCAGCGCCGCGGAATAAAATCGATCATCGTAATGCCTAATGTCACTCCTTTGTTAAAGATCGAAGCAACCAAGGAGTATGGCTCAGAGATTGTGATTCACGGTGATGTATATGATGAGGCCTATAACAAGGCACTTGAGTTGGCAGATGAACATGGATATACCTTTGTGCACCCCTTTGATGATTACGATGTTCTCTGCGGGCAAGGCACCATCGGCTCAGAGATCCTGGAGGAGCTTGACAACATTGATGAGATACTCGTACCAATTGGAGGCGGTGGATTGATCAGCGGCATTGCTTTGGCTGTAAAGTCTATAAAGCCGTCTGTAAAAGTAATCGGCGTTGTTCCCGTGGGAGCGATGGCCATGAAGATATCTGTGGATGAGGGGCAGGTGTCAAGACTTGCAACATTAAAAACCAGTGCTGAAGGTGTTGCCGTTAAGCAGCCGGGAGATTTAACCTTTGCTTTAACCAAAAGTTATGTAGATGAAATCATAACAGTTTCAGAGAAGGACATTATGGAAGCAGTGCTTCTTATTCTTGAAAAACATAAGATGATAGCGGAGACAGCCGGAGCCGTCACGCTTGCCGGAGTTAAGAAGAGGGCAAAACCCGGAAAAACTATCGTCTGTTTGATCAGCGGCGGAAATATCGACGTAGTAACGATTTCCTCTATTATAAATCAGGGTTTGATCAGCCGTGGAAGAATTATGTGCTTCTCCGTCGAGCTGCCTGATAAACCGGGGCAGTTGGTTAAGGTTGCTCAGATCCTTTCTGAACTCGGGGCTAATGTTATTGAACTTGAGCATAATCAATTCAAAGCCTTAGACAGATATTCAAACAAGGTTGCGCTGGAGGTGACAGTCGAAACTAACGGTCACAGCCATATCAAAAGGATACTTGATACATTAGAAGACAACAATTTCGAAGTAAACAGGGTATACTAAGCGCCTGCCGGAATTAAGGAATCTGCTGGATTTATACTTTAAAAGATATTTAGCCTGCCGGAATTAATAAAGAGCCTGCCTGGCATATTTTCTCGAAAACACGCTCGCTTAATGACAACTTTAAGCTCGGACGGTTTTCTATGAAAATGATGCCGGCGCGGCTCTTTTCATTTTTTATAATATATCCCCTCATATGGGGTGTAAGCGACCGTGTTCCATAGGAAATACATCCGGCAGGTGCTATATTCTAAATGCCTACAGGTCCGTTAGGCGCTGCATTCTAAATACTACGAGTCTGGCAGGCACTTATAAGTTTCTATTTGAAAAGATCCTCCGTTTCATGCTTCTTCTGCCTTCCCATCAGGCTCTTTACAGCTTCTCTGGCATCAATTTTTTCGTTAATGACCTGGTATATCTGCTCTGTTATCGGCATTTCCACTCCGACCTGCTGCGCCAGCTGATACGCAGCCTCCGTGGTGTATATTCCTTCAACAACCATTCCTACCTTTTTCGTCGCTTCGGATGGCCCCATTCCTTCTCCGATCAGAATACCGCAACGTCGGTTTCTGCTGTGCATGCTTGTGCAAGTCACGATCAGATCTCCGATACCTGTCAATCCCGAAAAAGTACTCAGATTAGCACCAAGTTTAAGTCCCAGCCTGGCGATTTCGGTTATGCCGCGAGTCATCAAGGCTGCTTTTGCATTGTCCCCATATCCCATGCCATCTGATACCCCGGCGCCTAACGCAATTATATTTTTCAGAGCCCCTCCAAGTTCAACGCCAATCATATCAGAATTAGTATATACTCTAAGCCGTTCGGACATGAATACATCCTGAATTGTCTCTGCCAAGGCTAAATCATCTGAAGCGGCAACTACAGTTGTGGGTAAACCCAGTCCAACCTCTTCTGCATGGGAAGGGCCTGAAACAACAACGTATCTTGCATCCGGCAGCTTATCAAAGGCTATCTCAGACATTCGTTTTAGACTTTTCTGCTCAATTCCCTTCGCAACATTGACCAGAATCATTTCAGGCTTCAAGTAAGGAATCGCTCCATCTAAAGCACTTCTGAAATGCTGTGCAGGTGCAGAAAAAAGAATAATATCGGTTCCGTCTGCAGCTTCTTCTACAGAGGATGAAATCTTAAGCTTGTCGGGGAATTTAATTCCCGGAAGATATCTGATATTTTCTCGATTTTCAGTAAGTTCATCCAAATGTGATTTATCTATATCCCAAAGCTTTATTGTATGACCGGCAGTACTCAAACTTACAGCCAAGGCCGTTCCCCAGCTTCCCCCACCGATAACAGCAATCTTTTTATTCATTGTTTCCCTCCTGTTTTGAAAAACGAACCTTAGGTTCTTCGCCTTTAAGTAGTCTTTTGATATTCAAACGATGTTTGAATAATACAATTAACGCCATCCCGGCAGTCCACGGCAAGTAGTCAGGATTAAAGTAAAAAGAAGCGGCAGGCAGTAAAAGTGCTGCTGCTATCGACCCGACCGATACCCGTCTGCTGATCAAAAAGAATATAAGTGCAACTATACCTTCGATCAAACCGAGCAAAGGTTCGATCGTTAAAATAATACCAAATGCAGTGGCAATACCTTTTCCTCCGCGAAATCCAAACATAAACGGCCATATATGTCCTGCCAAGACGGCCATACCGCAGGCCAGTTCAAGACTTTGACCGCCTATGTATCCACCTATCAGAACTGCTGCTGCGCCTTTTGCCATATCTATTGCAAGGGTCGCTGCCGCAGCCTTTTTCCCAATGACGCGCAGAACATTCGTCGTTCCGGCATTACCGCTTCCTTCTTTCCTTATATCAACTCTCTTTACCTTTCCTATGAGAATGGCAGGAGATATATTTCCCAATAAATAACTTACTATTATTGCGGCTATCGGGAGCAGATTAATCATAATTTTCATCTCCTTTTTCTCGAAACACAAATTTGATAGATGTTCCTTCGAAACCGAAGCCCTCTCTTATTTTATTTTCCAAATATCTTGCATATGAGAAATGCATCAATTTTCTTTCATTAATCTTAAATGAGAATAAAGGCGGTTTCACTCCTACCTGTGTCACATAGTATATCTTAAGCCTTTTTCCCTTGTCGGAAGGGGGCTGTTTCATCATTGTCGCATCTTGAATCAGGCTGTTTATCTGACCTGTCGGAACTCTTAAGGCGCGTTTTTCTGACACATATTTCACCATATCGATCACATTATTTAATCTTTGTCTCTGCAATACGGAAATAAATACAGAAGGTGCATAGGACATAAATGAAAGCTCCTGAGCAATTTGCTTCTGGAACTCCTTCATTGTGTTTGTTTCTTTCTCGATCAAATCCCACTTGTTCACAACGATAATTATACCTTTACCCGCCTCATGGGCAATTCCGGCTATCTTTTTATCCTGATCTGTCACTCCTTCAACAGCATCGATCATTAAAAGGCAGACGTCGCAGCGTTCAATTGAAGCAATTGCTCTTATTACGCTGTATTTCTCAATGTCTCCTGTTACTTTACTCTTTCTCCTGATTCCTGCAGTGTCAATTAAGATATATTGATCTTCTCCATTTGTAAAAGGTGTGTCAATGGAATCCCTTGTAGTCCCTGCAATATCACTTACGATAACACGATCCTCTCCTAACAGAGCATTGATGAGGGATGATTTCCCGACATTTGGCTTCCCTATTACTGCGATCCTTGTTGTCTCATCGTCATCTGTTTCTTCTGCCTGCGGCAGTTTTTCAATGATCAAATCCAGCAAATCTCCAAGGTTAAACATATTAGCAGCTGAAATCGGAATCGGCTCTCCCAGACCAAGTTCATAAAAATCATAGAAATCTTCAGGAAACTTCGGAGAATCAACCTTGTTGACCACTACAATAACTTCCTTACCGGTCCTCATAAGCATGTTTCCAACTTCGCGGTCGGATGCTGTCAAACCATCCTTCCCGTCAACCATAAATAGAATGACGTCCGCCGTATCCATAGCGATTTCTGCCTGAATCCTCATCTGCGAAAGAATAGCATCTGATGATTCCGGCTCAATTCCTCCGGTGTCTATAAGTGCAAAATGTTTGCCCCGCCATTCGGCTTCCGCATAAATCCTGTCTCTGGTCACTCCCGGCGTATCCTCTACGATGGATATTCTTTTTCCTACTACCTTATTGAAAAATGTCGATTTACCGACGTTGGGCCTCCCAACTACGGCGACAATTGGTTTAGACATTTATTATTTCTCCTATTCAAAGATTGCTTCAGCAAATTCGGACGGTTCAAATTCTTTCAAATCGTCCAGACCTTCGCCAACACCAATAAACTTAACCGGCATTTGGAATTCGTCGGATATTGTTATCACGATTCCCCCTTTTGCAGTACCATCAAGCTTGGTCAATACTATACCTGAGATGTCCGTTATTTCACCAAATTCTCTGACTTGGGATACTGCATTTTTTCCGGTTGCGGCATCTAACACTAAAAGTGTTTCCCGGTGTGCTTCCGGGTATTCTCTGTCAATGATTTTATTCATCTTTTCCAGCTCCGCCATAAGGTTTTTCTTAGTCTGAAGTCTTCCTGCCGTATCACAGATGAGAACATCAATCTTCTTTGCCTTCGCAGACTGGATTGCATCAAAAATTACAGCGGACGGATCTGCACCTTCCTGATGTTTTATTACGTTTACTCCTATTCTGTTACCCCAGACCTCAAGCTGTTCGCCTGCCGCAGCCCTGAAAGTATCCGCTGCTGCTAAAAGTACCGTCTTCCCATTATTCTTGCATTTGTATGCTATTTTTGCTATAGAAGTAGTCTTGCCGCCCCCATTAACTCCGATCATCAGTATGATCAGAGGAGTTTCTTCTGTGAGTTTATGTTTTTCTCCTTTATCAATCAACTCCCTGATTATCGTCTTTATCTGATTCTTAACTCCTTCAGGATCCCTGATTTTCAATTGCTTGATATCTTCTCTCAGCTTCCCTGTTATTTTCATTGTGGTATCCATGCCGATGTCGGAGGTTATCAGGATCTCCTCCAGCTCATCCAGCATGTCCTCATCTATTTCCGGTCTCATGAGGATTGCATCTTCAATTCTCTCCTGCAGTCTTCCAAAAAAGGATTTCTTAACACCAAATGCCATACTTCTCTCCCTCTCTATATATTAGTTTATGTAATCATATCAATCATCGATTGGAAATTCATCTCCCAGCTTCAGCGAGATTATTTTCGAGACCCCCTGCTCTGGCATTGTCACGCCATAAAGAATATCAGCATATTGCATTGTCACCTTTTGATGAGTCACAAGTGCAAACTGGATCTCATTGAAGTTGGATAAATACCTTGCAAAGTTGCCAATGTTTACATCGTCCAAAGCTGCTTCAACTTCATCAAGTATGCAGAATGGTGTCGGTTTCGCCTTCAGTACAGCAAACATCAGGGCTATGGCAGTCATGGTTTTTTCACCTCCGGACATGAGGCTGATATTTTGAAGTTTTTTACCGGGTGGCTGCGCCACAATCTCTATTCCGCAGTCTAAAGGATTATTCTCATCTTCCAGTCTTAACTCAGCAGCGCCTCCTCCAAAAAGTTCTTTAAACACGACTTCGAAATTCAGGACGATTTTATCAAAGTTTTCCTTAAAACGCTGTCTTATGGTTCTATCCATATCATTAATGAGCTTTTTCAATGAGTTCATGGCGTTCAGAATATCGTTTCTCTGCTCTGTAAGAAATGCGTAGCGTTCGCTGACAGATTCATATTCTTTAATAGCACCAACATTAACTTCTCCCAACTCTTTGATACTGTTTTTGATTTCTCTGCTTTCCTTAACAGCAGCTGAAAGATTGAAATCCTTCTTTTTAAACTCAATTGCCTGAAGATAGGCAATTTCAAATTCCTCCCACAGTTTGTCCTTATATGTGTCAAGCTGGGTTTCATACTTAGCCTGCTTGATTTCAAGATCATATTTTTGAGTCTGGTATCCGTTTAAAAATTTCTCCATCTCGTCTTTTTTAACTGAAATATCTTTCAAATGCTTTGATACCATTTCCTGTTCTTCGGTTATTTCCTCCAGATAACGCTCAATGCCTGCCTTTTCCTGCTCTTTGGTTTTAAGATCCCCTTCCAGACCTCCTTCTTGGTCAAAAAGTACTGTTTTTTCATTTATTAAGATCTCAATGGCCCGTTCCTTGCCGACTTTTTCCTTAATAAGCTCATTTTTATACTCTTCAACCCTTACCAGCATCTGATCTACATTGTTTTTTCTGCTCTCTGCTGTTCCGACTGCGATTCTTGACTTAGTGATTTCCTCATTAACTGTTTCGAGCTTAAGCTTTCTTTCTTCGTAATGGGCAAGGCCGGAATCTGCCATTCGCTCGATCTCTTCTATTTCCTTACCCGCCTCTGCCGCTTGATCCTTGATCTCATCAATCATGTTTTCAGAAGCTTTCTTTTCTGATTCAATGTTGTCAAGATCCTTTTTCCTTCTTTCGGAACTGTTTCCAAGTTCGGAAAGTTTTTGCTCCATTGCAGCGATGGTATTATTCTTTGATACGAGCTCCAATTCTTTCTCACGCTGTTCTCGATCCAGTCTTCGAGTCAGTTCCAGCCCTTTTTGGATTTCAGCTCTTAATGTTTTTAGGCTGCCTTCCATGGATACTTTTGACTTCTCGATTTCAGTCAGCTTTTCATCCAAACGTTTTGCTTCTGCTTTTCTTTCCAGAAGGTTTGATGTATTGCTGCGGAATGTGCCTCCGGTAATCGCCCCTCCCGAATTGATTACCTCTCCATCCAGAGTAACAAAACGTAAGCCTCCGCCATAACCCTTTTTAGATAGGCGCACCGCATGATCCAGCGAATCTACGATGATTACCCGACCAAGAAGGTATTCCATTACCTTTTGATATTTAGATTCAAATTTGACACAGTTAACACCGAAACCCTTAAAGCCCTCTTCATTTTTTAACTGTGGATCGTAATTTAAATTGGCACTTTTTATGCTCTTAATCGGGAGAAATGTCAGCCTCCCCGCCTTATTAGCTTTTAATGCGCTTATTGCAGTCTGGGCACTTTGGTCGTCCTCGCATACAATGTTTTGAAGCGCAGCGCCAAGAGCTGTCTCAACAGCAGTTTCAAACCCTGTCGGAACATCAATCAACTCGGCTGCAACGCCATTAATACCCGGGAGCTTTGATTTCATAACAAACTTTACTGCATTATTATAACCATCGTATGAGCTTTCCAGTTCCTCAAGTATCTTTTTCCTGGCTGAGATTTGACCGATTGAAATTTTTGCAGCTTCCAATTCTCCTGCAAGTTTTTTCTCTATCTGCAGATCTTCATTATATTGCTGCATTGCAGCTTTGCTTTCCTTGTTTATTTCACTTAAGAGAATGCGGTGCGAATCCCCATCTTTCACTGCATCCTCATATTGCTCTGCTAATTCCGACATCTCTGTTGATGATGTTTCTTCTTCTAAAAGCAGCTGGTCTTTTCGTTTGTCCAATGCACTCTTCAACCCGACGAGACTTTTGATCTCACTATTTTTATTGCTGATTGCGCTGTGTAATTCGTACAATCGGTTTTTCTGACCGTCGAGTGTTTCAGCATCGGCGCTGAGCGCTGCTGTAATTTCTGTATAAACTTGGATTTTATCTGAAAGGATTGTTTCAAGGTCTGCAAGCTCTTCATCTATTTTTCTCTTATTGTTATAAAGTTCAAGTGCATTCTCTGTTTCTTTTTCTAATTTCACTTTTAGCACGGTGATTTCTTCTCTAAGCCTGCCATCGTCCTTTTCTATTGAATACAATTTTTCACGATTTAACTGGCTCTGATTATTCAGGGAATTAATTTTCCCAACACAAAACATGAGCTTGTCCCTTGTTTCATTGCTGAGTGTGCTAAGTTCCTCGCTTCTTGTCCGGTTTTCAATCAGTTCAGAATCAATAGAAGCCTTATCTTCTTTAAGATCCTCGATCCGGCTTTGCAGTTCGGAAAGATCATCTTTGATATATTCATTTTTTAGTTCTATATTTTCTATATTTTTCAGTGTGATATTGATTTCAAGCTCTTTTGATTTATCCCTCAAACTGAGGTATTCTGCAGCTTTTTCGCTATCTTCTTTTAATCCGTCGATTCTTGATTCTATCTCTGCAATTATATCGTTTACTCGTTCCAGATTCGCATTCGAGGCGTCCAGTTTGCGTTCCGACTCAGCCTTTCGAGTTCTATACTTGACTATACCGGCAGCTTCTTCAAAGATTTCCCTTCTGCTCTCCGGTTTATTGCTGACGATGTCCGCAATTTTCCCCTGCCCGATAATCGAGTAACCTTCAACCCCTATACCAGTATCCATGATAAGTTCACGTATGTCACGCAATCTGCATTGATTATTATTAATTGAGTATTCACTTTCGCCTGAACGATACATCCTTCTTGTAATGGCGACTTCAGAATAATCTATGGGCAGAATTCCCGTGGTGTTGTCAATCACAAGGGTTACTTCTGCCATACCTCTTGATTTTCTGCTTGCAGTTCCGGCAAATATGATTTCTTCCATTTTGCCTCCCCGCAGCATTTTCGGGCTCTGCTCTCCAATCGATTCTCTTAAAATACAAATGTCCCACCCCGCTCTAACGCTTGTTTTGCCGCTTTCTGTTCTGCTTCTTTTTTGCTTCGTCCGGACCCGCTTCCGATTACCTTTCCCTTTAAAAGAAGATTTATATAGAACACCTTATTGTGATCCGGGCCTTCCTCCTTTTCAATGATATAGCTGATATCTGTTTCTCCAATTGATTGCAGCCTTTCCTGAATCTCAGACTTATAATCCATATGCAGCCTGCCTGAAATTGCATCTTCTATCAGATGGGAAAAAGTGCGATTTACAAAATCCTGAGCAGCATTCCATCCCCTATCAAGATAGACAGCACCAATGATCGCCTCAATAGCATCTGCAATAATAGAGCTCCGGCTTCTTCCGCCGCTGTTAATTTCTCCTTTTCCGAGATGAAGATAGTCTCCGACAGACAACGCAATGCCGCATGATGCAAGCGATCTCTCACATACGATTATTGATCTCAGTTTTGTGAGTTCTCCCTCTTCTACATCGGTAAGCTTTCTGTATAAATGGTCGCTGATTACAGCATCCAGGATCGCATCACCGAGGAATTCAAGCCTCTCATTATTCTCTGTTGAATTCATTCTCTCTTCATTTACGTAAGAGCTGTGGGTCAAAGCGTTTTTTAATAAATCGGCATTTTGAAACTCATATTGAATTATTTTTTGGAAATCCAAGTCATTCACTGGTTATTATCTCCTCCAGTTCAAGAACAGAATTCTGTATTATTTCCACGACATTGTTTTCGGCATACGGAATACCCTTTATAATGGTGTTTTTTACTGCATTAGCATTTGAAGATCCGTGCATTTTAACTAAGGCACCTTTTACACCAAGGATCGGGGCCCCTCCGTATTCAGAGTAATCAAACTCTGCTTTTAATTCCTTCAATTTATCAGTCAGAAGCAATGCTGCTATCTTTGGGATTATACCTGATGTAAATTTCTGCTTTATTAGCTTAAAAATAGTCCATGCAAGCCCTTCTGACAGCTTTAATATGACATTGCCGGTAAAACCGTCACATACAAATACGTCGCTGATGCCTTTAGGGATATCTCGTGCTTCAACGTTCCCGACAAACCTCATACTGCTTTTGGAAAGCAGTTCATACGCGGCTTTTGTAACGGTGGTTCCTTTGGTTTCTTCCGTTCCGATATTTACAAGACCTACCGTCGGATTTTTTATATTCAGCACTTTTTCCATATAGATGCTGCCCATTTTGGCAAACTCCAGCAGGTTGTTTGGCTTACATTCGGAATTGGCACCGGAATCCACAAGAAGTGATACCCCTCCTCTTCCTAATATCGGATATGTGCTTGCAATGGCCGGACGGTCTATCCCCTGGATCCTTCCTAAAATAAAAAGACCTGCGGACATGATTGCGCCTGTATTCCCGGCTGAAATAAAAAGATCCGCATTTCCGCTTTTCAGCATATTTATTCCTTTTACCATTGATGAATCCTGTTTGGTTCTGACAGCTTTCACCGGAGCATCGTCATTTGAAATCACCTCGCTGGCATGTACAACTGTGATTTGTTCTTTATTATATTTGAATTTTTCCAATTCTTTTTTTAATCTTGACTCATCACCCACAAGAATGATTTTATGTTCTATTAATGCGGCTGCCTCCACTGCGCCTTTTACAATATCCTGCGGTGCGTTGTCGCCGCCCATACCATCCACGACTATAATCATACAGTGCCTCCTATTTCTTATCCCGAGTTCGTCTTTTATCATCAGACAATGAAATTGTCCACAAATTATATATTTTAGAATATAACACATAATACCATTAAATGCAATTCCGCCACAGAAACGAGCAAGCATTACAAACATTCTTTTGCTGTTGAAGCATATAAACTTCATCATTTGTGATCATATGAAGATAGGCACATCATTTATATATTGATGTGCCTTTTAAACAAATTATTGTATCATTTATATATTATGTATTTAATCAATTCCTGATTCCAAGTTCTATATTAAGGCTTCAAGCTTAAGAATGGAAACCTCATAAGCTGTTTTTACAGTTATGTTCCCTTCCGCATCGCGCTTCCTGTATTCTCTGCTTTGAATTCTCCCCATGATGGATATTTTGGTGCCTACAGCAAGGTTGCTGGCGTAGCCTGCATTTCTTCCCCATGCAATACATGGGATGTAATCCGACTTATTATACATTCGGTTCACCGCAAGCATGATATCACAGATTTCTCTACCCAAAGGAGAAATCCTCCCTATGGGATTTTTACAAATAAAACCTTCCAGATTGATAACATTCTCATGTTCAAATTTTGTATCTTCATTGCAGACTTGAAATTCTCTTGCGAATACTACTACATTCAGTTTATTTCTTCCATCTGTTTCTTCATTATAAGTTCGTATTTGCCCGAGGATCTTAACATTTTCAGAAATGTTAAGAGAAAGATTCCAGATCAAACGCTCCGATACGATGATTTGTATGATATCACAATATCCGCTTTTCCTGTCAATTCCGACATAAACACTGTAAAATATCTCACCATAAGACTTATGGCTGATTTCCGGCTGTGACAGGACAACTCCGTTCAGTAATGCACGGTTTGTTTCAAGCCCCTTATCTTCTATGCCATCCATTGCTTTTCCCCCTTTTATCCATCTTCTTTATCCGTGTTCTTAAACTTTTCATAGATACTGAAAATACAGTCAATCTATATAGTGTATTCACCCATATTTTTGATATTACTTTTTTTAAGATGGAATTAAAGAAGTATAAACAATATAATGCCATTTAAAAATGGCTGAACAGATCTATAATATCCATTCAGCCACTCATTTTTATCTCTTTTCCGTGATAGCCAGATATTTGATTACTTCACCGGCCAAAATCAGCCCGGCCACGGAAGGTACAAATGATACGCTTCCGGGAACCTGTTTCTTTATCGATTCATCAATATCAGGTTTAATAGGCGGTTCTTTTGAATAAACAACCTTGAGATCTTTAATACCGCGTTTCCGCAATTCATATCGCATCACCTTTGCCAAAGGACACATTGAGGTCTTTGTTATATCCGCCACTTCCAGCTTGGTCGGATCCAGCTTATTTCCTGCTCCCATGCTGCTGATGATCGGTACATTCTGTGTTTTTGCTC
>CAYLLJ010000011.1:7855-20737 GCA_964384725.1 uncultured Oscillospiraceae bacterium | reverse complement strand
CAATAAAAGCTTTGAGGAAACAGTATCGATAGCATCAATAATGTAATCGTAAATGCTCAGATCGTAGTCGCTCGCATTGTCAGCATTGTAGAAAACATCATGGGTCTCTACACAGACTGATGGATTGATTTCAAGTATCCTATCCCTCATAGCCTCTACTTTCTTTTTACCCATCGTATTTCTTGTGGCAATCAGCTGACGGTTGATGTTTGTCAGGCTGACCTTATCGCTATCAAAAAGGTCTATTGAGCCGATACCGCTTCGAATCAATGCTTCTACAGCAAATGAGCCAACCCCTCCGACCCCGAAAACAGCAATTCTTGAATTATGCAGTCTTCTCATACCGTCCGCCCCTAAGAGCAGCTCTGTTCTTGAAAATTCATTCAACATTTCAACCCGTCCCATTTTATTACTTACCTCTCTATTCTGAGAAAAGCGGGGTGGAAAGATAACGTTCACCGGTATCAGGGAGTAGGACAACTATATTTTTTCCTTCATTCTCCGGCCTTTTTGCAAGTACGGACGCCGCAAATAAAGCTGCTCCTGAGGATATTCCCGCCAGCAGACCTTCTGTTTTTGAAAGAGAACGGCCTGCCTCAAACGCATCTTCATCTTCCACTGTTATGACCTCATCATATATAGAGGTATTTAATACATTCGGTACAAAACCTGCTCCGATTCCCTGGATCTTATGTGGTCCGGCGGTTCCTTTTGAGAGCATAGGGGAAGATGCCGGCTCAACGGCAACGATTTTAACATCCGGGTTCTTTGATTTCAAATACTCTCCTATTCCGGTAACTGTACCGCCTGTTCCTACTCCGGCAACGAAGATATTCACTTCACCGCCTGTATCCTCCCAGATTTCCGGTCCTGTCGTCAACCTATGGACTTCAGGGTTTGCGGGGTTATCGAATTGACCGGGGATGAAAGAGTTCGGAATTGAAGCTGCCAGCTCTTCTGCCTTAGCAATCGCACCTTTCATACCTTTTGCGCCTTCTGTCAGCACAAGTTCTGCTCCATACGCTTTTAACAGGTTTCGTCTTTCTACGCTCATGGTTTCGGGCATTGTGAGAATAATTTTATATCCTCTTGCAGTTGCCACAGCAGCCAACCCTATTCCTGTATTTCCGCTTGTCGGTTCGATAATCGTCGCTCCCGGCTGAATATTCCCATTTGCCTCGGCATCGTCAATCATTGCCTTGGCAATTCTGTCCTTGACACTGCCTGCAGGATTAAAATATTCAAGCTTGGCTATGACCCTTGCTTTTAATTCATTCTTTTCTCCGAAATTTACAAGCTCCAGCAGCGGAGTTTTACCGATTAAATCTGTTATACTTTTGTACACCTTCGTCATTTTATCTTCTCCTTATCATCGGTTTTCTAATTCCTACTATTCATACTAAAATACTATGTTTATTATTATATTTACATTATATTCATCCCGTATAATATTGTCAACAAGATTTTCGATTGATTTTCCTTCGTATTTTACTTCCGTAACTTAATGATATGTAATCAATCTGCCACCTGCTTCCCTGCATGATCCATGTGATAGTTTTCCTTAATGATAAGTTGGCTTACAGGCACAATTTTATACCCTTCTGTTTGGAGTTTTGACAGTATGGCAGGAAGATACTCTTCAACATATTCTGCGTTATTATGGAATAAAATGATGGAGCCCGTTGATACATTCCTTGTGACCCTGTCAACGATCTGTTCCGCTTTGAGGTCCTTCCAATCCAGACTGTCTACATCCCATTGTATGACATGGTAGCCGTTTGCATTGCATGTCTCAATAAGAATGTTGTTGTATGCTCCGAAAGGGGGTCTGAAAACAGTTGGTTTTTGCCCAGTTATATTAGTTATTGCCTCTTCTGCACCCTGCAGTTCTTTTTTTATATCATCTATAGAAAGTTTCGACATGTTAGGATGAGTCGAGGAATGATTTCCAATCTCATGACCTCTGTTGTGAATTTCCAGGACATCCTCCGGGAATTTCTCCGCCCAGAATTTGACCATAAAGAATGTAGTTTTAACATTATACTGATCTAAAATATCCAAAATCGGCTTTGTGTGCTCATTGCCCCATGCACAGTCAAAACTGATAGCAACTTTTTTATCCTTTGTATCAACGCTATAAATCGGCAATTTCCTGTCTTCTCCAAAAACAGAATTCATACCCGGTGCAAATATACCAATTGAAAGAATCACTGCAGCCGACATAAAGATAACAAGGGCTTTAATTGCCAATTTATTTTTTTTGTTCTTCTTCATCTTTCATACCTCCATCTCATCTTCTGATACTTTAATGTCGCTACAGTTTATTCGGTTTTATACCCGGGAATGCATGTTTTATATCATGACGGGAAAGTCTCTTTGACAAGTAATTACATTCGCGGTATTATGATTACTATCTGCCGGACAAACTTACAGTTAATAAAAATTGTTCAGAACCGCATAACATATGCTGCAGACGGCAGAAATTCTAAAAGGTTTTTAGGAGGTACACATAGTGGTAACAGGAAATGAAAAAAATAATGAAACAAATAGTATAACACGAGATCAAGCGTGGAAACTTCTTAATGAATATAATACGGATTCGTTCCAATTGAAACATGCTCTCATTATGGAAGGTGTAATGAGATATTACGCGAAATCACTTGGATATGAAGATGAAGAAGAATTCTGGGGAATTGTAGGTTTACTGCACGATCTGGATTTCGGAATGTACCCGGATGAGCATTGCATAAAACAGGAAGAGATCATGCGTGAGCACGGGATCAATGAAAGAATCATCCGCGCAGCTGTAAGTCACGGTTATGGAATCACTGTAGATGTAAAGCCGGAGCATGAGATGGAGAAAGTATTATTTGCGACTGATGAACTGACGGGTTTGATAGGAGCGACGGCATTAATGCGGCCATCAAAAAGCGTTTCCGATCTTGAAAAAGAAATTTAAAACATTAAATTTTGCAGCAGGCTGCTCCAGGGACGTCATTATGCAAGGTGCAGAAATGTTGGGTTGGGAGCTTGATGACCTGATTGAAAAGACAATACTTGCAATGAGAACCTTGCCAGTGCCAGAGACCGAGAGATGATTGGCTGCGGCTAAACCTTAGCCACAGCCAATTCATTTCCGGTCTATTTAGCCGCAGCCAATCATCTCTCGGTCTCTGGCTTCATTTAATCGTTTCATTCATGCTCCCGGTTCGGTATCCGGCCAGATCTAAAGAGGCATATGTAAACCCTATTTCTTTGAAACGTGCATATATCAACTCCCGGTTTTCTTTTTCCATGATCTTCGGGAATTGCTCCTCGTCTATTTCAATTCTGGCAAGAGTCTCATGGTGACGGACTCTTATCTGATGAAAGCCCATATCCATAAGCAGCTGCTCCGCTTCATCCACCATTCTCAGCTTTTCCTCCGTGATCTTCTGTCCGTACGGAAACCTTGATGAAAGACAGGCAAAAGACTGCTTCTCCCATGTAGGCAGATCATGTTCTTTTGACAGTATGCGGATTTCATTCTTAGTCAGTCCGGCATGTCTTAATGGGCTTTTGATATCCATTTCTTCTATGGCGGCAAGCCCTGGCCGGTAGTCTCCAAGATCATCCATATTGGAGCCTTCCACTACTTCCTTAATTTCATATTTATTAGCAATATCTTTAATCTTAGAAAACAATTCATATTTACACAGATAACAGCGATTTACAGGATTTTCGCTAAACCCTTCAATACTTAGCTCTTCTGACTCTACTATCTCATGTGTGATTCCATTTTCTTTAGTAAAAGCAACGGCTTCTTTTAGTTCCCTTTTCGGAAAGCTGCAGGAGCTTGCTGTCACCGCAATCGCCCTGTCTCCCAAAACATCGTGAGCCGTCTTCAGAAGAAACGTTGAATCGACTCCGCTTGAGTAGGCTACAGCAACGCTTCCAAGGCTTCTCAGGTATTCCTGCAAATCATAATATTTTTCTTGTATATTCTTCATTAATATCCTTCTTTTTATATGCTCTGCAAATATGTTTCTACTGTATTTATGATATCTTCCACATTCGCCATCGCACCTATTCCGACATCGCCGCATGCCAGGCGGCTTTCACGGGATTCAACAAAATGGTACCCTAATGCGCTGAGGTCCTTCATGTTTTTCTGCACTACAGGGTTCATATACATCTTAGTGTTCATTGCGGGGCAAATGTATACCGGCGCATGATCCAATGCCATAATCACTGTTGAAGCCATGTCGTCGGCTATACCGGCGGCTATTTTACCGATTATGTTGGCTGTAGCCGGCGCCACAATACATATATCCGCCTTTTTACCCAAAGATATATGCTCTACCTGAGGGTCTATATCATACAATTCAAACATCGCTGTATGAACCTTATTTCCTGTAAGGGTCTGGAAAGTTAACGGGTTTACAAATTCTTCTGCGCTGCGTGTCATGACAGTGTTTACATTATAACCAGCCTTGGTCAGCCGATTGGCCAGTTCTGCAGCTTTATATACTGCAATGCTTCCGGTTACACAAAGTAAAACGTTTTTCATTATTTACTTTCCTCCTTTTTATGGAGCAGTTGCTCTGTATTTCTGACTATTTCTTCTGCAATCTGTATTTTAGTTGTAAATTTTTCATACTCACCGTTTTGTAATATCAAATATCCTACATGATTATCTCCGTTGATTTCACTCAAATCATTGGCTAAAACCATTTCGCAGTCATTTTTCTTTAATAGTTTATATCCCGTCTCTATCAGCTCATCCTTTGAAACATGACTAAGAAGCTTAAAGCCAATCAATATTGTTTCTTTCTGCAGTTTCTTGATTTCACCGATCACCTTAGGCGTGCGCTTCAAAACTATTACAAGGTCATCTATCTCCGAACTTATTTTCCCATCGGCTGTTATCTTGTCCGACATACCCGCACTGTTTTTTATGGCTTCAATCGTTGTGACCTGTTTCACGGCATAATCACTGACAGCCATTGCATGAATCACAGCATCTATCTTTTTTGTCGTAAGAAGATTCGTCAATGCATCAAGCAGACCCTGTACTCCCAACACTCTCACAACCTCCACACGTTCATCAGAGGGAACGATTGTATTCCTGTCGCACAGATAATAAATCTTGCCTATCCCAGCTGTTTCTGATTCAAGAAAACATTTTGCGACAGCGAGACCAAGTCTGCCTGAAGAAAAATTAGAGATCACTCTTACCTCATCAATTTTTTCTGAAGTGCCCCCGGCTGTTATGATTATATTTCTCACCACTTTGCACCTTCCATGTTATCCATCAGTGTGTTTATTTTGAATTTCTTCGGTATCACCTGTATGTCCAGAGGAAATTCCACTCCCTTTTCACCGTCCACGTCTGTTCCAATCTTCTGCTCTGATTCTACATGAAGTTTTTTCGTCCGAAAGAAGACAACATTTTTATTCTCATGATGCTGACCAGTCAATACATTGATCAGGAGCGGAGCCATTTCGAGTATGGGCATCTCTTTAAACAGCAGAACATCCATCAGTCCGTCGTTAACCTGAGCCTTTGGTGCAATTCTTTTAAAGCCTCCCGCTGAACGGCCGTTCATAACTAACATGAAATAGATTCGTTCCTCTGCGGTATATTCCTCACTACGGATTCGCACCGAGATTGGTTTTAAATTTGGGATTTCAGCAACTCCCTTTAGATAATAGGAGATTATGCCGAGTGTACTTTTGATATCAGGATCTGTCCTTTGGCTGACATCCACCAGGAATCCCATAGCCGCGACATTTATAAAGTATTTATCGTTTACCCTGCCGATATCGGTATATGTGTAATGCTCATCCAAGGCGATTTTTAACATCTTGTCGGGATCATGCGGCAAATCGAAATAATATGCAAAATCATTTGCCGTACCGAAAGGAAATATTGCAATAGGAAGGTTGATTTTATACTGCATCATCGCATTGATCAAGAAATTGATTGTTCCGTCTCCTCCCGCGACTATGATTTTTTTGTATTCAGCCTGATTCATATCTTTCAAGAATTCATTCAAATTACCCTTGAGATCACCTCTGATTGGGACAATGTATAATTTCTTTCTTTGAAATTTGTCTATAATAGCGTCCAGATGGTTTTTGAACATCCCATTTCCGGCATTTGGATTATAAAATAACAGCACCTTATTCTTTTTCATTATACAATATCACCCTTACCTCTCCAATCAAGTATAAAGAACCCGCAAAGATAATCACATCATAATCAGATAAACTCTTTATATAGCTGCAAGCATCCTTCGGTCTTTTTATAGCGATCGCCTCCATACCTGCCGCTTGAATCTGTTTGCATAAATCATCAGCCGAAAGTTTTCTGGGGTTATTTGGCTCCGTTGCAATAAAGTCCTGCGTAATGCTTCCAAATCTTTCTAAGAGCCTGTCGATCTTCTTGTCTGCCAGCATGCCTATCACCATAAGGATACGACTGCCATGAAAAAGTTCATGTGTTACGGCGGCTAAAGCATCTGCACCTGCTTCATTATGTGCCCCGTCAATAATAATATACGGAGCTCTTCTTAATAGCTCAAATCTGCCGGTCTGTCTGGCTTCGGCAAGACCATCGCATATCATTTGCTTATCAGTTTTGATAATGCCTTCTTTTTTCAGAGTCTCAATCACTGTAAGTGCACAGATGGCATTTTCAATCTGATGCATTCCTAACATTGAGATTTCAACATCTTTATACTCTGTTCCCTCTACTTCCGTATCAAAAACATAGCCGTCAATTGTTTTTTTGTGCACCTGAAACGGCATTCTTTGAGAATTGATGAGTTTGCTGCCTTTGCTATCGGCAATTCTCCTGATCGCTGCATAGACACTGCTGTCTATCACATTGCAGATCACAGTAACGCCCGGTTTAATGATTCCTGCTTTTTCAACAGCTATTTTCTCCAGCGTGTCCCCAAGATATTCCATGTGATCATAGGATATAGATGTTATGACCGCCGCAACTGGATTTCTGACGATATTTGTCGAATCGCCCGAACCGCCAAGGCCTACTTCCAAAACCAGAAAATCAATATTCTGTTCTGAAAAATACAGGAAAGCAATCGCTGTGATCAGTTCGAACTCGGTCGGTGATTCCAAGCCGGTTTGTATATCGAATCAAATCTTCTTGCGATATTTCACAGCCGTTGCACTCAATTCTCTCCGTAAAACGTTCGATGTACGGTGAGGTATATAGCCCTGCACTATAGCCGTTTTTCTGAAGCACGGAGTAAATGTATCTGCATACTGAGCCCTTCCCGTTAGTTCCGCCCACATGTATCACACGCATGGTATCCTGCGGGTTGCCCAGATATTCCATCAATATAGACATCCGCTCAAGTCCAAGCCTGCTTCCAAATCTTTGAAAACTGTGAATTCTGTCAAGGGTCTCTTTATAACGCATCTGTGGGAAGTTTATCATACTGCCTGTCCTTAAAATTAATAATTTTCTTATATTTTTTTCTCGACCAATGTAAGACGTTCTGTAATCTTAGTAAGCATATCTTCGAACTTTGTAAGTTTTTCCCTCTCTTCATTGATGACCTTTTCAGGGGCTTTACTTACGAAACCTTCATTATTAAGCTTTTTCCTTACCCTGTCCAATTCCGCTATCAGCTTCGTCTTTTCTCTCTGCAGCCGTTCAAGTTCAGCTTTATAATCAAGAAGATCATCAAGTGGAATATATATCTCAACATTGCCTATCACAGCAGACATGGCTTCTTCCGGTGTAGATGCTTTATCAGTTATAAAAGTTATTTCTGTTATGTTTGCAAGGCTTTTTATATATCTTTCACAGCTTTTGATGTCTTTCAGGTCTTTACCGGAAGACAGAATAACTGCACTCAGTTTTCTTGACGGAGATGCTTCCGCTTCTGCGCGGATATTACGAATGCTGCGGATAGCTCCCATCGCAAGTTCCAACTTTTTGACTTCTTCTTCATAGTTCATAGAGGTGTCATAAACCGGCCAGCTCTCTTTGATAAGAAAATTTTCCGGATTATCAGCCGAAGCCTGCTTATGAGGGAGGAAACTCCATATTTCTTCCGTTATGAACGGCATAAAAGGGTGAAGCAGTTTGAGCATTTCCTTCAATTCGCGGAGCAAAACATATCTTGCTACTTTCTTGTCTTCTTCATCTTCTCCGTACAGCCTGCCCTTTACCAGTTCGATGTACCAATCACAGTACTCGTTCCAGATCAGCTCATATGCTTTCTGTGCGGCAAGAGACAATTCGAATTTATCCATGTTTGCAGTGACATCTTTCACCGCTTCGTTTACTCTGGCGATAATCCATTTGTCTTCATCCTTCAGATCGAGTATCTCGATTCCTGAAGAATCATCAGCAATAGATTTGAATTCTCCGCTTTCATCCTGAAGATTCATTATTACAAACCTGGAAGCATTCCAGAGCTTATTGGCAAAGTTTCTGCTAAATTCCAGCTTTTCTATCTGGAATCTCATGTCATTCCCCGGCGTAATTCCGGTCATCAGCATAAACCGCAGCGCATCTGCTCCGTACTGATCGATTACTTCCAGCGGGTCAATGCCGTTACCCAGGGATTTGCTCATCTTTCGGCCTTCGGCATCTCTGACAAGGCCGTGAACATATACATATTTATAAGGTACCTCTCCCATGAGTTCCAGGCTGGAAAATACCATTCTGACCACCCAGAAAAAGATAATATCATACCCTGTAACCAGCACATTCGTTGGGAAGAAGTAATCAAGATCCTTTGTCTTATCAGGCCAGCCCAATGTTGAAAATGGCCAAAGCGCAGAACTGAACCAAGTATCAAGCACATCCTCATCCTGCTTGAAGCTTGATCCATGACACTTGCTGCATTCTTTTGGCGGTTCGGCAGAGACGATTATCTCGCCGCAATCCTGACAATAATATGCCGGAATACGGTGACCCCACCAAAGCTGTCTTGATATACACCAGTCTTTTATATTTTCGAGCCAATGCAGATAGATCTTTTCAAATCGCTCCGGAACGTGGATCAGATCCTTTGTCTTTGCGGCTTTTATGGCGGGCTGCGCCAGATCGTTCATTTTGACAAACCATTGGTCGGAAAGGATAGGTTCAATAACGGTATCGCAGCGATAACATCCGCCGATAGGAATTATCTTGTCTTCTACTTTTTCCAAATATCCGGCTTCCTTAAGGTCATTGACCCAGGCTTTTCTACATTCGAATCGATCCATGCCCTCATATTTTCCTGCAAGTTTGTTCATTGTAGCGTCGGCATTAATGCAGGAAGGGCTGTCTAACTTATGCCTCTCTCCTACCTCAAAGTCATTGGGATCGTGAGCAGGAGTTATCTTTACGGCTCCCGTCCCTTTTTCCGGGTCGGGATAGGAGTCTGCAATGACAGGAATCTCAGTACCCACCAAAGGGATCTTTACCATCTTGCCGATTAAGTCTTTATATCTTTCGTCATCCGGGTGTACTGCAACTGCTACATCCCCAAACATGGTTTCCGGTCTGGAAGTAGCCACTGTGATGCCTTCGCTTCCATCAACGCCGGGATACCTGAAGTAGTAGTATTTACCGGTCTTATCCTCATGCTCGACTTCTATGTCAGAAAGAGAAGTGCCGCAGCTGGGGCACCAGTTAATAAGCCGATTTCCCCTATATATCAGTCCTTTTTCATAAAATCGGATAAAGGTTTCGATAACTGCCTTGTTACAGCCTTCATCCATGGTAAACCTTTCCCTCTCCCAATCACAGGAGTTACCTAATTTTCTTACCTGTTCTGTTATTTTGCCTCCATATACTCGTTTCCATTCCCATGCTCTTCTAAGGAATTCTTCTCTTCCCAGTTCTTCCTTTGTGATTCCTTCTTCGCTTCGGATCTTATCTGCCACCTTAACTTCTGTGGCAATGCTGGCATGATCAGTTCCCGGAAGCCACAAAGCGCTGAAGCCTTGCATTCTCTTCCATCGTATCAGTACATCCTGCAAAGTCTGGTCGAGAGCATGTCCCATATGAAGCTGACCTGTAATGTTTGGCGGAGGCATGACTATGGTAAAAGGCTTTTTATCAGGGTCTATTATTGCCTTGAAAGCTCCGCTCTTTTCCCACTCTTCGTAGATTCTATCCTCAAAATCTTTAGGATTATATGTTTTTGCCAAATTCTTTTCCATTATGACTCCTCTTTACGATTTCATAAACTTCATTGATTGAAAGATTGTTTTCTTCTGCCAATCTTGCGCAGTCCTCATATTCCGGCTGTATTCTCAAATGTCCCCCGACTGAAACTTCTTTGACCCTTGCTTCTCCCAGTTCTGTTTTAACTAAGCTTATCTCTCTTTTTAACGCGATCCGCTCTGTTTCCCGTATTCGGATCCCGATAGTAGATGTTTCCATAAAAATAATGTCGGAAAGTTTTTCCGCATCACTTCTCTTGCATAATACCGACAGAATGAAAGCAGGGCGGTTCTTTTTCATATGAACAGGTGTAAGCCATGAATCCAATGCACCGGCCTTCATCAGCCTTTCCATAGCATATCCCATCATTTCCCCTGTGGTATTATCAATATTGGTTTCAAGCAGAGTTACCGTTTCTCTGACATTACCATTGTCAGTTACAATGGATGTATCATTTTCTTTCTCTTCTGAATATCCCAGTATTACACGCAATGCATTAAAACTCCCTGTATCAGTTTTTCCAAAACCATAACCGACACTTTCCACCATCATTTTCGGTACTTGACCGCAGCTTTCTGCGACCGTTTTTAATATACCAAAGCCTGTGGGTGTGACCAGTTCTGCTTCTATATCCTCTGTCACAACTGGTATCCCACTGTTTTCAAGCATCTTCATCACAGCCGGCACCGGTACAGGAAGCTTCCCGTGGCTGCAATAGATAAAGCCATGACCTTCATGGACCGGAGAGCAAATAATTCTATCAGCGTTAAGCATGTCGAGACAAATCGCTGTACCCGCTATATCCACGATAGAATCAATAGCTCCCACTTCATGAAAATGTATTTCATCTATGAGCTTACCATGGACTGCCGCTTCCGCCCCCGCAATCTCCGCAAAAACTGCCATTGTCATATCCTTTGCTTTTTGGCTTATGCCGCTTGACTGTATGATATGGCTGATATCTGCAAGATTTCTTTCTTTTTCATCATGACTGTGAGTGTGACCATGTCCGTGAGAATGGTCATGCCCGTGAGTGTGGTCTTCGTGAACACAGTCCCCGCTTCCGTCGATCGTTACCTTTACATCGATTCCGCTTATGGCATATTTGTTGGTCTTATTGATCTTTATATCAAAGCCTTTAATGCCAAGTTTATTCAGTTCTTTCATGACAGTATCAGAATCAAGGCCCAGATCGATCAGGGCCCCGAGACACATGTCTCCGCTGATTCCCGAGAAGCAGTCAAAGTATAAGATTTTTTCCATTTTTCCATCCTTACAATTGATTGATTCTGGAAGCAAGACTGGCTGCACCAAAACCATTATCAATATTCACTACAGCTACACCCGCTGAGCAGCTGTTCAACATCGCAAGCAGTGCTGCTATGCCCCCGAAACTGGCTCCGTAACCTACGCTTGTAGGGACTGCGATCACCGGCTTACTAACAAGTCCTCCGACTACACTCGCCAAAGCCCCCTCCATTCCTGCAACAACTATAACTACGTTTGCAGCCTGAAGCCTGTCCAATTTACTTAATAATCGATGAATACCTGCCACTCCGACGTCATAAATCCGATCTACCGGATTTCCCAAAGCCTCTGCTGTTACAGCCGCTTCCTCTGCGGCAGGAATATCGGAGGTTCCTGCAGTTACAACAGCTATAATCTTTTCCGTAAGGATTTCTTTTTCATGTTTTTTTACCGAGATCATTCTTGCTTCGGGGTAATAAACTGCTTCCGGAACGATGTCCTTCACCTTCTGAAAAACTTCTGCCGATGCCCGGGTTCCTAATATATTTGAATTTTTCTCCTTCATCTTCTCCATTATGACAGCTACCTGCTCAGGTGTTTTTCCTTCGCAGTAAACTGTTTCGGCTTGTCCGACCCTGATATTTCGATGCTGGTCAATGTTTGCAAATCCAAGATCCTGAAAAGGCAGGTCTTTCAATTGTTCCATGGCTTCCTGAACATCCATGTCACCACATGAAACCTGATTCAGGATATTTTGTAAATAGGATTGATCCATAATTCACCCCATGATTCTAAATACAGGCATTATTAACATTCGAGAAAATTTTATATGAAAACACAGTGATTGTCAAAGTATATCTGCCATTCTTGTATACCCGCATGGCATTCTAATCACTCTTAAAATAGCATTCTATTCATCCGAATTTGAACAGAAATTCTTTAGAAATGTTTTCCTGTGCAACAGGCATGGACCATAGCTGACGATCCCTTCTATATGAGCCTTTGTTCCATATCCCTTATTACTGTCAAAAGCATATTGGGGAAACCTATGATGAAACTCTCTCATCATCCGGTCTCTTGTCACTTTTGCGACGATCGACGCCGCAGCAATAGAAATGCTGATGCTGTCCCCTTTGATTATTCCGCGCTGCGGTATTGAAACCTCATTCAAGGTCAGCGCATCGATCAATATGTAATCCGGTCTTGCTTTCAGGTTTTCGACAGCTCTCTTCATCGCAATTTTCGTTGCTTCTAAAATATTGATTTCATCAATAATATAATTATCCACAATTCCGATGCTATAGGATATCGCCTTTTCGGTAATGATTTCATAAAGCGCTTCCCTTTTCTTCTCTGAAAGCTTTTTAGAATCATCTACACCGGGGACATTGAAATCCTGCGGTAATATAACGGCTGCCGCAACTACCGGCCCTGCCAGCGGTCCCCGTCCCACCTCA
>CAYLLJ010000011.1:6201-7845 GCA_964384725.1 uncultured Oscillospiraceae bacterium | reverse complement strand
TGCAATTGCCCGAATCCCCGTCTCATACAGCTCCTCTTCGATCTGTTTCATTTCCTTCAGCCGCTGCAGCGCTCTCAGCTCCCGCTCTTCCTTTTTCATTTGTTTACCCCCTAAGGAAAAATTACTGTATAAATAGTACATATATCGACGGACACCGCGCCGATGTATTTTCATAGAAAATCGTAGGAGCATTAAGTTAGTATAAAGTGACAGGCATGTTCTTATAGAAAACCGTGAAACCTTTTACCGCCTTTATGCGAAGCATTGAAAGGCGGCAGTTTTCGAAAGAACATACTGTCACTTACAACACTTTTCCAAAGTGATTTTTCCTATTATTCCTGCCCGGAATTCATCCAGGAGCGTCCTCCCGGTTCTTTCATAATCGATGCGCTTTCCCGGCTGAATAAATCCTCTTTTTTCTGCAATCAGCTCCATTGTTTCCAAAGGTGTTTCTCCCAAAGAAGTAAGCCTATATCTGTCCTTCAGCAATTCAGGATAATCCACTTGCAGGATTTCGATCAGTTTTAAAGCTAAGTTAGCTGTATCAAGGATCTCATCTTTGATGGAACCGCAAAATGCCAGGTTTAGCCCCGCTCTCGGGTCCTCAAATTTAGGCCACAGTATTCCCGGTGTGTCCAAAAGCTGCATGTCGTTTTCCAGATTGAGCCATTGCTTTCCTTTGGTCACGCCCGGTTTATTGCCTGTCTTTGCACTTTTTTTACCTGTCAAACGATTGATCAGCGAAGATTTTCCTACATTAGGCACTCCCACAATCATCATGCGAAGCGGTCTTTTTCTCATTTTTCCTTCGTTTTTTTCTTCCTGTATGGTAACGAGCAGTTTCAAGAGTCTTGAGACTCCGCTTCCGCTCATACAGTTCATGCTTAAGGCATCGTTTCCACTATTTTTAAAGAATTCCACCCAGGCATCGTTAGCTGATTTGTCTGCGAGGTCACTTTTATTCAAAACTATTATTCGTCTTTTATTTTTTATGAGCTCATCAATAACAGGGTTCCTGCTGGATATGGGAATGCGTGCATCAACGACCTCAATAACTATGTTCGTCAACTTGAGGTTTTCTTGTATGAGCTCTCTTGTTTTTTTCATATGGCCCGGATACCAGTTGATATTCTCCATTTCCTAAACCTTTCTTTATTAGCTCATCCAATTTGTAAGGCAAATTGGCGGCGAACTTTTGCAATGTCCCTTTCAGAGGCAGCGTAGCAAGCTTTGCTTGCGGAGGTGCCTTTTTACCCCAAGCTTGCTTGGCCGGCAAAACGGACAGCGTAGCAAGCTTTGCTTGCGGAGGTGATTTGTGGATTTATACTGCTTAATACAAGAAGGGGAACCCCTCAGGCTCCCCTATGTTTTTTTACTTATTTATTTTGATTTGATCTTAGCCGCTTTACCGGTTCTTTCACGCATATAGTTGAGCTTAGCTCTTCTTACGTCTCCGGCTCTTATGACTTCAATTTTGTCTATTCTCGGAGAATGCAACGGGAAAGTCTTTTCAACACCTACGCCGGAAGCAATCCTTCTTACGGTAAATGTTTCGCCGAGTCCGCCATTCTGTCTTTTTAAGACATATCCTTCAAATATCTGAATTCTTTCTCTTTCTCGTCCGAGCATTTTTTTTAATAAATG
>CAYLLJ010000011.1:3223-6191 GCA_964384725.1 uncultured Oscillospiraceae bacterium | reverse complement strand
GAATTCTTTCTCTCGTGCCTTCTTTGATTTTAATGTGTACCTTAACTGTATCCCCAACATTAAACTTTGGAATATCATCTCTCACATAATCTTGAGCAATTACTTTCATCAGATCCATTATAATATCCTCCTTCCCTCATAGACGTTCTTGGTATCAAAATACGCACTGTATCGCGCACTGCTCACTCCATTTGTCAGGTGAGCAATTATATCCAGAGGACCGCCCGTAATACACAGATAATATAATAGCATAACTATATTTCAAAATCAAGTTTTCTTTTTGTCGTCAAACATTCTGTCCGATGCGCTTTACAAATCCATTTGCTATGCCCTTGGATGTGCTTTGTCATATACTTCTTTAATTCTGTTCTTTGAAACAGATAGGTATATCTGAGTCGCGCTGATATCCTCATGCCCAAGCAATTCCTGCAAGGATTTTACATCCGCTCCGTTTTGTATCATGTGAACCGCGAAGGAATTTCTTAAAACTTGTGGAGTCAACTTGTGCCCGATTCCCGCTCCCTTAGCATATTCCTTCATTATCTTCCATAATCCCTGCCTTGTCAGCCGTTCTCCCGAAAAGTTCAGGAATAGTGCTTTTTCTATTTTTTCGGTATCCTTTATATATTTAGGTCTGATTTCGAATATGTATTCCTCCACTGCTGACCTTGACGGTCTGCCCATGGGAATTATTCTTGCCTTTCCATGCTCACCTGTACATGTTACAAATCCCATTCTCAGGTTGACATCCTCAACATTCATTTCAACAAGCTCGCTCACACGTATTCCCGTCGCATATAACAGTTCGAGAATTGCCCTGTCTCTTGAGCCCTTGATTGTGTCATCCGGGGTACTCAATAAGTTCTCTATTTCTTCTATTGTTAAGTAGTCAATGGCTTTTCTCTCGATCTTTGGTGATTTAATGTTCGTCACAGGATTCTCTGCAATATGATTCTTTTCTGCCATAAAATTGTAAAAGGCCCTTAATGAAGCAATTTTACGATTTATCGTCGCCGCAGATTTCCCTTCATTCTTCAGCTGCAACAGATAGGATACTACTTCTGTTTTGCTTGCCTCTCGCAATGTGAGATTCTGCTTCTCCCGAATAATCCTTTCAAATTCCCGGACATCTCTCCTGTATGCGTCCAGTGAATTCTGTGACATCTCTTTTTCAGTTGTTAAATACTCGATAAAATCCATTAAAAACTTATCCATCGGACATCTCCAAATACATTGATTTGCCACGCCTCAGCTGCATACTCAGTATACCGCACCGAATCGTTGTTTACAATAATAAATCTTATGTTTTACAAAACCTCTTAATATTCTACATTTTTTTGATTGGCAAATCAGTTTTTCTGCCTTAAAAACATGTACTAAAATTAACCGGTTCTTCATATTTTGTAATGGAGTACAAAGGAGGTTTATATGAAACGCAATATCGTGAACAGAGCATCTGAACTTATGACGTCCAGCGGAGTTAGCTTTGCCGCCGCTCTGTTTTTTTTGATACTTGGTATTTCAGCAGGTATCTTTACTGAGATTATGATGACCGATGCTGAGAAAGAGGAGATTATCTTATACCTGGATAAATACTTTTTGCTGGCAAACCCGGATGAACTCGCTTTTACAGAAATACTTATGCATTCATCCGGCAATAATCTGGGCCTTCTTATCATTATGCTGTTGTCGGGATTATCAGCCGTCGGTTTTCCAATAGCTCTGGCAGCTATGGTATATAAAGGAATGGCATTAGGTTTTTCAGCAGCTTTGCTGATCGATTCCATGTCATTTAAAGGTATCGCCATCATATTTACTTCAATGATACCTCAGAATCTGATCATAATACCGGCGTTCCTCATCGCAGCGGCAGCTGCTTTGAATATTGCGTTCTTTTCAATAAAAAACCGAAGGTTTGGGTTCAAAAGAAGCTTGAGTGAAAATGCGGGTCCTTATCTGTTTCTGAACACCGTTCTTGCTTTGGTTATTATGGCAGGCTGCTTTATCGAGTCTTCTCTCTCTCCATTATTGACTCAACTAATAATATAGCTGCAATGGTCTTTGCATCCTCGATTTCTCCGTTTAAAACCATCCTTTTTAGATCCCGTAAATCAAACTCCTGAATATCTATAGATTCGTTTTCATCGAAATTGGTTTCGCCGGGTACCAAATCTGTTGCATAATATAGATAGATCACTTCAGTTGAGTACCCGATCGAAGAATAAAATGAGGTTATTAATTCAATTTTTCCGGCAGTATACCCTGTCTCTTCCTTAAGTTCCCGTTCAGCTGTCACTTTATGATCTTCATCAGTTTCGATTTTCCCTGCCGGAACTTCCAAAACGGCTTTCTCCGCCGCCTTTCGGTACTGACGTACTAAAACCATTTTTCCTTCTGGTGTAATCGCTGCAAGAGCAACTCCGCCGTTATGTTCGACTATTTCTCTGTAAGACGTCTGGTTGTCCTTAACATGGACTTTGTCCTTCCTGAGATTCAGTATGCTTCCTTCGTAGATCATTTCACTTGATATCGTCTTTTCTTCAAATACCATATCGCTTTTAAACCTTTCATTTACTCATATGTCATTATTTTGTCATTATCTTTGATTTTTCTACTGCTGCCTGATAGGCTTCAACGATATTATCATGGAACCCGTTGTTCTGCAAAGCTTTAACTGCTTCAATAGTAGTTCCGCCGGGGGAACATACATTTTCACGGAGAACTGCGGGATCAATTCCTGTTTCCAGTACCATTTTCGCTGCCCCTAAGACTGCCTGACCCGCAAAGATAACCGCTTGATCTCTTCCCATGCCATTTGCAGCTGCCGCATCTATAAGTGCTTCAATAAGCATATATGTGTACGCCGGGCTGCTGCCGCTGACGCCGATAATGTTATCAATCATGGTTTCATCTACAACCTCTGCCCGGCCTATAGTTCTGAAAAGCTCTACAATCGGTTCAAATTCAG
>CAYLLJ010000011.1:0-3213 GCA_964384725.1 uncultured Oscillospiraceae bacterium | reverse complement strand
CGGCATTGACTAAAGCAGGGGTATTAGGCATAACACGAACAACTTTAACACCTTCCTGTTTCTGAATCATCCTTTCTATATATCCCATACTGATTCCGGCTGCTATGGTTACCAGTACCTGATGGGGCTGATAGTATGGCCTTGCTTCAGTAAGTACTGCCTCAAAATTCTGCGGCTTGACTGCAAGTATTATGGTATCACTCTGCTTCATCAGCATTTCAAGGCTGCTGCATTCATTAATACCAAGATCACGGCACAGTTTTTCCCTTTTTGCTTCATCTTTATCATAAGCATAGATATTATCTTTTTCATCATTATGTGCCGCAAGATAACCTTTCATAATGGCTGATCCCATGTTGCCTATTCCAATAAATCCAATTCTCATTTTACTATCTCCTTTGGCTGAAAAAAATCGTTCCCTTTCTTGATCCTTCCGCTGCATCGGTCAGAATATCCTTATGTTTCCCATTCACAAGCAGCATGGGTATTCCATACTCATTGACTCTTCTTGCGGCCTGAATCTTTGTAACTATTCCTCCGGTACCGAATCGGCTCTTTCCCCTGGAATCAATCTCTAAAAGCAATCCGTCGGTGTCATAAACCTCTTCAATAAGCTCCGCATCCTTGTTGTCCTTTGGATCCTTATCAAAGACACCGTCAATATCACTCATTACGATAAGCAAATCCGCATTCCAAAGGTTTGCGGTCAAGGCTCCTAAAGTATCGTTGTCTCCGATTTTAATTTCCTCCACACTCACGCTGTCATTTTCGTTGATTATAGGAACTACGCCTTCGTCAACCAATGTAAACAGTGCGTTTCTTATATTCAGTGTCCTTATATGATCTCCAAAATCATCTCTTGTAAGTAGTATCTGCGCCACATGGGTATCGTAATCAGCGAAAAATTCTTTATAAGCATTCATCAATTCCACCTGACCAATGGCACATAGCGCCTGCTTATAGTTTATGTCGCCTCTTCTGCTCCATTTATTAATCGCAGCAACCCCGCAAATACCTGCGCCTGAAGATACTATGATCACCTGTTTGCCATCTTTTATGAGCTTCATGACCTGTTCTACGATATTTTGCATCGATTCCTTGTTTACAAATCCATTATCATCTGACAGTACGTTGCTTCCTATTTTTATTACGATCTTCCTGCTGCCGTGAATCAAATCTCCTATTATGCTCATTCTTAAACCCTTAGTTCTACCTCTCCGCCGATGTTGTCTCTGTACTTGTTGACAATCGGCTTAATATATACCTCAATCAGTTCCTGTGTCTGTTCAGCAGATCTTCCTATATAGTCCTCTGGTTTAAGCAACCCTTTGATGTCATCGAATGTCAGTCCAAATGCCTCATCCGCCGCGATTCTCTCAAGAAGATCATTTTCGAGTCCATCAGTTTTCACTCTGTTTCCGGCATCCATAGAGTGTTTCCTGATCCTTTCATGCAGCTCCTGCCTGTCTCCCCCTTTTTTGACTGCCTCCATTAATATATTTTCTGTGGCCATAAAAGGGATCTCTTTCATGATATGCTGCATTATCACCTTTTCGTAAACCACCAACCCTGAAGAGATGTTTCTGCAGATATCCAGCATACCGTCCGCAGCCATAAAAGCTTGAGGCAGAACTATTCTTCGATTTGCAGAATCGTCTAAGGTTCTTTCGAACCATTGGGTGCTTGCAGTAGCGGAGGTATTTCCTGTACAATTGATCACAAAGCGAGCAAGGGATGCCGCACGTTCACTCCGCATCGGATTTCTCTTGTAAGCCATTGCAGAGGAGCCGATCTGCTTAGATTCAAATGGCTCTTCCACTTCCTTGAGATGCTGTAAAAGCCGGATATCGTTTGTCATCTTATGAACGCTTTGTCCGATTCCGCTCAATACGGACAAGACCATGAAATCAATTTTCCGTGTATATGTTTGCCCCGATACAGCAACAGCTTTCTTGAATCCAAGGCGTTCAACTACCATATCATCAAGTTTTCTTACCTTGTCCATATCTCCGTCAAAGAGTTCAACGAAACTTGCCTGTGTTCCTGTGGTTCCTTTCACGCCTAAAAGCGGCAGGGTATCTATCAATCGCTCACATTCCAGAAAGTCGAAATAGTAGTCTTGAATCCAAAGTGAAGCTCTCTTCCCAACAGTGGTGAGCTGTGCGGGCTGAAGATGAGTAAAGCCAAGACAAGGCAAAGCCTTATACTCCAATGCGAATTTACTTAGTCTGAACATCAGATGGATCAGTTTCCCGCGTATGACCTCAAGGGCCTGTTTCATTATAATAATATCCGTATTGTCTCCCACATAAGCACTTGTAGCTCCTAAATGTATGATGGGCTTTGCTTTCGGACATTGCAATCCATAGGCATATACATGAGACATAACATCGTGTCTGATCTCTTTTTCTTTTTTTTCAGCATCAGCATAGTTTATCTTATTCTTGAACTGCTTCATTTCGTTGATTTGCTCTTCCGTAATGGGCAGGCCAAGCTCTTTCTCTGCCTCCGCCAAAGCAATCCATAAAGCTCTCCATGTAGTGAACTTTACGTCTGGGGAAAAAATGTGTGACATTTCACTGTCAGTATACCTGGTAATCAGCGGATTTTCATATATATCAGTACTCATATAAGAATTATCCTCCACTATTAATAGCTCATCCAATTTGCATAGCAAATTATCGGCGAACTTACGCAAGAAAATTATATACCTGTTTCCCTTCAAAATCAAGAACAGGCACCAAAGAAACGATATCGCAAATCAATATGTCATATCATTTGAAAATGAGAAAAGGCTGTGCTTTTCCTGCACAGCCCTTTTGGTTTTCGCGCACATAATAACCTATCTCGGTTCAATAATCAATTTTATTGCGGTTCTTTCCTCACCGTCAATCAAAATATCCGTAAATGCCGGAATGCATATAAGATCGATGCCGCTTGGTGCAACAAAGCCCCTTGCAATAGCAACTGCCTTAACTGCTTGATTCAGAGCGCCCGCTCCGATTGCTTGAATTTCTGCTCCCCCTTTTTCCCTCAAGACGCCTGCCAAAGCTCCTGCAACTGAGTTGGGATTTGACTTCGCTGATACTTTTAGTACTTCCATCATTGTAACCTCCCTAAATACTTGTTAAGATTCCCTTTTGAATATGTTTTGCTTTACTATATTCTTTACCGTTAAGATTATTCCTTTTTTTTCATACTAAGAATCGTTCG
>CAYLLJ010000010.1:44291-48021 GCA_964384725.1 uncultured Oscillospiraceae bacterium | reverse complement strand
ATCCTTGCAATATGATAGTTTTGGCAATAAGGGCACTTCAGATTACACCCTACGGATCCGATCGACATGATACTGCTGCCGGGGCAAAACCGGCTTAAAGGCTTTTTCTCAATGGGATCTAATACGATAGAACTCATATCCCCGTAATTCATAGAATAAAGGATACCGCCATTATTTTGACGTACGCCGCAGATTCCGTACTCCCCATCCTGAATAGTGCAATTGTGAGGGCAAAGCAGACAAAGCACCTTATTCTCTTTCAGTTTCTCATAATACATTGCTTCTTTATTGTCAAACATGATATATCCTCCCCTTCCGCTGTAAAGATGATATAACTCTGCTCGTCTTTTATTCGCTGTATCTATTTATATCTGATGACTTCAAACCGTTCAATTTGAAAAGGGTTTCCGGGTTTGATCCCGGCCTTCTGCAATGCGATTTCAATCTGCTGTTCCGGCGTGTCTACCCCCTCAAGATCAGGGAGAAGAAGCCCGCGGTGTATTCCTGAGGTAACTATAACACCATATCTTTTTACGTCAAGTTCTTCTGTCGAATCAATCTTTTCAGGTACTCCAAGTACATCAACTGAATAGACTAATTCATTCAATTCCTCCGGTCTTACTTCAGGGAAGCGCGGGTCATAAATCCCTGCGCTTATGGCATTATTGATGATTTCTTCGGCAACATTATCGCAAGCCGGGCTGATAGTGCCTATACACCCCCTGAGCCTGCCGCTCGTTTTCAAGGAAACAAAAACTCCTGCACGATTGTTTATTAATTCAACAGGAACCCATTCCGGAACGCTTATCTTTCTTCGTTCCCTCGCATAAGTCTCCAGCGTTTCCCTTGCCAGCTTCACATAATCGCTTTCCATAAGATCATCTCCCTCATCGTACCGTCATAAATTATAGAATTTCGAATATATCTAATACATTTTTAAAGTGCATTTATTTTTGCAATCATATATCCAACACCAAAAGGCCCTTCATAAGAATAAATCTCCGGATCAAGTTTCCTGTTATGCAGAGCACCGAACATCATTACTATGGATCTGGTCCCACATTCAGCCGCTTTTTCCAGAACGCTTTCATCTGTGGCGATAAGTCCTTCAACATCGCTGATCTTCACCATCTCAACCAAATGTTCGTCGTACATCCTGCCTAAGGGGCTGTATCCTGCCGGCGCTTCTGGAGTAAGTTTGTGGGACAGATCTCCGCTGGCTATATATACCACATCTTCACAAGACTCTTCAACCGCTTCCTGAATGCAATTCCCAAATCGGTATAGATCGGCTAATGGAAAGAACGGCGTGGAAATACAAACAAGACGAAACTCATCATACTCCTCCGTAATAAAATACAAAGGGACACGTGCTCCATGATCGAGTTTATCGATGATGCCGTGACTTTTCTTTTGCTGTTTGCTCAATCCTCCGGCATCAATACCTGCAAGTTTAGCCTTTTCAATAATCAACGAAATTAAAGGAGCGTTGTTCTTATACTTAAGTTTGATATCCGGGCAGCCGTAGTCTAAGAAATCTCCTACTATGTCTTCCGTATCTGAAATGTAAACATAATCCCTGAAACATGGCGCATGAGGGGTAGAAAGGATGATTGTAGACGGCTTGTCTTTTCCGATCTCACGCGCTGCTTTTTGCATTGCTTTTATGGTCGCCTCAGCCTCCCTTTCTCTGCCGCGGCCAATCCCCGGTATAATGATCGGGGGATGCGGCATAATATAACCATTCAAAATTTTCCCCATATCTTATCTCTCCTTTGCCCGATATATTGCCATATATGTTATCCGATATATTAATTATAACATATATGCATCGCTGTTATGGTCAATTAATTGAATATTTTGTAATCTCAAATAGAGTGTCAGATAGTACCTGTTGCGTTCCTGATAGGATTATATCCGTATATAATATTAATACCCTTTAATTTCGCCTTTATTTGGAAACTCTTTCAATAAGTCCGTATTTGACTTTGATTCTTTCTAATTTTTCAATCATGGGATTTGCGAGAATATATAGGAATATCACCGTAGCTGATGAGTGGATGATATTAAACCATAGAGCTGTGCCATATACTAAGATCGCCGTTTCCATTTCGGGTTCGGGAGTAACCATAAATATCGTCCATAGATCTACGATTCCGCCATATATAAAAAATGTTGCCAGGCCTCCGAAAATGCACAATTGTTTTCTGCTTTTTTTAAGCAGTCCTTTTTGAAAAAGTACTCCCGCCAAAAAACCTATTAGCCCAAAGCAAAACATCTGCCAGGGCGTCCAGGGACCTTGACCGAAAAAGAAGTTCGATACGAACCCTGCCATGGCACCTGTCAGAAATCCGGCTTCGCCGCCAAAACAGACTGCCGTGATTATGACGATGGCAATGACCGGCTTAAACTGAGGTACCATAAAAAAAGCTGCTCTTCCCGCGACGGCGATTGCGATTAAAACCGCTATGATAATCATTTCTCTTGCTTGAGGCTTCCGTCTTTCAAAGACCATAAAAAACGGTATCATCGCATAGCAGATGATCATAAGACTGATGATAAAATACTTTCTGTCATCAAGAAAGAATACCCCTAATAAAATCGTCGACGGAATAAATATTAAAATAATAGCTGCTGACGTTATTGTTCTTTTATTCAGCTTTCCTGTATTTTCAGATTCTGTATGCATATATCTATCACATCCTTTACGGTCACAGCATTATTAAACTTGTGCCGGGACATCCTGTTTGCCGCCGTTGTATAGAAGCTGTTCCCGGAGAAAAACCTATTTGGCGTATTAGTCGTAATTATATTTCCGTCAAAAAACATTGAGCACTGATCCCCGTATTTTGCACAAAATTCGATATCATGCGAAACCATCACGACAGTGATTCCATTCTCTAATAGCTTTTTGAGAATGCCGGCAAGCTTGACTTTAAAGTGGCCGTCCAGCCCTTTGGTTGGTTCATCCAACAGGATTATTTTAGGTTTTAACAGCAAAACCTTACCTAATGCTGCCCGTTGCTGCTCGCCTCCGCTCAAATCATATGGGTGCATTTTTAAAAGATCGTCTATCTCCACAAGTCTTGCGGCAGCCTGGACCTCTATTTCTTTTTCTTCTGTGCTTAAAGTCTTCTTTTCAAGAACTTCAAAGAGGTCAAGCCCAACCGTTTTCTCAACGAAAAGGGATTGCGGGTTTTGTGGCAGGATTCCAAAAATGCCGTTAAATAGTTCTCCTTTTGTATATCTTGACAATTCTCTTCCCATAAGCTTAACTTTTCCTCTGTACGGTTTATGAATCCCTCCGATTAAGGCTAATGCCGTGGTTTTCCCTGTCCCGTTTCCTCCTACAATGCAGTGCATCTGTCCCGAGGCAATTCTTAAAGATAATCCTTTTATGACATCGGGTTGGTTCCTGTCATATTTAAACCATACATCCTTAAGCTCTATGATAGTTTCGCTTTCCACTTTCTTAGCGATATCCAAATCGGAGTATCTGATCGCCCTGTCTTGAAAAATATCTGTCAGCTGCTTTCTGCCCTCTCTTACTGTTATAGGACAGCTCATACCCGAAGCCATATTTGGATCAACAGCTATATGCATTTCTTTCTGAGCCTTGATCAACCCGGCATATATCTGCATGGGACCGGGCATGGCTAAAAACATATCGTGATTCAACTTTAAAAGCTCTTCTCCCACGTTCTTGGGAGCGCTATCCAGGATTATTCTG
>CAYLLJ010000010.1:37149-44281 GCA_964384725.1 uncultured Oscillospiraceae bacterium | reverse complement strand
CCTCTGTCTAAAACAACAGCTCTATCCGACATAGGCAGTACTTCTTCAAGTCTATGTTCTGTTATTATTATGGTTGTGCCAATTTCGCTGTTTATTTTCTTTACTGTCTCTAAAAAATTACTTGCTGCTATAGGATCAAGCTGTGATGCCGGTTCATCCAATATGAGCAGATCAGGCTGCATTGCCATGACCGCCGCTAAATTCAGAAGCTGCTTTTGTCCTCCCGAAAGCTCTGAAACATCTTTCATAAACCAGTCTTGTATGCCGAAAAAACTGGCCATTTCCGCAACTCTTAAGCGAATGCTTTGTGTATCGTATCCAAGGCTCTCGAGTCCAAAGGCGAGCTCGTGCCAGACCTTATCCGTAACTATCTGATTTTCCGGATTTTGCAAAACGTAACCGATTCTTTGTGTTTGCTCACGTAAGTCTATATCAGAAAGGTGTCTTCCATCAAAATATATTTCTCCGCTCACAGTACCGTGAGGCGTCAATGCTGTCTTTAGATTACGAAGTAAAGTACTTTTCCCGCAGCCTGTTTTTCCGCAAACTGTAATAAATTCTCCGCATTCTACAGTTAAGTCGATCCCCTTTATTGCCGGTATGTCTTTCAAAGGATAAGTAAATGTTAAATCCCGGATCGAAAATAATGCCATTTTATTTCCTCCATAACGTCCAGTATGATTGGTGTAAAGCATAACAAAAAATACGCCGTATAGACGAGGATGCTGAATCCGGTAATCTCTTCAACCTTTATTGATGGGAAATACTGAATGTTTGTCACACCGGCGGCGGCTCCGATAGATATGACTGTGATGAAAACGGCTATGACAATTAAGAGCCCCTTGTCTCTTGCATAAAATCTGAATATCGAAAAGCTGGTTCGACCTTTTAGCCCATATCCCCTTGACTTCATGGAATCTGCGGTTTCTATTGCATTCTCTAACGCCCAGGAGACCATGATCGACAGTATCTTGATGCCATGACGGATTCGCTCCTTATATGAGCCATTGCTCACATCCCTCCCGATGCATTTCTGTGCATTTGATATAGTAATGATCTGTGTCTTAAATTTGGGGATGAATCTTAGAACCATAGAGAAAATAAGCGACATTGCCGGTGCAATACGGCCAAACAGACAGATAAATTTATCCGATGTCATAACCGCATTGTAGCACGAAAACCAAAGTATTATTGCTCCGAACATCAGCCCTGTGCAAATGCCATAATATATCGATTCTAAAGTTATGGGGTTGTCCCTAATATAACCTAAAATGGTCATTCCTCTGTGATTGAACAGCGGATTTATCAAAGAGATTATTATCATTGTTGGCAATACGAAGACAATATTGAATCTTAAGGCTTGTCTGCCATTCAGATAAATTGAGTATAAAAATGCTGCTGACCAAGATATGCAAAGCAAAACAGGGTGCATAAAAAACATGCTGCCTATTATCACACCGCAAAAAAAGGTGAAATTTACTGCCGGATGATATGACGCAAATATACTCTTCATTTTTATTGATTCTCCCCGCCGTTTTGTGCATTCCAGTCTCCGCCGATATCTCGTCCCAAATCACAAGTATATATCCATTCTATCCGGTCTCCGTCTGTAAGCTGATATCTGCTGCTGCCGTAATTCGGAAACTTTTCATTGACTCTGTACATCCATCCTGAGAGAGGTCCGGCATCAAACTCGTAAATATTATTTATGCCTTCAATATACGCACTGTTATAAATAGGTGTATTGACAAATTCCATGTGTATGTTTCCCGCCCTTGTTTCTCGAAGCAAAACATCAAAAGCACTATCTCCTTCGTAGAATTCAACCTTCTCCGCATTATAAATCATACCGTCTTTGGGCAGGATCTCAATCTTTGACTCATCAAAGTCATCCATATTATCAAGTATGGTGCCGCAGGTTATCAATAAAGAGCAATAATAAGGGGAAGGCGCAGTTGCAGTTGACTTACCGGCATTTTCATCAGTATGGAGCGATTTGGCAGTACCTTCCTGCTTGTCTTCAGCCTGAATCCCAGGCAAATAATCTTTATCAATTGTATCTTCTGACTCGTCAGAACCGCCCTGAATTATGTCATACCCGGATTCGGGAGATCCCTCATGATTATCAGCGCACCCTGTAAACCCGGCCATGCAAACAAGCAGAACTAATAATATTTTTAAGCACTTATTCATTAACATACTCCTACATTACATAGCTTACTTAATTCAAATCCGCCATATCGTACAGAGAATTCTTGCCGTTGATATATCGTTCATATGCGGCAAGGGCATACAACCCCTGTTCCGTAGCCATCAAGTCCGCTTCTCCTTCAATTATATGTCTGATACTTCCGTCTTCATTAAAGTATTTCATAAGTGCTGCGGCATTATCAGCGGCATCGATGCCCAACGCGGATTTAGCAACTAACACCTGGACAATGCTTTCCGAGTTTTCCGTTCCCGCGGTTTTAAAGCTTCCATCCGCTGATTGCATGCTGTCCAAAACTGCCAGTCCCCTATCTATGGCAGCTTTTACCTCCGGCATGCTTTTATACTCTGCAAGTGCCTGGAGTGCCATCCCTGTTATGTCCGCATCCGGTGCGTCATTCGTAAGGGAAAAACCCCCTTTCACACCGGCAGCATCTGTTATTTCCTTGCTCAAAATATAATCAATTAACAATTCTCTATTTGTCAGTACCTTTATGCCTGCGGCTTGGGGAATCGCATAATCGCCGCTATCCAGTGCCAGCAGTGCGAATATCGGTCCATTGATCCCTTGTTTTATGACACTGTTGTAGTCTGAGAGTTTTTCAAGCAGATTATAGCCCCCCACATTCGTTACATCCCTGCCTATAGCTGTCAGCGCCAGAATAAGTCTGGAATACTCTGAATACTTTACTTTTGTCAGGTTCCCGCTCTTTGATTTTAACTCTGACACCACATTTCCATAGTAGCGTTCATAGTAGTTTTCAGGTGCTTCAACCCCTGACCGGGCCAAGCCTAAAATTGTCCATTCCCCGCCCACAGCGGAAATCACAGGATTTGAAACTGTTTTTATAAGATATCGGCCAGCTCGATCAATACCGTCTGATACATCAATATGTTTAGCTTGCAGTTCATCATTATCCGTCGTAACAACCGGGTGTTCCAGGGAGTTCCGGTGCATCATTGCAATCATTTTAGCACTTTCGGCTCTTGTTGCATAATCCTTTGGCTCAAATGTACTTGCAGTTTTCCCGTTGATCAATCCCGCCTGCTGTAATTTTATAACTGCCTCTTTTGCATAAGCCGCTATCTTATCCTCATCCGAAAAGGTTAGCGCTTCTCTGATTTTTGCGGTATTGTATTCTTCGTATTTTTCGGTAAATCTTAATATCAAGACTGACATGTCCTGCCTGGAGATATTTGTATTTGGCAGGAAGCTTATACTGCCGTCAATATTTTCAATACCTTTTACGATTCCTTTCTCGGCAGCCCATTCGGCGGCTTTTGAATACCATGCGGTTTTAGGCACATCAATAAAGGCTGCCTTTGTGTCGCTGCTAATGCTGCCTTTATCACTTCCTGACAGATTTGAGAGGATTTGTACAAATTGAGCTCTTGTTATGTTCGAATCCGGTGAAAATGTTGTTTCCGTAGTACCGTTTACTATCCCTCTTGAGGCAAGATATGCAATGTCGTTTTTCGCCCAATGAGATTCAGCATCAGTAAAGCCTACTGCATTATAGCCCACGGCATACTTTGAAAAATGATCTGTCGTAAACGTCATGGTTCCGGTTTCAGCATCATAGACACAATCCCTGACCACTTCCAAGCTGCCGTCATCCTTTAAGAAGTATACCACAAGCCCATCGGCCATTTCCTGAGGCGATGCGGTGTACGGCACAGTTATTGTTATCTTTCCGTCAAACTCTGAAATATTCATGCTGCCGCTCATAATCGAAAAATCATATACCGGTCTGTCACCAATCTCCGCTTTTACTTCCTCGCTCAAATTTTGTATGTCAGCTGAACCAAGCTTTGATGCTGTAATCTTTATATCCCCGCTAACTTCAGCCGCTAATGTATTAAGCGTGCCTGTATCAAGGCTAATAGCGGCAACCGGCATATTTATAGTAACCCCATTCGTTTTTGTGTTCAATGCCTTTAGTGCAGAGCCGGGGAGCGTCATCTCGACGGAGGCCGCAGTATCTGCTCCCTCCACTGTCATGTGAACCATAACCCTAACTCCTGTTGCTGCACCTTGTAATGCCTCATCTATCGCTGCTGTAACATCTTTTGCAGAAACAGATGCAATGGCCTTGCCGCTGCTGTCAATTCTTGATGTTACCGTTATGGTCGCAGCATCTTGCAATATTCCTGTTTCAGGTTGAAGCTCTCCTGCCTTCCAGTTGCTGCTGCTTTTATCCTTGGTAAAATCCAAGGTATAGTACCAAACAATTGAATCTCCATTTTGAAGAATATAATCTTTAGCCGGAGTTGTAGAAGGAGTAATTCCTCTTACAGAATAAAGCCATCCGGAATTTGACCCTTGATCGAACTCTCCCAATCCATTTATTTCCGAAACATATCCATTTTGCTTGATAACATAGCTTATGCCTTCAGCGTCCAATAACATCTTCAGCACATCCAGTGCGCTTGTCTTTCCTGCCTCGATCAACATTGAAGCGGAAGAGGCTATCGTACTGTTGTTAGTTCTTACTTTAACATTTGCCGTATCTTTCAATGGAACAGTTGTATCGCTGTTTTTCACCGTTACTATGAAGTTGGCTGTATAGCCTTGATACGATACGGTCACAGCTTGGGTGCCCGGCTTCGACCGGTCGATCTTCGAAACGGCGCAGTTTGTGATTGCAACACCTGTTGTGTTTGCCGCGTCTCCGTTGTAGACTGCTGTTACGGTCATCCCTTCAGTGTTGACTGTATCATTCGTTTTCGCAGCATCATAGTTGTACTCCGTCTGTGCCGGTGCAGTGACCCTTATACCTGTCAGCAAGTTTGCGTCAGGCCAGCTTGTATAAGGCGTGGTTTCCTTTGTAAAGTGATATAAATTACTGCTTCTGGCATTACTTAGATTTTGATAAGTTGCAAGTGCCCCTAAGCCCTGCTGACAAGCATAATCGTCAGCAGCCATATTGTCCATCCAACCAAGCTTATCATCACTTGTTCTATAGGAAAGCAGCTTCTGCATTGCGCTATTTCCGTTTTTTATAAATCTGGTATCTGTATGCGGATTCAATCCTAAAGCGTTTATTCCCACTATATTTGTACTCATAGTATTGGAATCCGGCATGCCTGTAAAGCCCGGAAATCCTCCGTCTATCCCTTGTAAAGCAGACAGATAATTTAATGCATCATTTATTGCTGTCGTGACAGCAGCGCATGATGGGGCGCTTATTCCGTTTGTTTCCGTATTTGCATTATAATATGGCGCTAAAGACGGCAAGACCATCCCGGTAGCATCTGAACCCCAAGCATCAGTCCATGAACCTTCAGGCTCCTGTGCGTTGATAATGTTATCTATCAGGCTTTCTCTTGTTATCGCGGCACCGGATGGTATTTCATAATTGTGCAGATCATAAAGAGATAATATAAACGGTGCTCCGTAAATCGGATCAATAGGTCCATTAAAGAATGCTACTTCATTTATTAGGTTGATATTCTCTCCGCCGTTCTTATTGGCTATATACCTCGCATCAATATTTAAAGCTGTTAAGGCTATTGCTGACTTTGCTTTTGCGGCTGCGCTGCCGGCTGCTGCAATATTTAGCACATTTGACAAATATTTGGTTTTTTCATCAGCTGTAAGAGGAAGGCCGGCTGCGGCCATGCCTAACACCCAATCGTCCGTATAATAGGATGATAAATGGACATCACCTGCATCCCTTATTCCGCTTATTATATTTTCAACATCGGCTTCTATGTTATATATAGAGTCCTCTGAGGGAGACCCAGATTCAGCATAAGCGATGTTAACCGGTATCCCCAACCCGTTAAGTCCCATGCTTCCGCAAAGCATCGCCATCACCAGCAGGAATGCTGTCACTTTTCTCTGTATTCTGTATTTTGTATTCATTCTTGTTCCTCACTTTCTAAGTAATGCTGGGATTCCCCGAAAGATTTGGCGGATGTCAATTTGAGTTTTTATTCATCGGCAATTTACTATGTAAATTGGGCGGGCTGGTAACAGAATCATAATTCGTTCAAAAACAAAAGCTGCAGCATTGCTGCAGCTCCGTATTCTTTTGCATTTATAATAATCCCAAATTAAAGCTTGCCGATCACCCGTCGGAATCTTTATTACATTTTATGCAGGTCTTCTGACTCACGAATCATCATTCTTGGCATACCTTCCCGGGCTTTCGCCCAGTGGCGCATGCGGTTTGTGCAAACACATGCCATGCAAGAACTTCTCGTTTACAGCGGCGGGACCGCACAGGACTTTCACCTGTTTCCCTCTCAGCGGTTCAACTATAACATTGTGCTTCTATTCCCTAAAAACAGACAAAATATCAGAGATGAACCGAACATAAAACGTTTATTCAATTTTGTTAACTCCATACTATCATTCGCAGATATGACGTGTCAAGATATCTTCAAATCCATAGCTGTTGGCTTGAAATACGTTGTCGGGACACATTCATTATGGTATAATACCTACATTATATACATGTCTTATTTTTCTATTTTAAATGTGTAATTACTCTGAGGCGGTTAATAAACAGCAGCGTTGGGTTAGGGCTTTATACCGAATATAATGAAATAATCAAATTAAACGGAAGCATTACTGTGAAAAGTGAAGTTTAGGGAAAACAGCTTTTACGATTCGGCTTCCGATTACAAGAGGAGTGGAAGACTATGAATAAAGATCTGAGGTCTATGAATAAAGACCTGAAGATCCTGATTGTGGGTGATGAAGAAGCATACCGCGATACCCTTTCAATGGTTTTACAGGCGGAAGGCTATCAGTTAAAACAGTGTATAAGGTCGAAAGAAGTGACCGACATCCTGCAAACTGAAGACTTTGATGTCATAATATCAGATCTGGCGATGCCTGAAATGGATGGAATAGCTCTTTTGAAAGCTGTAAAAAGAATCCGTCCCGATATTTTTTTCATCATGCTGACTGCAC
>CAYLLJ010000010.1:29879-37139 GCA_964384725.1 uncultured Oscillospiraceae bacterium | reverse complement strand
GTCAATAGTGCGGTGGGAGCGATGAAACAAGGCGCTTATACCTATTTAATTAAAGGCAGTGACCCCGGGGAATTGCTGAAGGAAATACAAAACATTGAAAAACTGAAACAAACAGAGAGCAAAGAAACCGAAAATCCGGCTAAACTGAACGGCAGCAGCTATATGATGAAGACGAAAAGTAAACTGTACCGAGAGGTTCTGAACATGGCTTCCAAGGTGGCCAAGAGTGAAGCGAATGTTCTTATATTGGGAGAATCCGGCGCCGGAAAGGAAGTCATAGCCCAATATATTCACAGGGAGAGCAACCGCAGCAAGAACAATTTTTATGCCACTAACTGCCATGTCTTTTCCAACAGTCTTTTAGAATCTGAGCTGTTCGGGCATGAGAAGGGTTCTTTTACGGGAGCCTTAAGCACACGTATAGGCAGGTTTGAAGCGGCCCAGTCAGGCACGTTATTTTTGGATGAAATAGGTGATATTCCCTTAACTACTCAGGCAAAACTGCTGAGGGCAATCGAAACAAAAATGATAAACCGAATCGGAAGCAACGATGATATCAATGTAGATTTCCGGCTGATTTCTGCTACCAATAAAGATCTGTCAAAAGAGATCAAAGAAGGAAATTTCCGCGAGGATATCTTTTACAGACTCAGCACTATCACCATTCAAGTGCCGCCGCTGCGCGACAGAAAAGAGGACCTTCCGGACCTGATCCGGTTTTTTGCGGAAAAAGTGAAAAGCAGCATGGGTATTGAACGTATTGAAATGGACAATGATGTTATGCATTTTCTGCTTAACTATCGTTATCCGGGTAATATCAGGGAGCTGAAAAATATTATCGAACGTATGATTGTATTGTCAGATGACGGTCATATTACAGCGGGCAGCATTCCAACCCTGATGAATGATGATCCTGATTCTATGGCAGAACTCTACGAGACCAATTATACGCTTAAGGATGTTCGCAGAGAATTCGAATCTAAATATATCGAGAATGTACTAAAAAGAAATCAGTATAATATTACCAAGTCTGCAAAAGACCTGGATATCAGTACAAGACATCTCTTCAATAAAATCTCGGAGTACGGCATCAGGGATTGCCAAGATAAAGGAGTCTCCAAAGATGAATTTCCTTTATCATAACAAGTGAAATATATTTCACTTGTTATGTACTTTTCTTCAGCAAAATACATCCGACGCACCCTTAAAAATATAAAAACCGACGCTGTATTATAAGTAAAGTTCCAAATGTTTTCCTTTCATAAGTACGATTTTTCAAAGCTTTCAGGTAATTCTAAATAAATATAATCTTTTTTTCCGAAATATCAGTGTTTATGGCTTCAATTTTGCTTTATAAATAATAGTTGTATAAATCGCTAATTATTTAACCAGATTTGTAAATATTTCAGTACCCATCTCCGGATGTGGTTTCGTGAAATATGCAAATCAAAAGAAAGGAGAATAAAAACGTGAGCGAAAATCAAGATCAACAACAACTAAAAAAAGGCTTTAAATCGATAGACGTTCTAATGCTTGCATTTGGAACAATGATCGGATGGGGCTGGATCATGCTCTCCGGAAAATGGGGAGTTGACGCCGGTATTGCGGGTGCAGTAGTTGCTTACCTTATGGGAGCGGTATTATGTATTTTTGTTGGATTGGCCTATGCAGAGTTAACCCCTGCAATCCCATATACAGGAGGCGGCGTAGTATTTGCGTACAAATCCATGGGATATTGGCCAGCTGTTATTGCTGGACTCGGCACATGCTTAGCCTACATAGGTGTTGCAGCGTGGGAAGGCCCTGCGTTTGCTACAGCGGTAGATTATGTTTTCCCATTGCCTGATTCAGGATATCTATGGACTATTCAGGGTTTTGACGTTTATATGCCTTGGTCGTTAGTAGCTATCACAATGTCTATCATCCTTATAGTTGTAAACTATGTTGGTGCAAGACAGACAGCTATTTTCCAGACTCTTGCATCTGTAGGACTTATCGCAGTCGGAGTACTCTTAGTAGGTGGAGCTACAGTTAACGGCGACGTTGCTAACGCACAGCCGCTTTTCACAGACTTTGCTGGACTGTCAATGGTATTGCTGATGGTGCCTGCTATGTTTGTAGGCTTTGACGTTATTCCCCAGTCTGCAAGTGAAATGGACGTTCCTTTGAAGAAAATTCCAAAGCTTCTGATCGCATCCATATTCATGGCTGCTGCTTGGTATATCATTATGATTATCAGCACAGGTCTTGCAGCTCCTATTGACGTTAGAACTAACATGGATAGTATCCCTGTTGCTGATGCTATGGCTTATGCTTTTGGCAGCCCAATCGGAGGAAAAATCTGTATCATCGGTGCAATCCTTGGTATTGTAACCAGCTGGAACGGATTCCTGTATGGCGGAGCCAGAGTATTATTTTCCATGGGTAAATCGAGAATGTTCCCGGCTTTCTTTGGTAAAATTCATCCTAAGTACGGCACACCTGCAAACGCAGTATTGTTCGTCGGTGTAATTTCAACATTCTCCTGTTTCCTTGGTAAAGGAGCTCTTGTATGGTTGGTAGACGCAAGTTCCCTGGGCGTTGTTGTTACATACACCATGGTTACTTTGTCCTTTATCTACCTCAGAAAGAACTTCCCGGATCTTGAGAGACCATATAAAATCGGGCCTTACAAGTTTGTTGCGTTTATGTGCGTATTAGTTTGCTTATTCTTCTTATGGCTGTATACTCCTCTGGGACCAGCACCACTTCTTCCAATCGAATGGGTATTCGTAGTAGGATGGTTCGCTGTAGGCGGAGCACTTGCAATATATGCAAAAGTTAAGTATGCAAGCTTCACAAATGCAGATCGTGAAGCAGCTCTGTTCACAAAAGAAGACTAATCGAATAGACGAAAACAAATAAAACAATAAAATGTTTCACTAATATTCTAACTCAAAGATTTATACAACAAAGCATCATAGAAAAGAGGGTTCGCAGTCTCCGCTGCGGACCCTCTTTTTTTTGGATTCGATGTCTGTTGGGATTGATCCTATAAAAATAGATTCTATAATAAGGCTCTGTGTCAAATGTTTGGTTGATCCTGTAAAACCGATTCTCTAATAAATGCTTTGACTCTGTATCATTATTTATATTCAGGTTATGTTGATATATATTAATATGAAGGGGGAATTCCAATATCAATGCAGACTGCAAGACCTACCCATTCTTCACATTTCTTCATGAGGTGTGAATGCTTGAAACGATGAAACGCTAATGTGTAATCTGCCCTTACGGCATCTCTGTCAGCTTCGCCTGTGTCGCTGCTCAGCCCGCTTGGCATGTTCAGTGCAAAGACCGGGATGGACTTGTCCCTTGAGTTTATCAAGGCCGCAGCTATTCTGGCATTTTCCCTTAAATCACCTGCAAATCCGGTTCCATAAAGGGCATCTACAATAATATCTGCTTCTTTGGATAAGGCTGCTATTTCTTCCTTATGTCCGTTCATATCATGCCCCGCAGTATCAGGTTCAGTCATGTTGTATATCCGGATGTCCCTTTCACGGCAAAGCTGCCAATTGGTAATCGCATCCCGGGTTTTGGGTTCGCCATCCACCAGGCACAGTGTGCAGGATGCCCCGGCTTCTGCTAACTTTCTGCCTGCCACAAAACCATCTCCGCCGTTATTTCCCTTCCCGCAAAAGATAAGGATCTTTTTATTTATAACGGGGATCTTGTCCATAAAGACCACCTCTGTCTACACATTAAACCGGAACAGTATCACATCTCCGTCCTTGACCACATAGTCCTTGCCTTCGGAGCGAACCAGCCCCTTTTCCTTTGCAGTGGCCAGATTGCCTCCGCACTGGATCAGATCATTATATGCGATGGTTTCCGCACGTATAAAACCGCGTTCAAAATCAGTATGTATCTTTCCTGCAGCTCCCGGCGCTTTTGTCCCTCTTTTGATGGTCCAGGCACGAACTTCCGGTACTCCTGCTGTCAGAAATGAGATTAAATCCAGCAAATGATAGGACACCTTAATCAGCTTGTCCAACCCTGACTCCGTCATGCCCAGCTCCTCGAAGAAGGCCGTTCTTTCTTCGTCTTCAAGTTCAGCTATCTCTGATTCCAACTTGGCACAGACCACCACAACATCCGAACCTTCGTAGGCTGCAAATTTCCTGACTGCGGCAACATATTCATTGTCTGTTTCGGAAACTGCTTCCTCTTCTGAAACATTGGCGGCATAGATTACAGGTTTAAAGGAAAGCAGATCCAGCGACTTGACGAATTCTGTCTCTTCCTCGCTTAGTTCAAGAGTTCTGGCAGACTGCCCTTTTTCGATCGTTTCCTTCACTCTGATCAGGATATCAAGCTCCGTCTGCAGATTCTTATCTCCTTTCAAGTTTTTCTGAGTCTTTTGTATTCGCCTGTCCAACAGCTCCATATCGGAAAATATCAATTCCATATTGATAGTCTCAATATCGGAGATTGGATCGATTCGTCCATCTACATGGACAACATTTGAGTCTTCGAAGCATCTTACTACATGGACGATTGCAGCAACTTCTCTGATATGACCTAAGAACTTATTCCCTAAGCCCTCACCTTTGGAGGCACCCTTCACAAGACCTGCAATATCGTAAAATTCAATGGTAGTATAAACGATTTTTTTAGACTGATACATCTCATGGAGAACCCTGAGTCTGTCGTCGGGAACAGTAACGACTCCAACATTAGGCTCAATAGTACAGAACGGATAGTTGGCCGCTTCTGCTCCGGCCTTTGTTATTGCATTAAAAAGTGTGCTCTTCCCTACGTTTGGAAGCCCGACAATACCTAATTTCATTTTGCTCTCCTATACTAACTCTCTCGATTTGTGAAAAAACTGATTCCTGTTTGTAGATATCTGCCGCGATTAAAATTATAGACGTCAGCCGATATTTAGACGATTTTTAATAAAATAACCTGTTGCGGTTTTTTCGTCTTAACATAATATAGACGATGATAAAAACTATAAACACTGCGCCACTCAGCAGCTGGGCCTGCTTAAATGGGCCAAGCATCAGGCTGTCTGTACGCAATCCCTCCACAAAAAACCTCTCAAACGAATATAATATCCCATATAAAAAGAAGGTCTGCCCCTCGAACTTTCTATTGTTGTCAACAAATATGAGAACGATAAACAAAAGAAAGCACCATATGGATTCATATAAAAAAGTAGGGTGCACCATCTGTCCGTCTATAGGCACCGCCCATGGAAGGTTAGTCGGTCCTCCGTGTGCTTCCTCATTAAAGTAGTTTCCCCAGCGTCCTATGGATTGTGCGATGGCTATAGCAGGCGCGGCAAGATCCAATAAATTTAAAGGTTTTATATTCCACAGAAAGCATAGTAATACTGCGGCAAGAAATCCAAATATGAGTCCCCCATGGATCGCAAGCCCTCCGCCTCTTGTGTTAATGATCTTGAATATATCGCCTGCATAGTTTTCCCAATTAAAGGCTACATAGTAGAGCCTTGCGCCTATGACACCGGCAGGAATGCAGACCAATACAAAATCTAAAGTCTTTTCCGCCGGAATATTGTGTACAGGGGCTCTTCTATAAACAATAACTACTGCAATGACCATTGCGGCTGCGATGATGATTCCATACCACATAATTTCGATCCCGAAAGCTGTAAATGCGACCGGATTTGGTGAAGGCATGACTCCTTCCTCCTTCTTCTCGTTATTTTACGCTGCTCGTGCTGATACTAATTTTTATAATTATACACTAAAAAAATAATGCTGCACAGGCACATATTCTATTTTCTCCATATCGAGGCGATATAATGCAATAGAAAATAGATTTGAAGGCCAAAAAGGCCAAAGACCGAGAGATGAATGGCTGTGGCTGATCTCCACAGCCATTCATCTCTCGGTCTTTGGCCTCGTCAATATTTAATATAATTTTAAGGATTTACCGGCGTTTGTCATGATATAATGCTAAGTAGATTAACTGGGTTTAAAAAAGTATTTTTCATATCAAAGGGGAGGCATTTATGTTTCGTAAAGGGAAGCCTATGAGCAAGAAAAAGAAAAGGATACTTATCGTTATAATAATCGTGATTATTCTTATGATTGCGATAATAGCAGCCTTAGGTCTTACATCAGGGGGAAAACCGGTTACGCAAGTAACTGCCGGTACGGTTGAGCGTATGGATATTGAACAGGCAGTTACAATTAAGGGAACCATACAAGGCTCCCAATCTGCAGATGTCGCAACATCTCTGAACTATGAGATCGTTTCCATTCTGGTCGAGGAAGGTGATATTGTCAAAAAGGACCAGGTTCTTGCTGTGCTTGATTCGGAGGAATTGCAGGATGATTACCAAAAAGCCGCAAGTGCGCTTAATGAATCCAGATTTAAATATGAAGCTGCAAAAAGTCTTTATGAAGAAGGCGCTATTTCCAAGGAAGAATTTATACGTGCAGAAAACGCATATAAAAGTGACAGGATAACAGTTGATTCGCTTAATGTTGCCGATAAAGTAAATATAAAAAGCCCGATTGACGGTACCGTGACAAGAGTCAACGTCAACATCGGCCGCTATGCCAATGATACTGATAATAATGCACCTATGTTTGTCGTGGAGGACCTTCAGAACCTGAAAATGGATGTCAGAATCAGCGAATATGATATCAGCAAGATCAAGGTAGGTCAAAAGGTTACGATCACAGCGGAAGTTTTGGGCAAAGAGAGTACGGAAGGAACCGTTTCCAGAATCTCTCCGACAGGTGAACAAAAGGATGCTGCTTCAAAAGAAATGGTTATACCGGTGCAAATCGATGTAAATAAAGGCGATCAGAATCTGATCGCGGGGGTAACCGCTAAAGCTAAGATCGAGATAGCGAAAAAGAACGATGTTTTATCTGTTCCGATCGATTCGTTGCTTGAAGATCCTAATACCGGTGAAAGCTACGTAATGGCACTAAATGTCAATGTACTGAAAAAGATCACCGTTGAGCCCGGCCTTGAAGGAGATTTCAATGTTGAGATCCGCTCCGGCGATCTTAAGGAAGGCGATCTGGTAGTCCTCAATCCGACATTTGATATGACAGACGGTATGGAAGTTGCTCCTGCCCCTGAGATTTAAGGGGGTTATTATGACAGATACACTTATTATGACAAAGGCGCCTATGATGACAGATGCGCTTATTAGAATTGAAGGGCTCTCAAAGGTCTATGACACCGGCGAAATTCAGGTCAAAGCTCTTAAGACCATAGATTTGACAA
>CAYLLJ010000010.1:28673-29869 GCA_964384725.1 uncultured Oscillospiraceae bacterium | reverse complement strand
TATCGCTGTAATGGGCGCTTCAGGTTCAGGGAAATCGACTTTAATGAATATATTAGGATGTCTGGACCGTCCAACAGAAGGGCACTATTATCTTGAGGGAGTCGATGTTATGGAAAAAAGCGACGATGAGCTGTCAATTGTCCGTAATAAAAAAATCGGCTTCGTATTCCAGTCCTTCAACCTGATATCACGCACCAGCGCATTGAAAAATGTTGAATTACCGATGGTTTACGGCAGGATTGGTTCTGAGGAGAGAAAAGAAAGAGCCCTCGAGCTATTAAAGGATGTCGGCCTTGAAGACCGCGCTCACCACATGCCCAATGAGCTTTCCGGGGGTCAAAAGCAAAGAGTAGCCATCGCGAGAGCTTTAGCGAATAGCCCTCAAATCATTTTAGCTGATGAGCCGACAGGCAACCTGGATTCCCAGTCATCTGTGGAGATCATGGATATATTTTGCAAGCTGAACCGACAGGAAGGTAAAACGGTGATCATAGTTACCCATGAGCGGGATATCGCCGAATTCACTGACCGTATCATTACCTTCAGGGATGGTCATATTATCAAAGATGAAATCAAAAGAGAAATCCAAGATGAAATCCAAGATAGGATTACAGCGGGAATTCAAGATTCTATTATAGGAGGTATCCCGGGCGATATCAAATGTGAGGTGGAACCATGCTGATTCTTGAGAATATCCGCCTTGCTTTTACCTCTATAAAAAGCAATAAAATGCGTTCTTTCCTCACTATGCTTGGCATTATTATAGGCATCAGTTCCGTTATTGCGATTACTTCGATAGGGGCAAGTGCAAAAGGCGCTGTAGGGAAAGAGTTTGAAGCATACGGAATGAATTATATGTACATTTATCCCAATTGGGAGATGACTCAGGACGGTATTGATTATGCCGACCTGTTCATGCCTGAGGACATTGAAGCACTTAAGGATAGATTTCCGGATGATATTCTGTATGTCGCACCATATATGACAATAAACAGCGAGACAAAGGTCGGCCGTCAAGAGGGCAAGCTCAGTCTGTATGGTGTTAATGTCGGTTATAACCAGTTCACTAATATGGTCATCCTCCACGGACGTATGATAAATAAAAGTGATGTTCAGGGGGCAAAAGACCGCATCGTTATTGAAAAAGATGCTGCATTATATTTCTTCAACAAAGAAGATCCTATAGGAGAAACTCT
>CAYLLJ010000010.1:17937-28663 GCA_964384725.1 uncultured Oscillospiraceae bacterium | reverse complement strand
CTAAGCGTCATAATAAATGATGAGATGAAAGATCTGACTATAATGGGAGTTTACGAAGTTCCGCCCAGCATGTTTCAAGATATGTTCATGAGTGACGCCTACTCTGCCTATGTGCCTTATACTACATTGCAGACCGGTGATCCGGCAGCTAATTTTATAGAGCTTTATACCATCGAGGGAAAGAACCTTGATGCTTTAGGGAATGAATTTACAAATTATCTTGCAAGGATCAAGGATAATGATCCTGCCTTTTATAAATACGATTCATCTGAATCTCAGATGACGCAGATAAATACCGTACTCGGTACCCTTTCTCTGGCTATAGGTGCCATCGCGGCTATTTCACTCATTGTAGGCGGTATTGGTATTATGAACATCATGCTCGTATCGGTTACAGAACGCACCAGGGAGATTGGAATCAGGAAGTCCTTGGGTGCAAGAACCAGAGATATCTTGCAGCAGTTTTTGATCGAGGCGATGATACTTTCCGCTGTCGGAGGTATAATTGGCACTATTTTAGGAGTTGGTATAGCTGCTGCCGGCATGAGCTTTGCGAATATTGCTGTCGTGATAGAACCCGGCGTGATCCTGCTGGCCGTTGGCTTTTCTGCAATCGTTGGAATGTTCTTCGGACTGTACCCTGCAAGAAAAGCAGCTAAGCTGGATCCCATTGAGGCGCTCAGGTACGAATAAAGCCAAAGACCGAGAGATGATTGGCTGTGGCCTCCACAGCCAATCATCTCTCGGTCTTTGGCCTCTTTATTTTAAGCTTTCCTTGAAAATTTCGACTGACGCGCTCGCTCCGATTCTTTCGGCCCCTGCTTCGATCATCTCTCTAACCTTAGCAAGATCGCGAATTCCGCCCGAAGCCTTGACCTGAAGATTACTGCCTACAGTCTTCTTCATCAGTGCTACGTGTCGGGCTGTCGCCCCTTCTTTGGAAAACCCGGTTGAAGTCTTGACAAATGAAGCTCCAGCCTCCATGGACAGTTCGCAGGCTTTGACGATTTCTTCATCAGTAAGCAAGCAGGTCTCTAATATGACCTTTACTATGGCATTATACTCTATAGCGACAGCGACAATTGTTGCTATATCCTGTCTTACATAGTCATATCGCCCTTCCTTAAGAGCGCCTATATGGATGACCATATCGATTTCCTTTGCTCCCTCGCTGCAGACCCATTCAGTTTCAAACGCTTTCACATCCATGCTGCAGGTACCCAAAGGGAAACCGACTACAGATGTGACTTTAACATCTGACCCTTCCAACAGTTCAGCGGCAAGCGGAACATAACAGGAATTAACACAGACAGCATAAAATCCGTATTCGCGTGCTTCGCCGCAAAGCTTGTTGATATCATCTTCCGTTGCTTCCGGCTTTAATAAGGTATGGTCAAAGTAGCGGTTTAATTCTTTCATATCGTCTCCTGTTCGAATATTTCTTGCCTCAATATGTATTTCTGCTAAAGTGTGATAATCACCTTGTTATAAAGCGGCTGTAGAGAATTTCCGACTAACTATATGATCTCACCAACATCACCATTTTTCAGGCCTGCGGCATTTCCTTCATCCGTATCAAGATGGATTTCTCTCTCATGAGCATCTCCTGAACGTACAAGCACGTTATCAAAAATCAATCCTCTATCGCCTCCAAATCTAATACTGACTACATCTTTATCCTTAACTCCGGCTTCAAGCGCCTGCGCAGGTGACAGATGGATATGTCTTAATGCGATTATGGTTCCATGATCTATTTCAATTTCACCTTTGGGACCTATAAGTTTAACTCCCGGTGTTCCTTCTAATTTTCCGGATTCTCTTACCGGAGCAGCAATTCCTATAGTTCTTGCATCTGTCATGGAAAGTTCAATCTGCGTTTCTGGGCGTGTAGGTCCTAAAACCCTGATGCCCTTTAATGTTCCCTTAGGGCCTACGATGTCAACTTTTTCATCGCTTGCAAACTGTCCAGGCTGCTTCAGATCTTTTGTCGGAGTTAAAATATGCCCCTTTCCGAATAATGTTTCAACGTCTTCTTTGCTTAAATGCAAGTGTTTGTTTGATAATCCTACTTCTGCTTTGTAACCCATTTTTTATTTCTCCTTTTTAAATATAAATTGTAGCAATGTTTCTCATACCTCTTCAAGGCAGGTTATGTATGGAAGATTTCTGTATTTCTGGTCACAGTCCAAGCCGTAACCTACGATAAATTTATTTTCTACTTCGAAACCGACATAGTCAGGCATTATATCCGCCTCCCTGCGTTCCGGCTTGTCCAGCAGTGTGCATATCTTCAATGACTTTGGTTTTCTGCCCATAAGGTAATCTCTCAGATAGTGGAGCGTGACTCCTGAATCTATAATATCCTCAACAATGATTACATTCAAGTCCTCAATTCCGGAATCCAAATCCTTTAGTATTCTGACGACACCGGAACTTTTAGTTGAAGCCCCGTAACTTGTTACTGCCATGAAGTCTATCTTGGTATCCAGGGTGATTTCGCGGATTAAATCGCTTAAAAAGAGAACTGCACCTTTTAATATCCCTATCATCAAGACCTCTTCTCCGCGGTAATCCTCTGAAATTTGTTTTCCCAGTTCTTTGATTCGCTGTGCGAGCTGCTCCTCACTGATCATAACCTTTCCCAGTATCGTGTTATTTTGCATACCATCCTGCTCCTATTCTTTTATCTCTTCTTTTTCCACTTTATAGTTTACATCATTAATAATATCTTTTCCCCGTAATCTTTCCGGCTTCACCGGCCCGGTTTCAATCCAATATTTATCCAATTCATCTTTAAGGTACCATAAAATGAATGTCCATAGTGTGATATCATCTACCAAATTAAAGAGCAACACCGGCGCCGGAATTAAATCGATCGGAGAAAGAAGGTAAACGATACCAAAAATGATAATCAGCTTCTTCCTTAAAGGCACTCCTTTGTCTTTTATAAAATGTTTGATCGCTTTTATTCTTTTGAATATAATCTGGAAGAAAATAAACTGCATTTTTTGTCACACCTCCTCCAAAAGGCGATCCATTACCTCAAAAAGTTCCTCATATCCCGTTTTCTTTAAGGCGGAAACTTGTATGATTATATCTCCGGGAGATAACTTTAAAGTTTTTTTAATGATACTGATGTTCTTTGTCATTTCATTTCTTGATATTTTGTCTGATTTGGTGGCAGCCACTATCCCATTGAGTCCGTAATGCTTCAGCCATTCATACATTTGAACATCCTGAAAAGAAGGGGCATGTCTTATATCCACAAGCTGCACAACTTTAATAAGTCCCTTTCTGTCTCCAAGATAAGCTTCGATCATCTCTCCCCAGTTCTTCGTTTCTGATTTTGACAGCTTAGCATATCCATAACCCGGCAGATCTACAATCCTGAATTCTTCATTTATTTCATAGAAATTGATCGTTCTGGTCTTACCCGGACTTCCGCTTACCCTGGCCAGATTTTTTCTGTTCACCAGCAAATTCAACAGGGAAGATTTACCTACATTGGAACGGCCTACAAAGGCGATTTCCTTTTTATTGTCTTCGGGATATTGGTTTTTTTTCACTGCCACAGCGACCAATTCTGCTTTTTTGATTATCATATTTTCTCTTTCCGGAGAATCAGGATTCCGTTTTTACCAATGCATGTTCAAGGGCTTCACTCACATTATGAATAAGAACAAATTCAAGCTTTTTTCTCACATTGGCTGGAATTTCTTCGATGTCAGCCTCATTTTCAGCAGGCAGGAGCACTTTTTTAATTCCAGCTCTATGCGCTGCAAGCACTTTTTCCCTGATACCTCCTACAGGAAGAACCTTGCCTCTCAGTGTTATTTCACCTGTCATGGCAATATCTTTCCTTATCGGTCTGTTGGTAAGGGTGGAGATGATAGCAGTACACATCGTTACGCCCGCTGATGGTCCATCCTTTGGTGTGGCACCTTCCGGAATATGAATATGCAGATCGTTCTCTTTATAGAAGTCTTCGTTTATCCCTAATTCTTTGCTTACAGAACGTATATAGCTCACACCTGCTTTTGCGGATTCCTGCATGACCTCGCCAAGCTGGCCGGTCAGAACCAGTTTTCCCGACCCCGGTATCAAAGTTGTTTCAATAAAGAGCGTATCTCCTCCAACAATCGTCCACGCAAGACCCGTTGCAACACCAATCTCATTTTCCCCTTCTATAATATCATATCTGAAGCGTTTTTTACCAAGATATGATTCAATATTTCCTGCTGTAATTCTGAATCTTGTCGCATCCTCTTCTACGATTTTTCTGGCGACTTTTCTGCACAGGTTTGCTAATTCTCTTTCGAGGTTTCTTACACCGGATTCCCGCGTATAATAGTTTATAATGCTGCGAATCGTTCTTTCTGATATTGTAATATTCTCATCAGCCAGGCCATGTTCTTTTATTTTCTTCGGAATCAAATATTTTTCTGCAATTTTAACCTTCTCTTCTTCCGTATATCCCGGCACATAGATGACTTCCATTCTGTCTAAAAGCGGCCTCGGTATTGTCTCTGTCGTATTTGCAGTGGTGATAAACATAACCTTCGAAAGGTCAAACGGTATTTCCAGGTAATGATCCACGAATTCCTTGTTTTGTTCCGGGTCGAGCACTTCAAGCAATGCAGATGCAGGGTCGCCCCGGAAGTCGTTTCCGATTTTATCAACCTCGTCAAAAAGAAACACAGGGTTATTGGTTCCAGCCTCTTTTATAGCTGATATGACTCTTCCGGGAATTGCTCCGATATACGTTCTTCTGTGCCCTCTGATCTCCGCTTCATCTCTGACACCTCCAAGAGACATCCTGACAAATTCGCGATTAACAGCCCTTGCGATTGATTTTGCCACAGAGGTCTTGCCTACTCCCGGAGGCCCTACGAAGCATATTATTGGTCCTTTCATTGTCTTTGACAGCTTCATTACCGCAAGATATTCCAGTATCCTGTCCTTTACCTTCTCAAGTCCATAGTGATCTTCATTCAGGATGATCTCGGCATTCTTGATGTCTATCGTTCCTTTAGAGGCTTTGTTCCAAGGTAAAGCAAGAATCCATTCGACATAAGACCGGATAACACCGCCCTCCGCAGAAGATGGCTGGATTTTCGATAGCCTTTTAATCTCCTTTTCTACCTTTTCTGTAACCTTCGGGGACAATTTCAATTTTTTCAATTGGTTCATCCAGGTTGCAATCTCATCCTCAATCGCTTCATCCTGACCCAGTTCCTCCTGGATAGCACGCAATTGTTCTCTCAGGTAATATTCACGCTGAGATTTACTGATCTGACTTCTTACCTTTATATTGATATCCTGCTCAATTGTCAGTATCTCGTTTTCCTTGCTTAGTATTTCGTTGAGTATTTCCAGTCTGTCCTCAGGGTCATAGGCTTCAAGGATCTTCTGTTTTTCTTCAGTTTTAATGTCCAGGTGAGAAGTTATCACATCAGCCAGCCTTCCCGGCTGATCAACTGAAGCAACTGACGGGAAAATATCCTGAGAGATTTTTGGATTGAGTTCCAGATAATTTTCAAAGTATCCCAAAGTAGAACGCATTAAAGCGACTATCCTTGATGGAATTTCTTCAAATTCCTTTTCTTCGATTTGCTTAACTGTGCATTTAAAATAAGGAACCTCCAAGATCATATCTTTGATCTCTCCCCTGCTGACTCCTTCCACCAGCACTCGTATCGCATCTCCGGGCAGCTTCAGCATCTGCTTAATCTTTGCGATTGTTCCGACTTTATAAAAATCTTCATGCGTCGGGAGATCGGTATCTGCATCTTTTTGAGCCGACAGAAATACAAGCTGGTTCATCATCATAGCCTTTTCCAAAGCGCTTATCGATTTTTCTCTTCCAATATCAAAGTGAAGCACCATGTAAGGAAAAATGGATAGCCCCCTGAGAGGAATCATCGGCATCGTTTTAATTGAATTGTTTTTATAATCTGTCAGGTCGAGGTCGTCATCTTCACCTATTTCTTCTATTATTTTATTGCTAACTTCTAAATCTTCTTCATCTTTTTCATCAAATTCATGCAGTTCATCCTTGTTTTTCTCTGTTTTTTTCTTATCTTCTGTCATTTCACCCTCCTGTATCAAAATCCCTTTTGAATATGTCCTGCTCGCTGAACAAAGAAGGCGGCTAATGCCGCCTGTCTGTCTTACGATGCAGATTCCTCGCCCTTCTTGTTTCGTTTTGGCGACTCGACAAGCATTAACGCCGGCCCTGTATTATAATCTATCGTTCCTCTTGTTATTATACACTTTGTTATATCTTCCCTTGATGGAAGCTCAAACATAATATCTGTCATAACATGCTCTAATATGCTTCTGAGTCCTCTTGCTCCGGTCTTTCTTTCTATTGCTTTTTCTGCAACTCTGTCTATTGCATCCTCTTCTATTTCCAGCTCCACTCCATCCATCTGGAACAACTTTTTGTATTGTTTTAAGATGGCGTTCTTTGGCTCCTTGATGATTCTTACAAGAGCTTCCTTGCTTAGTTCATCAAGTGTCACCATAACCGGAAGTCTTCCGATAAATTCCGGGATCAATCCGTATTTCAGCAGATCCTCCGGCTGAACCTTTTTTAGAATCTCAGAAGTCTCGATCTTTGTTGACTTGATATCCGAATTGAAGCCGATTGTTTTTTCTCCGATTCTCCTTTGAATTATCTTATCCAGACCGTCAAATGCTCCTCCGCAAATAAATAGCACATTCGTTGTGTCAAACTGGATGAAATCCTGATGCGGATGTTTTCTCCCGCCTTGTGGGGGTACGCTTGCAACGGTTCCTTCAAGAATTTTGAGCAGGGCCTGTTGAACACCTTCGCCGCTGACATCCCTTGTAATCGATGGATTTTCAGATTTTCTGGAGATTTTATCTATTTCATCGACATATATTATACCTTTTTGTGCTCTCTCTACATCGTAGTCTGCCGCCTGGATCAGCTTCAGTAAAATATTTTCGACATCTTCTCCTACATAACCTGCTTCCGTTAATGCAGTTGCATCCGCAATAGCAAACGGCACATCAAGAATCTTGGCCAGTGTCTGTGCTAAAAGCGTTTTACCTGAACCGGTCGGCCCTATCATTACGATATTGCTCTTCTGAATCTCTATGTCATCATTATCATGTTTTCCTGTGCTGTTTATCCTTTTATAGTGATTATACACTGCCACTGCAAGAGACTTTTTTGCATCTTCCTGATCGATAACGTATTCCGATAAGGTCTTTGCGATTTCCTTCGGTTTTGGCAATCGAAATTTTTCAGGTTTACGCTCGCTTTCTGCCAGTGCATTGGAAAACTCTTCTTTTATAATATCCTGACATAATTCGATACATTCGTCACAAATATATACATTTGGTCCTGCCACAAGTCTTCTTACCTGATCCTGTGGTTTCCCGCAAAAGGAACATTTTAATTGTTTTGTAGCGTCATATTTACTCATAAGTCAACCCCCCTTATTTTCTAGGTCTCATAACCTTGTCGATAATCCCATATTCAACTGCCTCGTCTGCACTCATAAAATTATCCCGGTCTGTGTCTTTTTCGATTTGTTCGAGGTTCTGACCAGTATTTTCGCTTAGGATTCTGTTTAGTTTTTCTCTCGTTTTTATTATCCATTCGGCATGGATACGGATATCCTCCGCCTGCCCGTTGATACCGCCTAAGGGCTGATGTATCATAATCTCTGCATTAGGCAGGGCATACCTTTTTCCTTTCGCTCCCGCAGATAAAAGAAATGCTCCCATACTCGCAGCCATCCCGACGCAGATAGTCGAAACGTCCGGTTTGATATGTTTCATTGTGTCGTAGATTGCCATACCGGCAGTAACAGAACCTCCGGGGCTATTGATATAAAAACTTATATCTTTCTCTGTGTCTTCTGCTTCCAGAAACAGCAGCTGCGCAACAATGAGACTTGAAGTATGTTCATCAACCGCTTCTCCCAGAAATATAATTCTATCTTTTAAAAGTCTCGAATAGATGTCATACGAACGTTCGCCTCTATTCGTTTGTTCTACCACCATTGGTATAAGTGCCATTTTTACCCCCTTGAAGTCCGATATTTTTTATTTTCCAGTAAGTCATAATTATATATTACTCAACTATCGCGTTTTCAAACATAAATTCCATAGCTTTTCTCATTTTTATATCCTTTGCCAGATAGAAGAAACTCTCATACTGCATTGATTCCTTCAGTTTTTCAACTTCAATTTTATATTGATCCGCTAAAGCTTGCAGTTCCGCCGTCACTTCTTCATCACTTGCATCTAAATTCTCAGCGTCTGCAACTGCCTCTGTTATCAATCTTGTCTTTGTTTTTTTATAGGCATCGGGGCGAAGTTCATCTCTGAATTCTTTAAGTTCTTTTTTCATATATTCCATGTACTTATTCAAATTTAGTCCTTGATACTGTAACTGCTGATCAAATTCCTGCATCATTTCATCAATCTGATCTTCTACCATTACATCCGGGATGTCGATCTCATTTGCTTCATATACTTTCTCCAGTATTGAATTTTTTATATCGTATTCTACCTTGGACTCGGCAGCTTTTTCAAGCTTTTCCCTGGAGTCCTTTTTAAGCTCTTCAATTGTATCAAATTCACTAATATCCTTTGCAAATTCGTCATTCAGCTCAGGTTTTTCAGCTTCTTTGATCTCATGCACCTTGCATTTAAAAACAGCTTCTTTTCCTGCAAGATCAGCTGAATGGTAGTCTTCCGGGAAAGTAACATTCAAATCCCTTTCCTCACCCGCCACTGCTCCTACAAGCTGCTCTTCAAAGCCCGGAATAAATGTTCCGCTTCCAAGTGACAGAGGCTGTCTTTCAGCTGAACCGCCCTCAAACTGCTCATCTCCAACAAATCCGACATAGTCGATCAGAACGGTATCTCCATTCTGTGCCGGTCTGTCGACAAGCACAAGTCTTGAATTTCTTGTCTGTAAAGCTTCAAGTTCTTTATCTACATCTTCGTCTGTAATATTGTGCTCAACTTTAGCGACCTTTACTCCTTTGTAATCTTTTACTTCAAATTCAGGCTTTACAGTTACATTAACAGTAACCGTAAATCCTTTTCCTTTTTCTATATTGTCAAAATCAACTGAAGGTCTGTCAACCGGATCTAAATTCAACTTATCGATCGCTTCAGGATATCCGTTTGAAAACATATTATTAATCGCATCTTCAAAAAATACATCTTCTCCGTAATGAGTTTCAATTAGCTTTCTCGGGGCTTTTCCTTTTCTGAAACCAGCGATTGCATATTTTCCCTTTGTTGCCTGATATGCATCATTTACTGCCTTTTCAAACTCCTCAGCAATAAATTCCATTGTGAATTTAACCTGGTTTTTTTCCTTAGAGATAAAAGTTGATATCATTTATTAATCCTCCTAAAATTGTTATTATTCTTATGTAAATAACTATAAGACCGATGGGTCCCATTGGTCTAAAATGCGCAATGTGCGCAAATAATTATACCTTCAATCAGGAACAAAGTAAAGTATTAAAAAGGATTAAAAGCATTGAAAGATAGCTTGAACAAGCTATCTTTCAGTAATTCAGCAGTTACTTTATCTTCTGGCTGTCCTCTAAAAGCTTCCAGCCTCTTGCATACTTGCTTCTGTTCTCTGGTATAAGCTCATACTTTTCCGCTAAAGTTCCGCCAATCTTCTTTATATCTTCCTGTTCTCCGGAAAACAACTCAATTTCAAGTTCACAGATCGGCAGGCTTCCATAATCCGTTTCAATTTCTCCTTCATCGATAGCCAACTCGCAAATGCTTATTCCTGTGTCAATTCTCAACCGGCTTCTTAAAAATTTTGTTTCCAAAACGCTATGTAATGGTTTTCCGTTGATAAGTTCGATCACATCCTGTCCGACTTCACTCTCTTTAAATATATCGGGTTTCGGCATTATAAAGCAAGCTTCGTCATTTACAGGGACGTTTATCTCTTCTCTCTTATGCAGTCCGTCTGAACTATCGCCTTTCCACTTCAGCGAAGCGACTATGCGTGTACCCTCCATGCGGACACGGAATGCAATATCGTTTTTGGATAGTATATAGTCATCGGTATCAAAATAAGAGGCTTTCATATATACTTTTTCTCTTGAGTCTTTTTCCTCGATACTTAAAAGATATTCGTCTTCCCATATCTTTTGGGCAGTTTCCTTATCTTTAATGGTGTACTTCACTTCTATTTCCATAACAGTCTTTCCTTATTTCCTTATCATCAGGCTTAGATTAAGAATTATGAAGTCTTAACGTTTTCTATGTAATAGTATCATATACCATTTAAGAATTCAACTTAAAGTTCTGTTCCGGCTGTTGATGCTGTTGATATGATATGCCGCACAAATCTGGGCGGTTACAATAAAACAACGTCCCTATACGGGACGTTGTTTTATTAAATCATGTTTTATTATGCTATTTTGCGAGGCATTTGATGAGTGCCTTCTCATAAATATCAAGTCCTGCTTCGAGCTGAGCGTCAGTTACGCACAGTGGGCAGAGGAATCTGATTACGTTACCGTATGTGCCTGCGCTTTCAAGAAGCAAACCATTCTGTACTGCTTCGTTGACGATTGCGCTAACAAGATCTGCATTAGGCTTCTTGGATGCTTTGTCAGTAACGTATTCTACGCCCATCATAGCTCCTGTTCCTCTTACATCTCCGATTACATCATATTTTTCTTTCCATTCATTGAATTTC
>CAYLLJ010000010.1:5821-17841 GCA_964384725.1 uncultured Oscillospiraceae bacterium | reverse complement strand
TTCTGCTATCTTCAGTGCTTTCCAGGATAGTCTTCTCTTTGCATAACTTCGATAACTTTTACTGCGGCTGCACAGGATACTGCATTTCCGCAGAATGTTCCGCCAATAGTTCCAGGTGTAACTGCATCCATTATTTCAGCACTTGCTGTAATAGCAGAAAGAGGCATGCCTCCAGCAATTGATTTTGCACTTGTCATGATGTCAGGTGCACATCCTGCTTCTTTAAAGTATTCTGAAGCAAACATCCTTCCGGATCTTGCGAAACCTGTCTGTACTTCGTCTGTAATCATAAGAATACCATGTTTGTCGCAGATTGCTCTTACAGCCTTTACCCATTCAATAGGAGCCGGAACAAATCCGCCTTCGCCCTGTACAGGTTCAAATACTATAGCTGCAACGTACTGTGCAGGAGAAGCCTCTACAAACACTTCTTCAAGTTTACCAACATAATAATCAATCGCTTCAGCTTCGCTCATTCCTTCAGGTCTTCTGTACATATTCGGGAATTCTGCACGATATACTCCATCTGGGAATGGGCCCATTCCAACAGCATATGCTTTTTTCGCTGTCATAGCCATTGTCAGCGTTGTTCTTCCGTGGAAAGCACCTGTAAATACGATGATATTAGGTCTTCCGGTATAGTTCTTAGCAATTTTTACTGCATTTTCATCTGCTTCTGCTCCGCTGTTTGCAAGCATTGTCTTTTTTGCGTCTCCCTTAACAGGAACTATGCTATTCAACTTTTCAACAAGCTCTATGTATCTCTCATGTGTCGTGATATTCATCATGGCGTGGAAATACTTTTCACTCTGAGCTTTTACGGCTTCAATCAATTCGGGGTGGCTGTAACCGATATTGAGAACTCCGACTCCGCCAATCCAGTCAAGGAAAATGTTTCCGTCCACGTCTTCAAACATTGCGCCTTCACCGCGCGCTATCACACATGGATATCCGCACTTAATCCCATTTGGCATTGACTTAGCTCTTCTGTCGATGATCTCCTTCGCTTTTGGCCCCGGTAATGGTGTGACAATTTTGGGTAAAGCATCTCTTAACATTTTTGTATCCTCCTGTTTTTTATTACACATGCCGTCATTAGCAACATATGTCTTGAGTGAAAATAACTATGCATGTACATAGTTTAATAAATGTATTTCGTGCAAGATGCAAACCTGCACTATTACAATAACTCTACAACTGATAGTATCACATGATTGAGGGATTTTCAATGCCTTTTTAACATTAGAAAAGAAATGTTATTTTTATTCCCTTCTGTTGCTCACAGCTGTCCCAAGTCTGATTGAACCCTTTTCAATTTCAAGTATTATATTATTGATCTCATTAAGGGCTTCCTGTGTCATACCGGTGTTTACCGCCAGATGAGCATTGTAAATAATAGTATCTATCTCATCATGGATTTTTGAAAGATGGTTTCTTACCTTTATCAGCTGTTCTTCGGAAGCCACTCTGTTTCGTATATCTTTTACGTCAATCATGACGTCATCATCAAGACTAAACTCTGAAACATCCTTTATTACTGTGCATTCATACCCTAATGCATGTTTTACAATGGCTGCAAAACCATTTTTGGATTCTTCTTCACCGTGAACCAGGAAAATACGCTTCGGCGGATTTCGGAATGCAGAAAGCCATGACAGCAAATCATCTCTGTCTGCATGCCCTGAAAAGCCGTCTAAGTAATATATCTCTGCATTAATGTGAATTTTTTCACCAAAGATGCTTACATCTTTATCTCCGTCTACAATAGACCTGCCTAAAGTCCCTTGAGCCTGATAGCCGACAAAGACAATGCTGTTTTTTGAATCCCACAGATTATGCTTTAGATGATGTTTTATCCTGCCTGCCTCACACATTCCGCTTGCCGATATTATTATCTTAGGGCTGGGATCAAAGTTCAGCTGCTTTGATTCTTCAGTGGTTCGAGTGAATTTTAAATTTTTAAAATCAAGAGGGTTATCCCCTTTTAATATGTATTCCCTGGTTTCGTCATCAAATACCTGTGCGTTTCTTTGAAATATTTCAGTTGCGCTTGTAGCAAGAGGGCTGTCGACATAAACCATTATTTTATCGAGTTCTTCCCTGTATTCCTTATGGTATTCATAGTATATATTCAATTCATAGATGAGCTCCTGTGTTCTTCCTACCGCAAATGACGGAATGACCACCGTACCGCCGCGTCTTGTTGTCTTAAGAATAATATCTATGAGTTTTTCCACGCTTTTTGAACTCGGCTCATGGACCCTGTCTCCGTAAGTAGTCTCCATGATAAGATAGTCGGCTTCGAAAATAAGTTCCGGGTCTCTCAATATCGGTTTGTGCGATACTCCGAGGTCACCCGAATAAACTACCTTCGTTATCTTATCCCCTTCCTTTATCCAGAGTTCTACAATGGATGAGCCAAGGATATGTCCCGCATCCTTAAAGCAGATATGAATATCGGGATTGATTTCCAGCAGCTGACCGTATAATACGGGTTCTAAATGCCTTTCGGAATCTTCCGCATCTTGGAATGTGTACAGCGGTTCTACCATAGGTCCACCGGATCGTTCAGCTTTTCGATTGGTCCATTCAGCTTCTTTTTCATGAATATATCCACTGTCCTTCAACATGATTGAAACCAGATCAGCCGTTGCATCAGTGCAATATATCTTTCCTGTGTAGCCGCGTTTAGTAAGCAATGGGATTCTGCCGCTATGATCTATATGAGAATGGCTGAGAATCATATAATCGATTTCAGTCGGGTCAAAGCCAAAGTCATCATAATTTAGTTCCTCTAATGCTCTGCTGCCTTGGAACTGCCCGCAATCCAACAGTATCTTGTATTTATCCGTCGTTATAAGATGGCAGGATCCCGTTACAGACATTGCTGCGCCTAAAAATTTTATATGCATTCTATGCTCCCCCTACTTATTCTGTTACCTCAGTCGCTTACCGGGATGTTACATAACTGCCCGCTATCAAGACAACGAAAAGGTTCTAAAGAACCTTGCTTAAAAAATTCCTGGTTCTTTCGTTTTGCGGATTAACGAATATCTCTTCAGGCCTGCCCTGTTCCACTATCAAACCCTCATCCATAAACAGCACCCTGTCTGCCACTTCTCTGGCAAAACCCATTTCGTGCGTTACTATAACCATTGTCATCCCCTGATTTACAAGATCCTTCATGACCTGTAGAACTTCCCCGACCATTTCGGGATCCAAAGCTGAAGTGGGTTCATCGAAGAGCATTATTTCCGGTTTCATGGCCAATGCTCTTGCAATAGCAGCCCTTTGCTTCTGCCCTCCTGATAAGGAGGCGGGATACACATCCGCTTTATCCCGCAGCCCGACCATCTTAAGCAGCTCCATTGCTTCTTTTTCAACCTCCGCTTTAGGTGTTTTGTTAACTTGTATAGGGCTGATCGTTATATTTTCAAGAGTGGTCATATGCGGAAAAAGATTGAAATTCTGAAAAACCATTCCTAATTTCTTCCTCACCTTGTTAATATCCACATCTTTTCTATTGATCTGCTCCCCATCAATGTATATTTCTCCCGAAGTCGGAATCTCCAGTAAATTGATGCATCTTAAGAACGTACTCTTTCCCGAACCGGATGGGCCGATCACGCATACGACTTCGCTTTCCTTTACTGTCTCTGAGATCCCTCTCAGCACCTCAAGTTTGCCGAAGCTCTTTGATAAATTACTTACTTCGATCACTCTGCGCCATCCTCCTTTCCAAATATGCAACAAGCCTTGAAAGCGGAATCGTAATGCTTAAATAAACGAATGCTGTTCCAAGGTATGCAGGCCAGGCTTCAAAAGTAGCCGCAGCCCAAAGCATGCTTCTTCTTGTCACTTCAACCACGGAAATTACGCTTAAAACAGCTGTCTCTTTAAGAAGGGCAATAAACTCATTTGCCAAAGCAGGCAGTATTATTCTGAATGCCTGCGGAACTATAATAAACCTCATTGCCTGGATGTGATTCATTCCAAGGGACCGGGCGGCTTCCATCTGGCCGCGGTCCACTGCTTGCAGGCCGCTCCTGATAATCTCTGCAACGTATGCGGAACTGTTTATTCCGCATACGAGGATAGACGCTATGATTGGATCCTCCCATCTGAAATTGATGCCGTACGTCTGCATCAGCATCGGGACTCCCGCATACATTAGCAAAGCCTGCACAACCAGCGGCGTGCCCCTTAATACTTCTACATAAACAGAAAAGATGAGCCTTACCGGTTTTAAGGATGACATTTTGCCAAGGGCTACTATCAAACCTAAGGCAACACCTATCAATACCGCAAAAACCGTAATTTGCAGAGTCACCGTAATCCCGCTGTATGCTATTTGTATTCCTTTAAAGTATACGTCCAAACCGCTCTTCTTTCTTATTCAAACCATTCTGCTGCTATATCATCAAAAGTTCCGTTGTCGATTATATTCTGCATTCCTGCATTTATCTTATCCAGCAATTCGGTGTTTCCTTTTTGTACTGCAAAGCCATATGACTCAGCATTCAAAACGTCTCCGACTATTTCTATTGTTCCGGGTTTTGCATCCATGTACGCTTTTGTTACAGGCAGATCATTGATTAATGCATTGATCGTTCCGTTCTGCAGATCCATGACAGCAACATCCAACCCGTTATAGATTTTCGCTTCTTTAATTTTGCCGGTATCAAAAAGTTCTGTAGCAAGATCAGCACCTGTTGTTCCGATCTGTGCACCGGCTTTCATATCAGCGGTAAGGTCGTCTATATTTTTTATTGAGGTATTGCCTGCCTTAACTGCAACAACAAGTCCGGAATCATAATATGTGGTTGAGAAATCAACTTTTGCTCTTCTCTCTTCGCTGGCGTTCATGCCGGATGCTATGATATCTATATTTCCCGCCTGCAGTGCAGTAATCAAACCATCAAATCCCATGTTGACCCATTCCAGCTCAAATCCCTGATCCTCCGCTATGGCGTTCATCAAATCAACATCAAAGCCGTCAAGCTCCTGTGTTTCTTGATTGATGGTATCAAATGGCGGGAATGTTGGCTCCATAGCAACCTTGTAGGTCACAGGTGTGTCTTCAGCTGCCTGATCATCATTTCCGCCGCCGCAAGCCGCAAATGTAAGCGCCATTGCTATAATCAGAAAAATTGCGAGTAATTTTTTCATGTTCATAATCCTCTCCTTCTTAACATTCTGCCTTCACTTTTTTGGCAACAGCAGAATTTAGACTGAAAAATCACAAATCATAAATTTGTGGATTTTTACGATTATTCTTTTTAGTTAACCGGTATATACGCGTATAATTATAAGTTGTTTACCATATTTATTCAACTGATTTTTAATTTTTGAATTACCCCGTTAAATCAAATTATTGACAAAAAAGCAGAAGGTCTTATACCTTCTGCTATGTTTTCATTATCCCAACCTTTAGAAATAACCCAACGCAGCTTTGCAAGCTTAGTTGCTGTTTTTTATTTCCATATCATAACCACCCTCAATTGCAAACACCGTTTCCTCACAGATGTTCGTTGCATAATCTGCGATTCTCTCTAAATGTGAAGCAATAAAAAGGAACATCACGCTTTGATTGGCTTTCTTTGGCTCACAATCGACGATTCCTATGAGTTCATCATAGATATTCCTGAAAAGTTCATCCACCTCTTCATCTGCCTTCCATACACGCCTTGCCAATCTTAAATCTCTGTTTACAAATGAATCAATCGAATTTTTCACCATCTTTGCAGACATATCAGCCATCCGCGGTATATCAATCAGCTCTTTCATATACTCTTCATCTTTAAAACGAAGGGTATACTTTGCAATATCCTCGCAGTGATCACCTATTCTCTCAAGATCCCTTACCATCTGCATTATTGAAATCAGGTTCCTCAGATCACCTGCAAGAGGCTGCTGTGTTGCTAAAAATTTCAGGCATTTATCTTTGATTTCATCCTCTAAAATATCGATATTCTCATCATTATCTATGATTCTGAGTGCCAATTCGGAGTCCTTTTCTTTTAGGGACTTTATGGCATCCAATATAGTTTCTTCTACCAGCCTTGTCATAGTGAGCAGTTCTTCCGTTATTATACCCATGTCATGATCCATCGGTCTTGCAGCCATCATCCAAACCTCCCAGTAATGTATTCTTCTGTCTTTTTATTTTCAGGATTCGAGAAAATTACTTCCGTCTCGTTTGTTTCTATTACTTTTCCATTTAAAAAGAAAGATGTATAATCGGAAATTCGCCCCGCCTGCTGCATATTATGTGTAACAATTACGATTGTGTACTTTTCTGCCAGTTCTTTAAGAAGTTCCTCAATCTTTGATGTGGCTACAGGATCCAAAGCTGAAGTAGGTTCATCCATCAGAATTACTTCGGGTTCTACTGCAAGGCACCTTGCTATGCAAAGCCTCTGCTGCTGCCCGCCGGATAGTCCCAGCGCGGGTTTATTAAGACGATCCTTAACTTCCTCCCACATTGCCACTTCATTAAGAGTCCGTTCTACGATATTATCAAGCACGGTTTTGTTTTTTTCACCGTGGATTTTCGGTCCGTACACGATATTCTCATATATGGTTTTGGGGAAAGGATTGGGTTTCTGAAAGACCATTCCTACTTTTTTCCGTAATTTAATTATATCATAAAAATTGCCGTAGATATCTTCATCGTCAAATTTTACTGTCCCTTCGATTGTGACACCTCTTATCAGGTCATTCATCCTGTTCAGGGTTCTCAAAAATGTTGATTTTCCGCAGCCGGAGGGACCTATAAGCGCTGTGATCCGGTTGCTGTATATGCGCATATTGATGTCCTTCAACGCTTGAAAGCTGCCATAATACAGATTTAATTTTTCTATCTCAAATTTTGTTTCCATTAACTTCCTCCCAGTTTACTGCTTATAAGGTTTGCGGCTCCGTTGATTATAAGCACGATAAAAATCAAAAGTGCTGCTGTGGCATATGTTTTTTCCTGAGATAACCCTTCTGATGCCAGCGTATAAAGGTGTACTGCCATAGTCCTTGTAGAATCAAATAATGAAGCCGGCACTCTCAGGGAACCGCCTACGGTTAGCATAATCGCGGCTGATTCACCGATTGCTCTTCCTATTCCAAGAATTAGTCCTGTAAGTATTCCGGGTTTACAGCATGGAAGAATAACTCCTGTAATCATCTGCCATTTTGTTGCCCCAAGAGAAAGACTGCCTTCACGATATGACATCGGAACTGTCTTAAGCGACTCTTCCGTAGCACGTACCAAGGTTGGCAACACCATCATCGCAAGGGTCAATCCGCCGGATATCACCGACCAGCCCATTCCTAAAAATATTACAAAGAATGCAAAGCCAAAAAGTCCGAATATAATTGAAGGGATCCCCGCCAGAATTTCGGTAAAAAATCGTATCAGAATAACTCCCTTACCTTCCTTTGCATACTCGGTAAAATAGATTGCAGCGGCAATTCCGATAGGGGTAGCGATTAAAATACCTACTCCTGTTACGTACAAGGTTCCTATAATAACAGAAAAGATTCCGCCTTCTTTTCCCATCTTTCTGGGTTCCTGTGTAAGAAATTCAACATCAATATGCGAAAACCCGTTAATCAGGATGTATCCTATTATGATAATAAGCGCGGCTAATGTTGCTGCTGCAAGAATCCCTATGATTCCATAGAAGGCAATGTTTTTTGCTTTTTTGATGTTTTTCAATTTTCCGGGGTTCATCATGCATTACCTCCTATTTTTCTAACGCTTAACTGAGCGATAATATTTAGAATCATAATTATAACAAACAGTACGATTCCCACTGCAAACAGCACCTGCTGGTGAGTCGGCGATGCGTATCCCATTTCCATCGCTATAGTTCCTGTAAGGGTTGCTACGGGATCAAGAATCGTTCCCGGAATTTTCGCCATATTACCTGTAATAAGAAGTACTGCCATAGTCTCCCCAATCGCTCTTCCCATACCAAGGATAATCGATGAAAGAATCCCGGATTTGGCTGCCGGAATCAATACGCTTACGATAGTCTCCATTTTATTGGCTCCAAGTGCCAAGGATGCTTCTTTAAATTCTACCGGCACAGCGGCAATTGAGTTTTCTGACATACTTACAATGGTCGGCAGAATCATGATAGCTAAAATCACTGCTCCTGCTAAAACGCTGAAGCCTGTTTGAGAGACCTCAGGATTAAAAATCTGGTAAATCGGCAGTATATATTCTCTTATCGCAGGTATGAGAACGACCAAACCAAAAAATCCATAAACTACAGACGGAATTCCCGCCAGTAACTCTATGGAAAACTTGAATGCTTTTGCCCACTTTTTTTGCAGTATTTCAGCAAGGAATACCGCACAGGCTATTCCGGTTGGAACTCCTATAACGAGAGCTCCAATGGTTACGGATAATGTGCCGGCTATCAGCGGCAGAATACCATATTCTCCGTTGGTCGGTGACCAGGTTGTCCCAAATATGAAATCAATAATTCCATATTCAAGCAATACCGGAAGTCCGGACCGAAATATAAAAAATGTAATCAAACCCACTGAAACGGTTGCCATAATTGCTGAAAGTAAAATTACCTTTTCTATCGCTTTTTCATAGGTCTTCATCTATTGTTGCCTTTCGCTGTCTTTGCATTTATGCACTAAAAATCAACTCAATATTCAGTTCTTATAATAAATACGTATTGTTAAGTGGGAATAAAGCGAATGTTAAGAGATTGTTAAAAGAAACAAAAAGATCTGTAATTAAGAAATAACCATTGTATTGTAATAACTCTCAGCTATTAAAAACCACGGTAAAGGTGGATCCCTTGCCAGGCTCGCTTTGCACCCTGATCTCGGCTTCAAACAGCGACGCTATATGCTTTACGATAGCAAGGCCAAGTCCTGTGCCGCCAGCTTTCTGAGAGCGTGATTTGTCTATGCGGTAGAACCGTTCAAACAGTCTTGGCAGATGCTCTTCTGATATACCTATACCTTCATCCTTTACACTTATATATATTTTGCCTTCTTTTTTCTCTGCTGTTATTGTGACCGTTCCTCCGTCGAAAGAATATTTAACGGCATTCTCTATCAGGTTCATCATAAGCTGCTTAAACCTGTCGTTATTGCCTCCTATATAAATCTCATATGCGTATGATGTAATGATCTTAACTTGTTTTGCTTCTATGATAGGTCCTATGGAGGTCAGAATTTCCTCGATGGATTCCCTGACATTGATGTCACTGTCAGTATTAGATTCGCGCTTATTCTCGATATCGGATATTATTAATATATCTTCAATAAGCCTTTTCAATCTTGCTGCTTCAATTGCGATAATATCCAGGAATTTTGATCTTATTTCAGGATCCTCCGCTGCCCCGTCCTGAAGTGTTTCTACAAATCCCGAAATAGAAGTAAGGGGTGTCTTCAATTCATGCGTGACATTTGCAACGAAATCCTTTCGTATCTGTTCAGCCTTTTTATTCTCTTTCATGGTTATTTTCAGCTGTTCTTCCATTTCATTTATCGGTTTCATCAGAGTATTCGTATATGCAACTGCTATTACAGACGCAACGAGTATTCCTATAGCAGAAGAAATCAGCAGAGTTTTTAAAATAAAGCCGCTGATTATATCAATCTTATCAATTTCCAAAGCAACGCGGGTAATCAGCAGCGTATTTCCCGAATATTCTAATGCATCCGCAGCATAAAGATACTCTGTTCCAAATGTGCCGCTCTCTCTGTTACTCTGTCCTTGCCCCGTTAAAATTGCTTCTGTTATTTCTTCCCTGTCAAGATGATTTTCCATATTAATATAATTTGAGCCCATTTCAGAATCAGCAAGAACATTGCCATTTTTATCAATAAAAGTCAGGCGAATGTCCATTTCTTCCGAAAAGTCCTCAGTTATCTTTTCATAGTTGATCTCCCGGCCGGCTTCAAGCTCATCAAGAATAGCCATATTGATAATTCTGCTATAAGTCAGCAGCGTCGTTTCCTTTTCTGATATGAAGTTTTTAACATTGACATTAACAGAAATAGTACTTGTAATAACAATGCTGATTAATATCAGACCTATAGAAAATAATAGAAATCTTTTCTTCATATTTGACGTCCACCTCTTCTATGATCATGCCATTTTGTAGCCGATACCCCGAACGGTTTGAATATATTTTCCTTCTTTATCATCATCTCCTAATTTTTTTCTGAGATATCTGACATGCACATCGACGGTTCTGGTCTCTCCGAAGTACTCAAAGCCCCATACCTTATCAAGAAGCTGGTCTCTTGTCATTACTCTTCCTTGATTTTCCGCAAGCGCTTTCAAAAGGTCAAACTCCTTCAGTGTCAGTTCCAAAGGTTTCCCATCAAGTTTGGCTTCACGGCTGTCAAGGTTTATGACCAATCCATCTATCTTTATCAATTGTTTAGCTTCTGCTGTATTTGCTTCTTGCTCTGCATTGCTTCCATACCTTCGCATAACTGCTTTGATCCTTGCTATTAGCTCTCTTGTGCTGAAGGGTTTTGATATGTAGTCATCCGCACCGAATTCAAGGCCAAGGACTTTATCAATCTCTTCATTTTTTGCAGTCAGCATAATGATCGGGGTATTGTTTCCTTCTGCCCTCAATTCTTTGCAGATGTCATGCCCATTCTTTCCGGGGAGCATTATATCGAGCAATATCAAGTCGGGTTTTTCACTGCGTGCCATTGAAATACCTTGTAGCCCATCTTCCGCTGCAATCCCTTCATACCCGTTCTGATCAAGATTATACAGCACCAGTTCCCTGATATTAGGTTCATCTTCAATAATCAATATTTTATGCATATCTCCCTCCATTCAAGACTATTATCATTAACGCACTAAGAAAATTTTCTGCAACCGTAAATGTTCTATGAATGCACCAAAATACACATGATAAAAGGCGAGGGAACAAATCCCCCCGCCTTTCAGGCTTGGGCAATGCATATACCCAAAGTCATTATGTCATTATCAGCTTAAGTTTTCAAGAAATATATTTGTTTCCGATTATTTGTTTAACTGCTTCTCTGACAATTCAACCAATGTCCTGATAATATCTCCGTTGGCTCTTGAAGTCATATTCCCCCTGTCAATATCTTCAAAAGATGCTGCTCCATACTGGTTTGCTATTTCTGATTTTATTCGTTTAATTTCTGCATTCTGCCTTAAATTCATATTCATTAATCCTATTATCCCCTCCTTATATTACATCTCCTTAAAATCGACCCATTCCTTCACCTTTTCAACATCGTCTTCCGATGGCTCGGAAACTCTTGATTCTTTAAAAGTCGTTTCTGAATTCGCAAGTGGAAAGGTCGTAAATTTCGGTGTGTAATCAAAATTGACTGTTTTACTTTTTTTCATTTCTTTCTCCGTATTTCCTCCGACCCGGTAACCTATCTGTTTCAAAAACTAAAACCAGCTTATGGATTAAATTCATAAGCTGATTTATTGTTAGTTAATGCACTTATTTTCCAGCCAACTGCTGTTCTGCCATTTCAACTAATCTCTTGGTCATATAACCGCCAACGTAACCATTCTGTCTGGCTGTAAGATTTCCCTTATCCATTGTGTCATATCCGGAAATACCAAGCTCATTTGCGATTTCAGTCTTCATGTTATTTAATCCATTCTTTGCATTTGGTTTTACAGGATTGTTGTTACTTGCCATTAATAATCACCTCCTTTGTGGTCTTAATTTAACCTAAGTTTTGTTTAATATTACAAGTAAATTTTACAAGCTTTGCCTTTGTTTTCATTATAAATTTAATCTTAGGACTAATTGTTTATTTGGATTATTACTTTATTAATGTCATCCTCAAATCTCATCAGATTTTTTGTTTCCTCAATAATAATATAACCGCTTTTTTGTTTAACATCCTATCCTTATATTAAATATGTTTATTGATTTTATTACCTCTGAATTTACGTTTTGTGTTTTTTTCATTATTTACATTTTATCTAATACGTATTATCCAAAATATCCCCCTATGTAACCAGAAGCAGATGA
>CAYLLJ010000010.1:0-5811 GCA_964384725.1 uncultured Oscillospiraceae bacterium | reverse complement strand
CGGTTCAAGTCCGGCCACTCCGACCATTTTATTTTTGATGGTCTAAACTTACAAATGAGCGAACCGGTATATGGATAAGAATCTCGGGGTGTAGCGCAGCTTGGTTAGCGTGCTTGACTGGGGGTCAAGAGGTCGGGAGTTCGAATCTCCCCACTCCGACCAAAGCGGATAAGACAGTTGATACAAAATGTCATCTGTCTTATCGTTTTAAATGAGGAATAATCAAATGACAAAACATGAGATAATAGTCGGAAACAGCAATAATGTGACAACCATCGCAAACAGCTCAGTCAACTTAATTGTGACATCTCCTCCCTATCCGATGATAGAAATGTGGGACCAAATGTTTTCTGATCAAAATCCTCAAATCACATATGATCTGCAGTCTGAGGACGGGATGGCCGCCTTTAACAAAATGCACATAATATTAAATGAGATTTGGGATGAATGCGATAGAGTCCTTGCCGATAATGGCTTTGTATGTATCAATATTGGTGATGCGACAAGAACAATAAATGACAATTTTCAACTTTTTTCAAATCACACGAAAATTATCAACAAGTTTTTAAGCATGGGATATTCAGTTTTACCGGATATTCACTGGAAGAAGCGGTCAAATGCACCTAACAAATTCATGGGTTCCGGCATGTACCCTGCGGGAGCTTATGTTACTTATGAGCATGAATATATCTTAGTATTCAGAAAAGGCAGTAAACGTGTATTTAAAGGCGAAGGAAAAGAACTGAGGCAAAAGAGTGCCTTTTTCTGGGAAGAAAGAAATACCTGGTTTTCGGACCTTTGGGAAATCAAGGGTACACCACAAGTTATTGCTGCTCCAAAAGCAAGCAGGGCAAGGAGCGCAGCTTTCCCGTTTGAAATCCCTTACCGGTTGGTAAATATGTATTCAATTGAAGGAGACACGGTATTCGATCCTTTCGCCGGGCTTGGCACAACCGCTTTAGCTTGCATGGCGGCAAACAGAAATAGCTATGGAGCAGAAATAGACTCAGAGATCGCGGATCTTGCGATGAAGAATATAGCCACTGAGTGCGAATACCTAAACAAAGTTATTGAAACAAGAATATCAGATCATTTAACTTTTATTTCAGGGCTTAGTGAGGACAAAAAAGCTAAGTGCTATACAAACGTCCCACATGGTTTTCCTGTTAAAACCAGACAAGAAACTGCAATAAAGATTGATAAAATCAAATCCGTGACATTTAATAAGAGTATGATTATCTGCCAGTATGAGTAAAAAATGTAATTAAATTAATCTTCCGCCTCGATTTTTAGTCCTGTCTTTGTTTTGGTATAGTAAATCATCTTCACATTGATTGCTTCCGAAAGACGTCCCATCGTCTTATATGTATCCGGTTTTATTGAATACGGCACATCTCCGACATATCCATCAATGCCCACAGATTCCTCATCCGGAGCAGCAAGGCGATATGTTGTATTTTTCATTTCGGCAAGGGAAGCGAGAATGGCTTTTTGCACATAAAGCCCATTGAATGTCTTGTATATTACCAGATCTTCAACCCATTTTTTGATCATTTCTTCATCTATGAGGGGAATGGCATTCTTTAAATTCAAAACTTGTGCATGGATTTTTTGTGTTGCTTTTTCAAATGCTTCCGGATAACGTTCTGTATACCATCTTCGCCAGCCCTCAATCGTTATTTCTTCTCCTGCAGCCATGTATTCCGGAAATAGTTCTGACATTTGCCCTACTACAACCGGTCGTGTACCTTGTGCATTCTGATTTGCCCAGTTAATTAGCTGAGATGTATACTTTGGAAAAGAATATGAGTCACTTTCGTTGTATACTTCGATGTGTTCATTTTTTATAGTGTAATTCATGGTTTTCCCTCCAGTTCATGTTTCACCATTTCAACGAATTCTTCCCATCTGCCCTCCGCAAGAAGAATCTCCGGACAATATTTTCCGGAAAAATCCTCATGTTTCTTTAATCTGGTTATATCCAGATCGTAAGATGTTATCAGCATGGCTGCTAATTTTGCTGTATTTTTTAAAGTCTTCTCATAATTGTTTTCCGGATTGATGCACATCTCGATTCCGATCCCATTCAGGTTTCCTCCATCGTCTTTCAGTCCGTCACCGGCATGGAAGGCAATTTCATTGTCCGGGATATGATAATAAATTTCATGGTCATCCACTGTATAATGCCATGACTTCTTTTGGTTGTCAGCTTCAGTATGGAGATAATTGTTGTGGGATGCTGCGTTGGCATTTCTCCCTTTATTCCCGGTCTCATGTATTACTATGTATTTGATTTTTCGCAGATCACCGGGTCTCTCCAGTGAACCCTCTTTTATAAAATCAGTTATGAGAGGTATCGTTTCAATTTTATAAACTTCTTCTCTGAGTTTCGTCGGAATACCGTCAAGATATTTTGCTGCCGCAGCCACACCAATAACAATAAGAGCAATCGTTATCAACAGCGATATAATTGCTCTTATTTTGTTAATCCTTATTTTCTTTCCAAAGCACATGATAATCATGTTTAAATTCCATATATATAATTGTCTATCAATCTCGTATTGCCAACATAGATTGCTGCCGCAATCAAAGCAGGCGCCTCTATAGTATTGATAGGTTTCATTGTCTCTAAATCAACTATTTCTACGTAATCAATCTTTACTCCTGCTTCCGAATCAATAAGCTTAGTCATTGCCTTTTGAATATCCCGGGATGTTCTGATGCCGGACGTGATCTTCTTATCAGCAAGGTTCAAAGCCTTCTGAAGTATTGTGGCCGCTTTTCTCTCTTCGCTGTTTAAATGGACATTCCTTGAACTTTTTGCAAGACCGTCTGCTTCTCTTACGGTTTCACAAGCTACAATTTCGATATCCATATTTAAGTCACTTACCATTCGCTTGACAACAGCCACCTGCTGCGCATCTTTCCATCCGAAATATGCACGATCAGGATTCACGGCATTGAACAATTTAGTGACTACTGTGCAGACACCTCTGAAATGATTCGGACGGCTTTTCCCGCAAAGAGTATCGGTCAAGCCCGTCATATCAACATATGAGCAAAAGCTTTTACTATACATTTCTTCCCGCGAAGGTCTAAATATAAGAGCTGCTCCTTCCAATTCACAAATGTTTCTGTCATGTTCAAAATTTTCCGGGTAATTGTCAAGATCTTCTTTTTCACCAAATTGCAATGGATTGATGAAGATGCTTACCACAACTCGGTCATTTTCTTTTACAGCTCTTCTAATCAGGCTTTGATGTCCTTCATGCAAATAGCCCATGGTTGGTACAAATCCGACCGTCAGTCCTTCTGTCCTCCACGCCTTTACATTTTCTCTTACTTCTTTAATAGTGTTTGTTGTTTTCATATTCTCCTCCTCAGCGGTGAAGTTTCGCAGAATACCGCCCGCTCATTAGATTAGTTTACTATATTATTATAGTGTGGGCAATTATTTCTTCCTCTTTCCATAAATTTATTCTGATGACAAATATACTTAGTTGCATTAACCTTTTAACTCAACCTTTATTCTGATGAGTCTATTTTTGGAATATGTATTGAGGTATTTATTTTAAATAGGTATAATATTAAAGCATAAACTACTTTTGGTCATCACACAGCATGGCAATTCATTCCATTACCCGCGCTCCCGCTTTGCGGGCAGGGAAGGCATTAATTTTTATTGATATTGAGGAGGTACATAATGGATTTTAATTCAACCGAACAGCAAGATTTGGTAAGAAGAATGGTTAGAGACTTTGCGATTAAAGAAGTGCAGCCTATTGCAGAGGAAATTGATGCCGAGGGAAGATTTCCGTATGAAACAATTGAAAAAGCAGGGCCTTTGGGTCTTATGGGCATGCCGTTCCCCAAAGAATATGGCGGGGTAGGTGCGGACTATATATCATACATTATAGCTATAGAAGAATTGTCCAGAGTGTGCGGCGCTACAGGAGTTATCGTTCAAACACATTGCGCTTTATGCTGCTGGCCTATCCTGACATATGGAACTGAAGAACAGAAAAAAAAGTATCTTCCGGACCTTTTAACAGGCAAAAAAATCGGGGCTTTCGGATTAACTGAGCCAAATGCGGGTTCTGATGCAGCCGGGACTCAAACCGTAGCAGTTGACATGGGAGATCACTGGCGTATAAACGGAACCAAAATATTTATTTCCGGCGGCGGAATCGCTGAGGTCTATGTTGTAATGGCCATGACGGATAAAATAAAAGGAACAAAAGGAATAAGCGCATTTATTCTTGAAAAAGGTATGAAGGGCTTCTCCATAGGCAAGATAGAGAACAAGATGGGCATCCGGGGTTCAATTGCGGCAGAACTTGTATTTGAAAATTGTATCGTACCAAAAGAAAATCTTCTTGGAGAATTAGGAAAAGGTTTTAAAGTCGCAATGTCATCTCTTGATGTGGGAAGACTTGGTATTGCAGCCCAGGCTTTGGGAATTGCACAGGGCGCATATGATCAGACAGTGGAATATATGAAAACAAGAAAACAGTTCGGAAAACAACTATACAAATTTCAAGCATTATCATTTGAAATGGCAGACATGAGAACGAGAATCGACGCTGCAAGATTACTGCTTTACAAAGCAGCGGACAGAAGGCAGAAAGGTCTGCCAAGCACAATAGAAGCAGCTCAGGCAAAATTATTCTGTTCAGAAACCGCTATGCATGTAACAACTAAAGCAGTCCAATTTCACGGAGGCTACGGATATATAAAAGATTATCCAGTTGAAAGAATGATGAGAGATGCTAAGATTACAGAAATCTATGAAGGTACCTCGGAAATAATGAAGATAATAATCTCAGGTGATATATTTAAGTAATAACCACAAAATGCAAATACGCCGTCCGGCTCGGATGGCGTATTGTTATTTTAATAGATTTTGATGGCACTAATTTACCCCTTTCAATTATCTATCTGTAATTAATATAAATTATGTAAATATATTGATAAAAACTATTAATTATAATAAGATAAAATGGAAAAAGATGCGTTGCATTTTTAAAGGATAAATTATTTGAAGAAATGGAAAGTGAGTACTATGAAGACAATTTACGACGGAAAAACAAAAAAGGTTCTTCTAAATGAGGAAAACGGTGCAGTATATCTGTTTTTTAAAGACGATGCAACGGGCGAAAATGGCATGTTCGATCCTGGTTCTAATACTGTAGGCGGAAGTGTTGAGGGCAAGGGGAAAATCGGATTAAAGATATCAAAGTATTTTCTTGAGCTAATGGAGAAAAGTGGAATACCCACTCAATATTTAGGCGCAGACATTGATAAAGGCATGATGGAGGTGCGTAAGCTCACTGTGCCAAAATTGGAATTCGTGCTTCGTTATTTTACTGCAGGAAGCATGTGCCGCAGATTTACATTGGAAGAAGGAATCCCATTTGATCCACCGTATCTTGAGGTAACATTGAAAGACGATGAACAAGGAGATCCGTTAATCAGCGAAAGATTGTGCATCATGAAAGGACTTCTCACAGAAGGTCAGTATGATGAGGCGCTGGATATTTTAGTAAAAGTTGGCGAAGTTCTGAAAAAAGAGCTTAATAGTATGGGCTTTACTCTTGTTGACTTTAAAATAGAGCTTGGCTATGATGAAAACAAGAAGGTGTATGTGGCTGACGAAATAACCCCTGATATTTGGCGTGTGCGTGATACAGACGGCAATATCCCAAACCAAATTGACTGTGCCAAACTTATTTTGAAGAAGATTTGAATTGTTCAAATGATTTGAGGGAGAGGGTGTGCATGAGTGAACCCGCAAACGCCACCTCGAACCGG
>CAYLLJ010000009.1:52929-53115 GCA_964384725.1 uncultured Oscillospiraceae bacterium | reverse complement strand
AAAAAGCGATGAAGCAGGAAGTTGCTGAGCTATCAGGTAATTTCTGCAGAGAATTGTCCGTTCTTAGAAACGGGCGAAGGGATTCTCGTGCTTTTGAGTTGTGTAAAAAAATATGAAACACACGGCACCGTGTATCGAGCAGGCGAGATCCGATACATGTTAAAGCACCGTCAAAGAACCCCTCGT
>CAYLLJ010000009.1:50666-52919 GCA_964384725.1 uncultured Oscillospiraceae bacterium | reverse complement strand
GCGCCGGGAATGGAAAAGCGGAAAGGCGGAACCCCTCGTACAGCATAGCGAAAACGTACGAAAATCAAGGAGGAAAGAAAGAATGAGCGAACAACAAAAAATCAGAATCAAGTTAAAGGCTTTTGACCACAAAACGTTGGATCAATCTGCAGCAAAGATTGTTGAAACAGCCAAAAAGACCGGTGCAGACGTTTCCGGGCCGATTCCGCTGCCTACAGAAAAACAGGTCATCACTATTTTGAGAGCAGTTCACAAATACAAAGACAGCAGAGAACAGTTCGAGCAGAGAACGCACAAAAGGCTGATCGATATCTCAAATACAACACCAAAGACTGTTGACGCATTGATGAAGCTGGATTTACCGGCAGGCGTGGATATCGAAATCAAACTGTAACAAAGAAGGCAGTTGAGATGTGCAGATAAAAGAAATTTTCTGACAAAACTGACAAAACATGATAAGGGAACTCCCCTTAGTATGATTGCCCGAATGGGTAATCCGCTGTAAGAATTCAGGAGGATGAATATGAAAACAATTTTAGGAAAAAAAATCGGAATGACCCAGATTTTTTCCGAAACCGGAGAGTCGGTGCCGGTTACTGTTATTGAAGCAGGCCCCGCAGTAGTTACTCAGATCAAGACCGTTGAAACAGATGGATACAACGCAGTACAAATCGGTTACGGCGATGTGAAAGAACAGAGAATGAATAAACCTGAAAAAGGTCATTTTGCCAAGTGGCAAGCACCGCTCAAAAAGCATCTGACAGAAATCAGACTTGATGAAGGTGAAACCTATGAGCCCAATCAGGTAATCACGGTGGCAGATTTCGAAGTCGGTAAGAAGCTCGACATCACAGGCATTTCCAAAGGAAAGGGAACTCAGGGTAATATTAAGAGACACGGACATCACAGAGGACCCATGACACATGGTTCTAAGCATAAGAGACTTGCCGGAGCTCTGGCAGCAGGAACATATCCATCCAGAGTATTCAAGGGAAATGCGGGTCCGGGAAGAATGGGACGTGAAACGATCACCGTTCAGAATATAGTACTTGTAAAAATCATCGAAGACAGAAACCTGATGCTCGTAAAAGGAGCGGTACCTGGCGCAAAGGGCGGCCTGCTCCGGATTCAATACGCAGTTAAAGGTCAGGATCAATAGACAATGACTTCAGAAAGGAGGAAGTAAAATGGCAATAGTAACAATGCTGAACATGGCCGGAGCAGAAGCCGGCAGCATCGAATTAAGAGATGACATTTTCGGAATCGAAGTGAATCAATATGCTGTACATGAGATAGTCAAGAACTATCTGGCTAACCAGAGACAGGGAACACAATCAGCAAAGAATAGGGGCGAAGTCAGAGGCGGCGGTAAAAAGCCTTTCAGACAAAAAGGAACCGGACGCCACAGACAAGGAAGTTCGACAGATCCAAGCCAGGTTGGCGGTGGAGTCGCATTCGCACCAAAACCAAGAGATTATCGATATACAGTACCTAAGAAACTAAAAAGACTCGCAATGAAGTCTGCATTATCCTCAAAGGTGGAGGAAAAGGAAATTATTATACTGGATTCACTTTCCTTTTCAGAGCCTAAGACAAAAGAAATGATCAAAGTACTTGAAAACGTGAAGGCTGCTAAAAAGGCACTGATCGTTATGGCTGATAAGGATGAGAACGTTATAAAATCAGCAGCCAATATTCCGGGAGTAAAAACAACTTTTGTTAACCAGATGAATGTTTATGAGATCATTAATCATACAAGCTTCATTATAACAAAGGATGCGATAAACAAGATTGAGGAGGTGTATTCGTAATGACAACCCCTTACGACATAATAATAAAGCCGGTCATCTCCGAAAGAAGCATGGACGATGCGGCAAAAAAGAAATATACTTTTAAAGTTGCTACAAATGCAAATAAGACTCAGGTTAAACTTGCACTTGAAGAGATCTTCGGAGTGGAAGTTGAAAAAGTTAACATTATGAATGTTCAAGGTAAAGTTAAAAGAATGGGAAAAAACGTGGGAAGAACGGCAGCATCCAAGAAAGCCATCGTAACCCTTACACCTAAGAGTAAGGAAATCGAATTCTTCCAAGGCCTATAAGGAGGGACGAAAGATATGGGAATTAGAAAATATAATCCGACCTCTCCTGGATTAAGAGGGATGACGGTTTCAACTTTTGAGGAAATAACGACTGATACCCCGGAAAAATCTCTGACGGTTACACTAAAGAAAAATTCAGGAAGAAATGTTCG
>CAYLLJ010000009.1:50194-50656 GCA_964384725.1 uncultured Oscillospiraceae bacterium | reverse complement strand
GTTCGTGGCAAGATCACAGTCAGACATAGGGGCGGCGGTACAAGAGCAAAATATAGAATCATCGATTTCAAAAGAAATAAAGATGGAATTCCAGGAAAAGTCACAACTATAGAATACGATCCGAACAGGAGCGCAAATATTGCACTTATTGTATATGCAGACGGTGAAAAAAGATACATTATAGCACCGAACAAGTTGAAGGTCGGTGATATGATCGAGTCCGGACCTGATGCGGATATTAAGATAGGGAACGCGCTGCCATTGAAAAACATCCCAATTGGAACCGAGATTCACAACATTGAGATGAAAGCCGGCAAGGGAGCACAGATGGTACGTTCAGCAGGAAATGGCGCGCAGCTCATGGCAAAAGAAGGAGGTTATGCCTCAGTAAGACTTCCTTCAGGCGAGGTAAGAAAGATCAGAATCGAATGCAGAGCCACTATCGGTGAAGTCGGAAACATT
>CAYLLJ010000009.1:35293-50108 GCA_964384725.1 uncultured Oscillospiraceae bacterium | reverse complement strand
CGGTAAAGCCGGAAGAAAAAGACACATGGGCATAAGGCCTACCGTAAGAGGATCTGTAATGAACCCGAACGATCACCCGCATGGCGGAGGTGAGGGCAAGACAGGAATCGGAAGAGTAAGCCCGGTAACTCCTTGGGGCAAGCCGGCACTTGGTTATAAGACAAGAAAGAAGAATAAACCATCAAATCAATATATCGTAAAGAAACGTAATGAGAAATAAAGTTTTGCACCGTAAATTTTGCATTACGTAGGATTTGCAGGCAAAGAAGGGAGGAAGTTAATATGGGTAGATCACTTAAAAAGGGCCCTTTTGTTAATGAAAAGCTGTTAAAAACGATTGATGAATTGAATGCAGCGAACGAAAAGAAAGTTTTAAAAACATGGTCAAGGCCATCAACTATATTCCCACAAATGGTGGGACACACTATTGCGGTACACGATGGAAAAAAGCATGTTCCGGTATATATCACTGAAGACATGGTAGGACATAGACTCGGAGAATTCGCTCCTACCAGAAACTACAGAGGTCATGCAGCAGATAAGTCCGCAAAAGTTAAGAAAAAATAAGGAGGTTCTTAAACAATGGAAGCAAAAGCAATTGCAAAATATGTAAGGATGTCTCCTATAAAGCTGAAGCCTGTTACCGACCTGGTAAGAGGCAAGAACTTAAGCGAGGCGCTGACCATATTAAAATTTACGCCGGGTAAAGGTGCTGAAATCATTGAGAAAGTTGTAAAGTCAGCAGCAGCAAATGCTGAAAATAATTTTGACATGAACGTTGACAAGCTATATGTTGCCGAGGTATATGCCCACCAGGGTCCTACCATGAAAAGATGGAGAGCCGGTGCGCAGGGCAGAGCATCCGCTATATTAAAGAGAAGCAGCCACGTAGGCGTTACTTTAAAAGAAAGATAAAATATTCTAGAACAGGAGGTTCGTTGAATGGGTCAGAAAGTAAGTCCGCATGGATTGAGAGTGGGCGTTATAAAAGACTGGGATTCCAAATGGTATGCAAATAAAAAAGATTTTTCAGATTATCTTGTTGAAGATCATAAGATTAGAGAATATGTGAAAAGAAAGCTATATGCAGCAGGAGTTTCAAGGATATTAATTGACAGGGCAGCAAACAATCAGGTTAAAATAACCATTCTTACAGGCAAACCGGGTATGGTCATCGGAAGATCCGGAAACGGAATAGATGAACTTAAGAATGAAGTTGAGAAACTTACCGGTAAGAGCACTTCAATCAATATTGTAGAAATAAGAAGAATAGAGCTTGACGCACAGCTTACTGCCGAAAGTATCGCACAGGCATTGGAAAGAAGAATTTCTTTCAGAAGGGCAATGAAGCAGGCAATAGGAAGAACGATGAAAGCCGGCTCTAAAGGAATCAAAGTCCTTGTTTCCGGACGATTGGGCGGTGCGGAAATTGCACGAAGTGAAAAATACAGCGAAGGAAATGTTCCGCTTCACACGCTAAGAGCCAATATTGATTATGGTTTTGCAGAAGCGACAACAACATATGGAAAGTTAGGAGTCAAGGTCTGGATCAATCACGGAGAGATTCTTGAAAAGGAACTTCAAAGTGCTATTCCGCAAGACAAACCGGAAAGAGGCGGAGAAAGAAGAAGAAACGATAACAGGCAGAGAAGAGATGGAGACAGACCAAGAAGGGATGACAGAAGAGGTCCCAGGGGTGAAGCAAGACCAGAAGAAAAGAGAGCAGAAAACCCAAGAAAGCCTAGAACTCCAAAACCTGCAGTATCGGCTCCCAAAGCAGAGAATGTAATAACGGCAGCGCCGGAAGCTGAAGCAGGAGAATAAGCAATAGAGAAAGGAGGAAGTAACGATGTTAATGCCAAAAAGAGTGAAACGTCGTAGAGTCCATAGAGGAAGAATGAAAGGCGTTGCAACAAAAGGTAATACCATTACTTATGGTGCATATGGCCTGGTATCACAGGAATGTGGTTGGATCACTTCAAATCAGATAGAGGCTGCTCGTATTGCGATGACAAGATCTATTAAAAGAGGTGGTAAAGTCTTTATAAAAATATTCCCGCACAAATCGGTAACAAAGAAACCTGCCGAAGTACGTATGGGTTCCGGTAAAGGTGCTCCTGAATACTGGGTTGCAGTAGTAAAGCCGGGAAGAGTCATGTTTGAGATAGAGGGAGTATCAGAGACTCAGGCAAGAGAAGCCATGAGACTCGCAGCTCACAAGCTTCCTGTCAGGAGCAAGTTTGCCATCAAAGGCCAAGAAGTAGCAGAGGGTGGTGAAGCGTAATGAAAATTGAAAAGATAAGAGAAATGTCGGATATAGAACTGAACGCTGAAGTGAAAAAGTTGAAGAACGAGTTGTTCAACCTGAGATTCCAGCACGTTACAGGTCAGCTTGAAAACGCCATTAAGATGAGGGATATCAAAAAGGAAATCGCACGCGTGAAAACCATAATCAGAGAAAAAGAACTGAAGAGGGCTCAAGGTTAATCGAAAGGAGGATGTAATATGCTGGACATTCAAGATAGAAACAGAAGAAAGACAAGAGTTGGCATCGTAGTGAGCAATAAAATGGATAAGACGATCAGTGTTGCAGTTGAAGACTTCGTAAGACATTCCCTTTACGGAAAATCAGTAAAGAAGACCAAGAAGTTCAAAGCTCACGATGAGAATAACGAATGCAACATCGGAGATAAAGTAAGAATTATGGAAACAAGACCACTGAGCAAGGATAAAAGATGGAGACTTGTGAACGTAATAGAAAAAGTTAAATAGTAAAGGAGGCACCAGTCATGATTCAGCCGGAAAGCAGATTAAGAGTAGCTGATAATTCAGGCGCGAAGGAATTGTTATGTATCCGTATACTAGGCGGAACCCGCCGGCAATACGCGAACATAGGAGATATAATCGTATGTGCCGTAAAAGAAGCGACTCCGGGCGGAGTTGTTAAAAAGGGCGACGTAGTGAAAGCTGTTGTTGTGAGAACAAAGCATGGCGCAAGACGTGTTGACGGCAGCTATGTAAAGTTTGACCAGAATGCAGCGGTTATTATAAAAGAAGACAAAAACCCTGTGGGAACTCGTATCTTTGGACCAGTTGCCAGAGAGCTAAGAGATAAAAGCTTTATGAAAATTATCTCATTAGCCCCAGAAGTACTTTAGCGGGGAGGTGTAGAGATGCATATAAAGAAAGATGATACGGTGGTTGTGATCACCGGTAAGGATAAAGGAAAAAAAGGCAAAGTTTTAAAAGCAATGCCAAAAGAGAACAAGATTATCGTGGAAGGGATCAATATTCAGACCAAACACCAGAAACAGACAAGAAAACTGAGAAGTGAGATTAAGCACCAGGAAGGTCCGATCGATGCTTCCAATGTTTTGTTCTATGATAATAAAGAAAAAGCCCCTACAAGGATCGGATACAAAATTGAAGGCGGAAATAAGAAGAGAGTATCCAGAAGAACAGGTCAGATTCTGGACTAATCAGAGTGAAAGGAGGGAATAATCTTGGCAGCTAGACTAAGAGAAATCTATAAAGATAGAGTATGCAATGCTTTAATGGAAAAATTCAAATATAAAAACGTCATGGAAATGCCTAAGCTTGAAAAGATAACGATCAACATGGGTCTTGGAGAAGCAAAGGACAATGTTAAACTTATGGAGACTGCGGTTGAAGAGTTGGCATTGATCAGCGGACAAAAACCGGTCGTTACAAAGTCGAAGAAGTCTGTTGCAAACTTCAAGGTAAGGCAGGGAATGCCTATAGGAGCAAAGGTTACTCTGAGGGGGGATAATATGTATGAATTTGCAGATAAATTCTTCAATATCGCTCTTCCAAGAGTTAGGGACTTCAAGGGAGTGAGCAAAAATTCCTTTGACGGCAGAGGAAATTACTCAATGGGAGTCAAGGAGCAGCTCATCTTCCCTGAAATCAACTTTGACAAGGTAGATAAAATCAAAGGGATGAATATCATATTCACTACAACGGCGAAGACAGATGAAGAAGCGCTGGCGCTCCTTGAAAACCTCGGAATGCCGTTTGAGAAATAGGAGGGAACCAATGGCAAAGACATCTCTCAAAATTAAACAACAGAGAAAACCAAAGTTTTCAACGCGCGCATATACAAGATGCAAAATTTGCGGAAGACCGCATTCTGTATTAAAGAAATATGGTATATGCCGTATCTGTTTCAGAGAACTGGCTTACAAGGGCGAAATTCCAGGCGTTAAAAAGGCAAGCTGGTAAACAAAAGTAATAGGAAGGAGGTACTTCAAAATGACCATGACGGATCCTATAGCAGATATGCTAACAAGAATCAGAAATGCCAATACTGTAGGACATGCGACAGTCGAAATCCCCGCATCAAAGATGAAGAAATCCATCGCGGGTATCCTGACTGAAGAAGGCTACATTAAAGGATTTGACATCATAGAAGACAATAAACAAGGCATCATAAAAATTCAGATGAAATACGGTGCAGACAAAGAAAGAGTAATAAGCGGAATCAAGAAAATTTCAAAGCCGGGGCTCAAGGTTTATGCTAAGAGCGACGAGGTGCCAAAGGTACTTGGAGGACTCGGAATCGCAATCATATCTACTTCAAATGGAATTATCAGCGACAAACAGGCCAGAGCGCTTGGTGTTGGCGGCGAAGTAATATGTTATGTTTGGTAGGGAGGTAATAGAGAATGTCAAGAATAGGTAAGCTGCCTGTTGCTCTTCCTGCCGGCGTTGAGGTCAAAGTCAGTGACAGTAATGTTGTTACTGTAAAAGGACCGAAAGGTGAGCTGCAAGAGCAGATCAGCAAATTAATCAAAGTGGAAATAAATGACGCAACTCTTTCCGTAACGCGAGACTCTGATACGAAAGAGGCAAGAGCCGCACACGGACTTTCAAGAACTTTGATAAATAATATGATAATCGGAGTAACAGCCGGTTTCGAAAAGAAACTTCAATTGGTAGGAGTTGGCTACAAGGCCGAGAAAAAAGGTAATGTACTTGTAATGAGTTTAGGATACTCACATCCTGTCGAAATGGAAGACCCAGATGGAATTCAGACTGAGGTTACAAGCCCGACTGAAATTATCGTAAGGGGTATCAGCAAAGCATTTGTTGGAAATTATGCGGCAAACGTCAGGAAGTGGAGATTACCCGAACCATATAAGGGCAAGGGAATTCGATACTTTGGCGAAGTAGTACGCAGAAAAGAAGGCAAAACCGGTGCTAAAAAGAAGTAGAAAGGAGTGAGATAAATGGCAAAAGAGAGTAGAAGCGATAAACGCCTGGCCAGGCATTCAAGGATTCGCAAACAACTGACCGGGACTCCGGAAAGACCAAGACTCTGTGTATTCAGAAGTCTGAAAAATATTTCGGTTCAGATCATAGATGATGTGAACGGCACTACACTGGCTGCTGCATCCACCCTTGATAAGGACATCAAAGCACAGGCTGCTTATGGTGGGAACAAGGAAGCTGCAAAGCTGGTTGGGGAAGCTGTTGCGAAAAGAGCACTTGAAAAAGGAATTGAGACAGTTGCCTTTGACAGAGGCGGATTCTTATATCACGGAAGAGTAAAAGAGCTGGCTGACGGTGCACGTGAAGCCGGGCTTAAATTTTAGCGGGAAAGGAGAAAGCGAATGCGACAAGGTATGATTGATGCATCCAAGTTTGACTTGAAAGAATCCATCGTGAATATCAGGCGTGTAGCCAAGGTTGTTAAAGGTGGAAGGAATTTCAGATTCAGCGTTACTGTAGTTGTCGGAAACGGTGAAGGCTATGTCGGCGTGGGTCTCGGAAAAGCACAGGAAATTCCTGAGGCTGTAAGAAAAGCTATCGAAGATGCAAAGAAGAAATTAATATATGTCCCTATGGTAGGAACGACTATCCCACATAGAACATTAGGAGTATTCGGAGCCGGTCAGGTTCTGATAATGCCCGCTGCTCCCGGTACAGGAGTTATTGCGGGAAGTGCAGTGCGTATGGTTCTTGAACTTGCCGGAATCAAAGATGTCAGAGCAAAATCCATCGGATCAAACAACTCAGGAAATATGGCATGCGCTACTATTGAAGGACTCAGAAACCTTATGACTGTTGAACAGATCGGAAGACTCAGAGGAAAAACCAAGGAAGAAATACTGGGATAAGGAGGAAACGTAAATGGCGGATAAAACAATAAAGATTACCTTAACAAAAAGTGTCATCGGCGCTTCCCCACTTCAGAGAAAAGTAGCAGAAGCGTTGGGACTTCGAAAAATGCACCAGACGGTGGAACGCCCCGACACCCCACAGACACGCGGAGCGGTGGAAAAAGTTAAGCATCTTGTACAAGTAGAAGAAGTGTAAAAAGGAGGTGTTGAAAATGAAACTGCATGAATTAAGAGCAGCAGAAGGTTCCACTAAGAAACCAAAGCGAAAAGGCCGCGGAACAGCTACCGGACAGGGTAAGACAGCCGGCAGAGGTATGAACGGTCAGAATTCAAGAAGCGGAGGCGGAACCAGAATAGGCTTTGAAGGCGGTCAAATGCCGCTATACAGAAGAATACCCAAGAGAGGTTTTACAAATATATGGAGAAAGGAATATACCGTTTTAAATGTGGATGATTTAAATATGTTTGAAGCGGGTACGCTGATTACACCGGAGCTTCTGCGGGAAAAGGGACTTACAAAACAGGTAATTGACGGAATTAAAATTCTTGGAGAGGGAACCCTGGAAAAGAATGTAACCGTACAGGCTCATAAATTTAGTAAAACAGCAATCGAAAAGATCGAATCAGCCGGAGGAAAGGCAGAGGTGATCTAGTATGGGCATGCTTAAAACAATAGCCCAGGCGTGGAAGATCGATGATATCAGAAAAAAGATCATATTCACGCTGCTAATGCTTTTAGTTTTTAGACTGGGCTCCAACATTCCTGTGCCGGGTATTGACAGAGACATTCTTGCTGAAGTATTCAGTGGAGATACGGGATTGTTCGGTTTGTTTGATCTATTCTCAGGAGGTGCTTTCAGCAACTTTACGATATTTGCGCTGAGCATAACTCCGTATATCACAGCATCCATTATATTTCAGCTTCTGACAATTGCCATACCCAGTTTAGAGGCACTTGCAAAGGAAGGAACTGAAGGGAAGAAGAAGATTGCCCAATACACGAGATATCTCACGGTTGTCCTGGCTTTTTTACAGGCCATCGGACTATCTGTAGGTCTCTTCAGACAGGCAGTTGTTAATAAGGACTTTTTCTCTATCACAGTAATCGTTTTGACATTGACTGCCGGGACCGCATTCTTGATGTGGCTTGGTGAGCAGATCAATGAAAATGGGATAGGAAACGGTATCTCTCTGATAATTATGGGAGGTATTATATCCAGGATGCCAAGTGCAATCCATCAGACCTGGATCAAGTTTCAGGCAGGTGAAGTAAGCCTTGTATCTATTATACTATTTTGCATATTTGCTTTGATCGTAGTCGTTGGTATTATTATAATCCAGCAAGGACAGAGAAGAATACCGGTACAGTATGCAAAGAGAGTGGTTGGCAGAAAGATGTACGGGGGACAGAGCTCACATATTCCGATGAAAGTTAATCAAGCTGGAGTTATTCCGGTAATATTCTCTTTATCATTGCTGCAATTCCCATTAACAATCACATACTTTTTCCCTGATGGCGGTTTTTCTGGATTTGTGTCTAAGTGGCTTTCACCTTACGGTGATCCGGGAGTCTGGATTTATGCGCTTTTTAACATTATACTAATAATGTTCTTTACCTACTTCTATACAACCGTTACATTTAACCCGATGGAAGTAGCAAACAATATGAAGGCTAACGGAGGATTTATCCCAGGAATCAGACCGGGAAGATCGACCGTTGAATATTTAAATCGAGTAATGACAAGAATTACATTTGTAGGAGCAGTTTTCCTGGCATTTATTGCCACACTTCCAACGCTGATCCAGCAGTTTACAGCATTGCAGATCGGATTTGGCGGAACATCTCTGCTCATCGTAGTAGGAGTTGCACTTGACACTATGAAGCAGCTCGAATCTCAGATGGTTATGAGAAATTATCAGGGATTCCTCAAATAGAAGAGAATAGACAGAGAGGATCTTTAATTATGATGAATTTGATATTGCTGGGGCCTCCGGGAGCAGGCAAAGGCACCCAGGCAGTGAAAATCTGCCAAAAGTATAGCATACCTCATATCTCTACAGGCGATATTTTCAGAAAAAATATTAAAGAGGGAACTGACCTTGGAAAAAAAGCACAAGAGTACATGAACAAAGGTGAACTCGTACCTGACGATCTCGTAATAGAGATTGCTGTGGCTCGACTGATGGAGGATGACTGCCAGCAAGGGTTCTTACTGGATGGCTTCCCGAGGACGGTCATGCAGGCAGAAGAACTTGACAAGTTTCTGGATCAAAGAAATCGTTCCATTTATAAGGTTATAGACATCGATGTAGACAAAGAAGAACTGATGACCAGATTGATAGGAAGAAGAGTATGCAGAAGCTGCGGAGCAACATATCATGTGATTAATATGCCACCGGAAAAAGAAGGCGTGTGCGATATCTGCGGCGGCGAGCTTTATCAGCGGTCGGACGACTCTGCATCGACAGTGGCAAACAGACTTGAGGTATATAATACTTCGACTAAACCATTGATTGAATACTATGAAAGATCCGGCAGAATTATTCACATAGATGGAGGCAAGGATCAAGAAGACGTATTAACTGACATCATAAACGCGATAGGTGACAACGAATGATTGTCCTGAAATCAAAAGAAGAAATTGATATCATGCGGGAATCCGGAAAAGTTACCTCTTATATTCTTTCGGAGTTGTTAGGTTTTATTAAACCGGGAATATCCACGAAAGATATTGATACATTCGTGGAAGATATTATTCTTAATAATAACATGATACCAAGCTTTAAGGGATATAACGGTTATCCTGCCAGTGCATGTGTATCCGTTAACGAGGAAGTGGTCCACGGTATCCCTTCCTCAAAAAGGATATTACATGAAGGAGACATCGTAAGCGTTGACGTTGGCAGTACGTATAAAGGCTATGTCAGTGATGCAGCAAGGACCTATCCGGTGGGCAGGATCAGCGCAGAAGCACAGGAGCTTATAAATAGTACAGAAGCAAGCTTCTTCGAAGGCCTGAAATTCTGTAAGGTTGGAAACCGGCTTTCGGATATTTCAGCAGCGATTCAAAGGAAAGCTGAATCAGATGGATTTTCAGTTGTTCGTGATTTTGTGGGTCATGGAATAGGAAGAGCGATGCACGAAGAACCCCAGATCCCAAACTACGGAAAACCTGGCAGAGGACCGAGACTTGCTTCGGGTATGGTGTTCGCTATTGAACCCATGATCAATCAAGGCGGTTACGAAGTCGAGGTGCTTGAGAACAACTGGACAGTCGTAACAATTGACAAAAAGCTTTCTGCTCATTATGAAAACACTGTAGTTATCACTGATGGTGAACCGGAGCTGTTAACGCTGTTTGACGCTCATTAAAAGAGAGGTGTATTATATGGCAAAGAAAGATGTCATAGAGGTATTTGGTACCGTACTTGAAGCTCAGCCGAATGCAATGTTTATTGTCAGGCTTGAGAACGGATATGAAGTACTTGCACACATTTCAGGAAAAATAAGAATGAATTTCATCAGAATTCTGCCGGGAGACAGGGTCAAGGTCGAGTTATCACCTTATGACCTTACAAGAGGCAGGATTACATGGAGAGACAAATAAATCGTGAGATATTTTCTCGAAAATCGCATTTTTTTTACGATGCTACGCATCAAAAAATGAATTGGTTTCACGATTTTCTATGAAAAAATCTCACTCATGCGAGGGAATAAATTAGTTGAGGAGGGTTTCAGGCTTTCCCTAAAAAACATTTCACTCACGTGAGGGAATAGACTAATTGAGGAAGGTTTCACGATATTCGATGAAAACATCTCACTAATTGCATAAACCCGCTGATAAATTTACTGTGTAAATTTGGCGGGATGGTAAAGGAGGATAAGAAAATGAAGGTAAGATCTTCAGTAAAGCCTATCTGCGAAAAGTGCAAAATTATTAAAAGAAATGGAAAAGTCATGGTTATTTGTGAAAATCCAAAGCACAAACAGAAACAAGGATAATCGCATTGCTCCTTTGGGGAAATTGACCTATCGGAGAAATAACAGCATTACTTTTCGGGTTCCATTTATTCGAAAATAGGCTTGATTGGTATGCACCAGTCAAATGAAATGATCTCCGCCGATATCATTATGGCGGAAACCAAAAATATGCCAAGAATCAACCTTGGGGGAGCGGCTGTGTTTTATTGTCGGGAGACAAGAAAACCACCTCAGGAGAATTCTATATAAGTTAATAAAAAATGATTTGTGTTTTGAGTTTTACTCGAGAAAGTTCAAGGCACTTACACAAAAAAACAAAATTGGATTGCACAGAAGATTTTACGGACAGCAACACAGCATAACGTAAAATTAACAAAAGTAAGATTGCGCAGGTAATTTTACGGTAGGTAAGGCGCGGCGAATAAGAGCGAAACGCACGTATACAGACATACGTAAGTAAGCACGAATGAACCAGCAACACAGCATAACGTAAAATTAACAAGCAAGAGAAGGAGGAAAATATATGGCTCGTATAGCCGGTGTCGACTTACCCAGAGAAAAAAGAGTAGAGATTGGGCTTACTTACATTTATGGTATAGGAAGACCTACTGCATTGGAGATTCTTGCTAAAGCGGGAATTAGTCCCGACACAAGAGTAAAAGATCTGTCAGAAGAAGAAGCAGGTAATATCAGAAAAATTATAGACTCTGATTATGCGGTTGAAGGCGACCTCAGAAGAGAGGTAACCTTGAACATCAAAAGGCTTATGGAGATTGGATGCTACAGAGGAATCCGCCATAGAAGAGGATTGCCTGTCAGAGGCCAAAACACGAAGACGAACGCAAGAACCAGAAAAGGTCCTAAAAAGACTGTAGGAAGAAAGAAGAAAGCAGGAAAGTAAGGAGGTAAGGTAATATGGCGAAAACTGTAAAAAAGACAGTTAGAAAAAAGAGAAGAGAACGTAAGAACATTGAACGTGGTCAGGCTCATATCCAATCCACCTTTAACAATACTCTGGTAACTCTTACAGATCTCAGCGGAAACGCACTATCCTGGTCAAGTGCAGGATCACTTGGGTTTAAAGGATCAAGAAAATCAACTCCTTTCGCTGCACAGATGGCTGCGGAAGAAGCTGCCAAGGCTGCAATGGAGCATGGACTTAAGATGGTTGAAGTATATGTAAAAGGACCCGGTTCCGGACGTGAAGCCGCGATTAGAGCACTTCAGGCTGCCGGACTTGAGATCAATCTGATAAAAGATATCACACCAATTCCGCATAACGGATGCAGACCACCAAAGAGAAGAAGAGTATAATTAAGGGAGGTGTAATTAATAATGGCTAGATATACGGATGCTTCTTGCAGACTATGCAGAAGAGAAGGCCAGAAGCTGTTCCTAAAGGGCGAAAGATGTTACAGCCCGAAATGCGCTATCGAAAAAAGAAATTACGCGCCCGGACAGCATGGCCAGAGCAGAAAGAAGGTTTCTGAATATGGTTTACAACTTAGAGAAAAGCAGAAGGCAAAGAGATTCTACGGAGTTCTTGAAACACAGTTCAGAAATTATTTTGATAAAGCTGCCAAGAAAAAAGGTATGGCAGGTGAAAATCTGCTGATTATGTTAGAAACGAGGCTGGACAATGCCGTATTCCGAATGGGATTTGCGTCTTCAAGAAAAGAAGCAAGGCAGTTAGTCCGACATGGACATTTTACTGTAAATGGTCAGAAAGAAAACATTCCATCTTTTGCGGTAAAAACCGGTGATTCAATAAAGGTGAAAGAAAAAAGCGCATCATCTCCAAAATTCAAGGAGATAAAGGATATGTCAATCAGCGTACCCGTATGGATTACTGTTGATGTTGAAAAACTTGAAGGTAAGGTTGTTGCTATGCCAAGGAGAGAAGATATCGATACTCCTATCGCAGAACATCTCATCGTCGAGTTGTACTCTAAGTAAGCTAACTTGCGATTGAGTAAATAGCAGTCAAAATTTATAACATACAAGATTTTGGCTGATAGGTTTGCTGGCAATTTGATAAGCGAATTGGGCAAACTAATAAAAGGAGGGTTTTGAGTGATAGAAATCGAAAAACCAACAATTGAATGTTTTTATTCTGACGAAAATGAGAATTACGGCAAATTTGTCGTAGAGCCTCTGGAAAGAGGTTACGGTACAACTTTAGGAAACAGTTTAAGAAGGATATTATTGTCTTCATTACCGGGGGCAGCAGTAACTTCTGTAAAGATTGACGGAATTCTTCATGAGTTTTCCACCATACCCGGAGTGAAAGAGGATGTTACAGAGATAATCCTTAATCTGAAGAAGTTGGCGGTTCGCATAAACGGTGATAATTCTAAAAGGGTTATTATAAATGCAGTTGGCCCCAAAATCGTGACTGCCGGTGATATTATTGCCGACAGTGATCTTGAAATATTTAATCCCGAACTGCATATTGCTACCCTTGAGGAAAACGCTACGCTGGTTATGGAAATCAATGTTTCAAGAGGCAGAGGCTATGTGCCTGCGGAACAGAACAAAACTGAATCCATGGCCATAGCTGTAATCCCGGTAGATTCAATCTATACTCCTGTTAAGAAGGTCAATTTTGCTGTTGAGAACACGAGGGTAGGACAAGTTACAGATTATGACAAGCTCGTTCTGGAAATCTGGACCGATGGCAGCATTACCCCTGAAGAAGGAGTATCCATCGGTGCGAAAATCATGCAGGAGCACCTGAAACTGTTCATCGACCTTACCGACAGCATGGAAACCATGGAAATCATGGTAGAGAAGGAAGAAGATCAGAAGGAAAAAGCACTAGAGATGACAATCGAAGAACTTGAGCTGTCCGTACGTTCTTTCAACTGTTTGAAACGTGCGTCAATCAACACTGTGGAAGAGCTCACACATAGAACCGAAGATGATATGATGAAGGTGAGAAATCTAGGTAAGAAATCTCTGGATGAAGTAAAGAATAAACTTGAAGAATTAGGCCTCAGTTTGAGACCGAGCGACGACTAAAAACACCGATTTGACAAGCAGTGTGCAAACATTCGCCTGCGGCGGAACGCACACGGCTATCCGAATCGAGCAAATCGATATGAATCTTAGCAAAGGAGGAATAGAAATGCCAGGCTACAGAAAATTAGGCAGACCTACTGCTCATAGAAAAGCTATGCTTAGAAACATTGTGACTGACCTCTTCAGAGAAGGACGTATAACAACAACCGACTGCAGGGCAAAGGAAGCAAGAAGAGCAGCTGAAAAGATGATTACATTGGCAAAACGCGGCGATTTACATGCAAAAAGACAGGTACTCGCATATGTTTATGACGAAGATGTAGTAAAAAAACTGTTTGATGAAATAGCTCCGAAATATGCGGAAAGAAACGGCGGATATACCAGAATTTTAAAATTGGGTCCTCGTCAGGGAGACAACGCAGAAGTTGTATTCTTGGAACTCGTGTAATGATGAAAGGCTCTCTTCGGAGAGCCTTTTTTTATATTACGGAAATATATTCCTGAATGATAACCGGCAAGAGAGCATCATCTTAGAGGGGTTTTAGTTGAACTGGAGAGACATATACGATATAATAATATCCGCAAATACAAAATATAATAATATTACTAAATAAGAGATTCTTTTTGCCCGAATCAGCGGGGCATCTGTTTTGGGAGGTTTGGAATGAAAAGATCATCATCAGTACTTTTGATAGTTTTACTTATTATCACAGCCTTAACAGGATGCGGACCTAATCAGATAGACATACAGGACGAATTCCTTGCAATACTGGATAAGCCGCCATCAGAGGAGAGCGCGAAAGAAGCCGCTGATTATCTGGATCAACACCTGTCAAAATTAGATAAAGAATATGCAAGCTTTATGGTGCATGAGCTGGGAAATTATATTCTTAGGGTTGAAAATAACAAGATTGATTACATAGAATGGATTACACACTATGAAAAATATGTTGACCCGGCCTTGACAGGACTATACCAAATCATGGCTAAGGAACAGAAATATCCCACGACAGTAGATACAGTACTTAAGATAAGCTGGGAAGAACTTGCTAAGCGGGCATATGATATGGAAAATTTCATTAGGGAAAATAAAGACTATGAAATGATCAATGAGGATTCCATCTGGTTTTATGGCAACTATATTAATGCTATGGTGATGGGTACAAATGGAACTCCAATCTTTAACTATAAGACCCACGAATTTTCGGAAGATGCAAAGACAGCTTATGCCTCATTTATCAATCTATATCCCGATTCGATTACAGCATGGGTTTTGAAGGAGTATTATACTTACCTTACCAGCATTCAATTTACAATGGATTATAATGACAAAGTATCAAGCAAATTGTTCTTTGACACCTGCGATTGGCTGGTATTGGAATCAGGAAAGCGAGTTATGCGATAGATGGATCAAATTATCAGGATAGAAGATCTGGAATTTCATTATAAGAGGGAAGATCAGCTAAAGCCGGTAATAGCTATAGACAATGTAAATATCAGTATAAAACAGGGTAGCTTTACTGCAATTATAGGGAAAAATGGATCCGGCAAATCTACTCTGGCAAAGAATATCAATGCCTTGCTGCTGCCCAGCAGCGGGGCTGTTTACGTGAAGGGCCTTAATACAAGGGATGATACAAAACTATGGGAAATACGTCAGACTGCAGGC
>CAYLLJ010000009.1:5193-35245 GCA_964384725.1 uncultured Oscillospiraceae bacterium | reverse complement strand
TTCAAAACCCGGATAATCAGTTAGTATCTACCATTGTTGAGGATGATGTGGCATTCGGCCCCGAAAATTTAGGAGTTGAACCTGCAGAAATAAGGAGGCGAGTCGATGCTTCACTTTACGCTGTCAACATGTACGATGAAAGGAAGAAAGCTCCCCATCTGTTATCCGGAGGACAGAAACAAAGAATAGCAATAGCCGGAGTAATTGCTATGCGGCCGGAATGCATCATTTTAGATGAACCGACAGCAATGCTTGATCCTCACGGCCGCTATGAGGTTATGGAGATAATTGAAAAACTTCATCGTGACGGGATTACAATAATTCTTATTACTCATTTTATGGACGAAGCCGCAAAAGCAGAGAGAGTTATTGTTATGGATGAAGGAAAGGTTGTACTTGATGGCAATCCAATTGATGTGTTTGCTCATGCAGAGGAGATTAAAGCAATAGACTTAGATGTGCCTTTTGCAGTGGAATTAGCATATAGACTTAGAAAAAGAAACATTTACATACCCGAATATATCATCAATACAGAGGAAATGGTGGATTATATCGCATGCAGATTCAAGTAAAAGATCTTAATTATATCTATAGCGAAGGTATGCCATATGAATCGACGGCTCTTACTGATATCAGCTTTGAAATTAAGAAGGGTGAATTTGTTGGCATTATAGGGCATACCGGTTCCGGTAAATCCACATTGATTCAGCATCTGAATGGTTTGCTGAAACCGAAATCGGGAAGCATACTTATCGACGGGACAGATATAACTGAGAAAAACGTCAAAATGCATGACATCAGACGTAAGATAGGGTTGGTCTTCCAATATCCGGAATATCAGCTTTTCGAGGAAACAGTTCATAAGGATGTGGCATTTGGCCCACTGAATCTTGGACTTACCCAGGAAGAAGCTGATCAAAGAGTTAAAAAAGCCATTATAATGGTGGGTCTAAATTATGAAGCTATTGCAGAGAGATCTCCCTTTGAACTGTCCGGCGGACAAAAACGCAGAGTTGCAATAGCTGGAGTAATCGCCATGGAACCGGAAATCTTGATTCTTGATGAACCTACTGCAGGGCTGGATCCTAAAGCTCACCAAGATATACTTCGAATGGTTGAGAAGATCCATTCCCTTACAAACAATACGATTATATTAATATCACATAATATGGGTGATATCGCTAAGCTTTCGGACAAGATTCTTGTATTGGACAGAGGTAAACTTGTATTGAATGGTACGCCTGCCGAAGTGTTTTGTCAGGCAGATTATTTAGAATCATTAGGACTGGGTCTTCCGCCGCCTGCATATCTCATGAGAGAACTGAAAAAAAGAGGAGTTCCTGTTTCTGAAAACATATTAAATATTGAAGAAGCCGAAGAAGAATTATATCGTATACTGAGCAAATCGGTTTAATAGGTAGAGTTATATATGATTCGTGATATCACATTAGGACAATATTATCCGGGAAGTTCCTGGGTTCATAAACTTGACGCCAGAATTAAGATTATATGGACTTTTGTTTATATCGTTTCCCTTTTCCTGATTAAGGACTTTTGGGGCTTTGTTACTGTGCTGATTACCCTGGCCCTTTTCATCAGTACTGCGAAAGTACCGCTGAACTTTATATTAAAAGGTTTAAAACCGATATTTTTAATTATCATTTTTACCTTTGTTGTCAATATGTTTATGACAAAGGGTACACCGATTATTGAAATAGCGTTTCTGACTATTACAAAAGAAGGTCTGCGCAATGCCTTTTTTATGGGAACAAGGCTGACTCTTCTGATCATAGGATCTTCACTGCTTACACTGGTCACGAAACCTGTAACTTTGACTGATGGTATAGAAAAACTTCTCAGCCCGGGTCAAAAAATAGGACTGCCTTCTCATGAACTTGCAATGATGATGACCATAGCACTTCGCTTTATTCCAACATTGCTTGAGGAGACCGATAAAATCATGAAGGCACAGATGGCAAGAGGGGCAGATTTTGAAAGCGGAAATATCATGAAACGTGCCAAAAGCCTTATCCCGCTGCTGGTACCTCTGTTTATAAGCGCGTTCCGTATTGCACAGGACTTAGCTATGGCAATGGAAGCACGCTGTTATCGCGGAGGAAGCCACAGAACCAGAATGCACGGAATGAGACTGAAAAAGAGAGACGGTGCAGCCATTTTTCTTATGGTATTGTACCTTATAATTATTATTACACAAGCGCAGGGGCTCTTCACATTATTACCGGAGATCATACATTAAGCACAGATCAGAAAGGTTGAAGATGAGAAACACAAAATATTTATTGCAAGCTGCAGCCATTGCAGCAGTATATGCAGTCCTGACAATTGGACTAATGCCATTCAGTTATGGTTTCATGCAGATCCGAGTATCTGAAGCACTTACAATTCTGCCATGTCTGACACCTGCCGCAATACCGGGACTGTTTGTCGGGTGCCTCGTTGCAAATATGGTTAGCCCTTATGGAATGCTTGATATGATTATCGGAAGCAGCGCTACACTTATTGCTGCAATCGGTTCGTACCTGTTGAGGAGTAGACCGATATTGGTTCCCCTGCCACCGGTTATCGCTAACGGTGTACTTGTTGGCGGTATGCTCTATTATGCCTATGCTGTACCGCTGCCACTTTTTGCCTGCATATTGTGGGTAAGCTTAGGCGAATTTATTGCTTGCTACGTTATCGGCTATCCTTTGCTGCAATATTTAAAAAGATATAAAAAGATATTTGAGCTGCACTAATATGGGCTAAATTTTCATATACTTAAGATAAAGTCGTAAGGAGGGAATCATGAAGAGTAACCTTCGATTGAAGATATTAATCATGTCTCTTTTGTCCGTCCTTTTATTGCTGTTTATTATTGGACCGGAGATCAATGGCGTTATTATAGCAGCTAACAGCAATGTGGATTTTAGGGAGTCTGATATTGTAGATAGCGAAAAGCAAACTACGGAACCTGCTATTGATGCAGAGAGAAGTCCTTTTAATGTGACAAGTGAAATTAATGAACCGGACGTTGCATTTCAATTAAAGTATGATAAATATCCCCTTACATACACATATCTTCTGATAAATAATGATACTGATATAAGAAAGGGACCATTCCCACAAGAATCGGTATTGAGGACTGTTTCTAAAAATGAAAAGCTTAACTACATCGAGACGATTGAAAGCGAGGAAAAATGGCATCATGTTACCTGGCAGGATGGCGCACAGCAGCTCTTCGGATTTGTGAATGGAGATACGGCAGCAATAAGAGTGTTTCAGTTTGATAATATGCTCGAAGCAATTTTAAAGGCTGAAAAGTCCTCAAATGAAGGACCTCTTACATACATTAACAATTATCGTAATGTAAAGGGCTATGCGCCTAGGTATCATGAAGGGGAACTGGATAAAAAGGGTAACAGGAGAAGCCAGAGCGCTCCCGGATACTTTGATATCAGCAATTTGAATGAGTTTGATTATATAGGGGACGGAACTCTTGTACGCGTGTTGTCAACAGGTCCTAAATACACCCAAGTATCTTTGGTAAAGGATGAAAACGTCTATTTTTTACCGAATAAGTATGTTGCTGCTCCGTCAGCTATAGCAACAATAAATAAAGCGATAGTGATCGACAGGACAAATCAGAATGAGGCTGTGTTCGAAAAAATAGGTCAGGAGTGGAAAGTAATTTCCTATACTCTGGCAACTACCGGAAAGGTAGGTAAATACCACCAGCTGACACCGCTGGGGTATTTTTATGCAATAGAAAAACGTGAAAGGTTTTATTATTACGAAGATGGGACTTCAAGGATACAAGGATACGCTCCTTACGTTATCAGATTCGCCGGCGGTGCGTATGTTCACGGCGTGCCGATAGATTACAAATATGATGACGAAGGAAACAGGATAGATCCGGGTAAGGTTGAATATTCGAGATCGATTGGAACGGTGCCTTTATCACATAAATGTGTCAGAAACTACACTTCACATGCAAAATTCTTATATGATCTGTATGCTCCCGGAGAAGTGATAGTGATTGTTATCGAGTGATTGTTATCTAAGGAAATAAAGTATGCGGCAAAGAAAAATAAAGAACGAAGAAGAAAGACTTTCAGGACATCATAAATATTTGATTCAGCAGCCACAGGAAAAGAAAAACAGATGGCACGAGATTTTTAATAATAATAATGAGATATTTGCGGAATTTGGCTGCGGGAGGGGACAGTTTATACTTACTCTGGCCAAGCTTAATCCTGATCGCAATTATATCGCTTTTGAAGGCAGGGGAAGCATTATAATCAGAGCATTGGAAAAGGCTGACCGTGAAGGTCTGGAAAATATCATGTTTATCAAGGAATATGTCAGCGATGTAAATGATTATTTTGAGGAAAATGAGCTTTCCGGAATGTACCTGAATTTCAGTGATCCTTGGCCAAAGGATCGGCACTCCAAGCGCAGGCTCACCCATCGGAGGTATTTGGAGGGCTATAAAAAGGTTCTGAAAAATGGCAGCCATATAGAATTTAAAAGTGATAACGACAATTTTTTTTCGTTTGCACTCAATGAGTTTAAAAATTGCGGCATGAAGCTTCAGGAATCTACCATGGATTTGCATGGCACCCAACTTGAAGCAGCAAAGGTTACTACTGAGTACGAGGACAAGTTCAGGGCTGCCGGAAAGAAAATTAATTATTGCAAGGTAGAAGTTTAAACGACAGTATCAGACGTAGCCGATTTGGATATTTAACCCTATTCGCTCGCCGCAGCGCAATATATACTTCTTGACCAAGGGCGAACAAAGATAAATATCCAAATCGACTTGTTCAATTAAGTTTCGATTACAATAATAAACCTGCCGGAAGGTTTCGGCAGGTTTTCAATTTTGGCATTATTCGTTTACTTTTTTGATTGCTTTTAATATTCTGGCGGGGAGAATTTTACATTTATCTTCCGATATCGAAGCTACTGATATGCGCAGCCCCTTTCCTACCGGTACTGTGAAAATCCCTTCTTTCTGAAGCTCCATCCCGACTGCATCAGCGTTTTCGCAGCGGACTGTTACGAAAAATCCCGCATCAAAGGCCACCATATTCAACCCAACGTCATTCGCGACTTTTTGGAAGGACTTACCACGCTGAACAAGCATTTTGCAGTATCCCTGTCTTTCATGCGTTACCTTTGCCAACAGATTCTCATCGGAAAAAATTCTTGCCAGCGTTGCCATAGCTGCTCGATTGCAATTAGACCAGGTCCCTCTTGCGGAGAAAGCGCATACCGTTTTGAACTCATCTGCAATTTCCTTGTCCCCGGTCATGCAGATCATAGCACCGCTTCTCATACCGTACATGGTATAGCTTTTTGATAGACTGTATGCAACAACAACAAGAATATTTTCCGGAAGGTCTTCCAAGAGCGGGAAAAATTTTCTGTATTCCTCTTCATCTCCGGCATAATCCAGATAAGCCACATCAACAAGAAGTGTAAGCTTTTTCTTGCCATCGGCCACAGCATTTTTAATTATATTTATAACATTATTCCAATCTTCGAGATCTAAGCTGTATCCTGTTGGATTATGTGCAGGGGTATTCAAAATCACTACCAGACCATCCTGAATGGAAAGCAGCTCTTTTACTTTGCTTTCAAATGAAACAGCATTAAATTTCCCTTTATCGTCAGTCAGGGTGAAGGTCGCAATGGTTCTTTCAATATCCTGCTGTAAGGTCCCCAATACCAATCAGAAGTCAGAACCTGATCTCCTCTTTTAGAATAATTCTGTATCGTATTGCGTATTGCACCAGTACCGCCGGGAGTTGCTACTACTTCAGTATATGCTCTTGGCACATAGCTTCCAAACGCTGCCCGCTTAATTGCTTTAATAAAATCAGGAGTTCCTGCAATGGGTGCGTATTCAGCATAGTCGAGCGAGGTTAAATTTTTAAGAACTTCAACCACTGAGGAAAGGATAACCAGATTTCCATTATCATCAAGAAGGGAGCCTATGGTAGCGTTAATAACTTTTTCAGAACCTTCTTCCGCCGCCATTTTTTTTGCTTTCTGATTAATACCAAAAATCTTGTCTTCGAGCGGAATTATCCTATGATTGGCTTCCGCCATCCTGTAATTTGACATATAATGATCACCTGCCTTTTTTGTATAATAGGAGTATTATAATATAACGACGTGCAACGTGCAACATGCAACTTTTAATACCCAATTAAATAGTTGTAATTTAATAGTTGCTCCAATAATTTTAAGAGTATAAACTCAATATTACCATAAAAATATTGATGACTATGCGTTACTTCATAAAGTTTTGTTAAATTCTGTGGTATACTACTAAAAATCAGTTTTTACATTTATTTGGAGGCAATTATGATAATAAAACAGCTTTTTATAATTTTGGCGGCACTTTTTCTCGGCCATTCAGTAGCAATAATATTTAATATACCGATACCTTCCAATGTTATGGGTCTGGTTATTCTCTTTACCGCACTTTGCATCGGCATAATAAAGATAAAGCAGGTAGATAAGGTCAGCGATTTTATTATTAGATATCTGGCTGTATTTTTTGTAGCTCCGACTGTTGGAATTATGCAGTATTTTGAACTGATAGGCAATCAATTTTTTTATATAATTGTACCTTTGATATTAAGTATTTTAATCGGGTTTTTCATTGCAGCTAAAACTACGGAAATTATAATTCGAATCAGGGAGAAGGGCGAGCTATCAGCAGGCGGGAAAGGATTGGGCGGCGAAGATGTTAAATGAATTTTTCGCGGCAAACCCTATATCAGGTATGCTTCTGACAATAGGATGTTTTTGGATTGGACAAGTTATATTTGAAAAAACCAAGTTGACAATATTACAGCCAATTCTTACATCCTCAACGATTATCATTGCATTTTTATTATTTGCGGATATACCTTACGGTATCTATAACGATCAAAACATGGTATTGAATTATATTTTACCTCTCACTGCAGTAGCTCTTGCTATACCGCTTTATAGAAATCTGCATGTGCTGAAAAAACATGCCATTCCGATTATCGCAGGTATAACTGCCGGAACATTGGCTACAATGGGTTCTATCATTGCGATCGGAAATTTAATAGGTACGGGGGAACAGATTATCGTTTCCATGCTTCCAAAGAGTGCAACCAATCCTATTGCGATAGAAGTCTCGGAAATAATCGGCGGAATCCCGTCACTGACTGTCTCCTTGGTGGTGATCACCGGTGTGTTAGGTGGAATCCTCGGGCCGGAAATACTGAATCTGATGAGAATCAGGAATGAAGTAGCCAGGGGGATCGCATTGGGCAGCATGAGCCATGCAATCGGAACTGCAAGAGCTTTTAAAGAAGGCGAAGTGGAAGGAGCGATGAGCAGCCTTGCAATGGCCATTGCGGGAACACTTACAGCAATCCTGTCTCCGATTTTTGTCTTGCTGATTTAAAAAATCAAATTGTCAATTAAGCATTATTTCCTGTGTTAAACACGCAGATAGGACTGCAGCTGAAATTTAAAAATATAAATTTGCAGTTTAGTCTTAAAAAAGTCTTTAATATAATGCCTCTACAGTATGAATTCTCGAAAATAAGGAAATAATACTGTTGGAGGTGTTATATATGCGATTGAAAATTAAAAAGCCAAATGATAGAGTTGCTGTTGCACTTGTTTTATGTTTCTGCGTTGTTGCGATCGCCTCGATATTTTCAATGAGATCAAATTTTGATCAGCTTAACCTTGATAGCAAAGAAAATATCAATATTGCAAAGGATGATAAAAGTATCATTAACAGAGAACAGGATGTTGTCAAACCTGTTCCCACCGTTGACAGTACAGTGCCAAAGCAGAACCAATCGGGTGAGCAGCAGGGAACAACTGTGCGGGAAGATGCGGCCGCTTCCTTTAGCATACCGCTAAAAGGAAAAGTCAACAAGGGATTCTCTATGGAAGAACCAGTTTATTCAAAGACCCTTGATCAGTATATCATTCATAGCGGTATTGATATTGAGGCACCTGTAGATACACAGATTTTAGCTGCAGGTGACGGAACAGTTACAAAAGTGTATAAGGATGATAAGCTTGGAATAACTATTGAAGTATCACATGGTAATGGAATCGTGACCAGGTATTCCAATCTGAGTACAAACAAAATGGTTGGAGAAGGTGATGTATTGAAAAAGGGCCAGCCCATAAGCGGTGTTGGAAGTTCCGCTTTATTCGAAAGCCTGGAGCCCCCTCATTTACATTTTGAAGTCTTAAAAGACGGAGTTGCAATTGATCCAACAAACTATATAAAATAACAAGGCTTAATCATAATCAAGCCGCAGGACCCTAACGGAGCCTGTGGCTTTTTGGTTATAAAATTAGTAACATTTATCGAGCATATAAATAATATAATATATTAGCTCGCCCAATTTGCAAAGCAAATTGCCGGCGAACTTATGCAAGGAAATCACAAATCTAAGATTTGTAGATTTCTACTGCAATCTATATGCCGGAGGTGTTTATGTTATCAACTATTAATTACGTCAGACATTCACTTGGTTTACATTTATTTTTTACGAGAATAATGAAGGAGCACTCGTTTTTCCTTGAAATCGGATTTACCCCAAGAGACAGTAATTTTTCGGAAACCGCAGACAATTTCAGAATTTCATTTGATGAGATTTTGAAAGAAGCAATCATGCTTTCGGACGGTGTGATCAGCCAGGATTTTCTGGAATCCGGAGAAGTGGTTACGCCATACACATTAAAAGTAGAAGAGGCTTCAAAATTCTATACCGATGTCCCAATCAATACAGAACTAACAAGAATGGAAGCAAGATTGCAAGGAGGCAACCTAAACGATATAGATTCCACGCTAACTCGAAGAGTAAACATGTTGAATCAAAGGGTGATGGAACTGTTGGATGAACTCATCAGATTTAAGACCTTGATCTTAAAAGATATGGTTTCCTGCAAGATGTTTACAGTAAATTATCCTCTCTTGATCGACCACATTTTACGTGAAGCAAAACTATATTATTCATTGATAGAACGACTGCAATCAAAAAAGGAAATGAATATTGAACAGGAAGCCATAGAGCAGGAGATATTCTGGAACAGGATCATGGCTGAGCATTCTCCGTTTATCCGCGGTTTGCTTGATCCGACTGAGGATGAACTGATCATTGCCGCAAATAATTTTGGGAATGAATTCAATCAATTATATCAGGAATCAAAAGCAGCTATGGATCGTACCTTGCCGCTCTCACAGGTTACAGCCGATAGCCTGCAGGCCACAATGGAAATCAGAAATTTCAACGCCCAAGGGACGGAAGGTATACTGGATTGCAAAGTTAAATCAATTATTATTCCGCTTCTTGGCGATCATGTGCTAAGGGAATCAAATCATTTCCTTCGCTTGTTGAAGACATATGAGTAATTTAATACTGATTTGAAGGAAAATTAAAATGACGTTTATCTTCAAGTGTGATAGCACGTAAGACTTTACAAGGGTTTCCGACAGCAATTACATTGTCCTCTATATCTTTTGTTACAACGGAACCCGAACCGATTACCACATTATCCCCAATTGTTACTCCCGGGTTGATTACAGCGTTTGCGCCGACCCAAACGCTATTACCGATTGTTATCGGCTTACCATATTCAAGGTTTGTATTTCTTATTTCTGCTTCAATAGGGTGAGCGGCAGTAAAAACACCAACACGTGGACCGAAAAACACATTATCACCAATCCTGACATTACAAACGTCGATAATAATGCAGTCATAGTTTGCATAGAAATTATCACCTATGATTATATTGCAGCCATAGTCACAGCGAAAGGTCGGCTCTATATATATTTGATTACCTGAAGATTTGAATAATCCTATTAACAACTCTGTGCGATATTCAGCTTCTTCTTCTGTTGTAGCATTGTATAATCGTGTCAGTTTTTTGGCTTTTATAAAATCCCTTTTCAGTTCCTCATCCTGTGCGTTATATAGCTTTCCACTTAACATCTTTTCTTTTTCAGTCATATTTCCCTCCCCATAAAGCTTAAACATTTAAATTTTATTATACCCAATATTTAGAGTAGAATAGATCCCTATTTATGGGTATAATAAATGCAAAATTAAAATGCACTTGTTAATTTTTTACAGCCTCGTGGAATTAAACAAGCAGTAATTATAACAAGATTTAGGAGAGGGAATGTATGACAAAGATATTTAGCAAGTATAATATTGGAAAACTGGAATTAAAGAATCGAATCGTCATGCCGCCCATGTGCATGTATGTAGCGCCGGAAACCGGAATGGCTACAGATTGGCATGTGGTACACTATGCAACAAGAGCTGTTGGCGGGGCAGGGCTCCTGATAGTAGAGGCAACGGGAGTATCGCCGGAAGGAAGGATTTCATCCGGTGACCTTGGGATATGGGAGGATGCTCAAATACCCGGACTTGCATCAATTGTAAAGTCAGTCCACGAAAACGGTGCAAAGATCGGCATTCAGTTGAGTCATGCTGGAAGGAAATGTGAGGCGATAGGTATGGAAATCGAAGCGCCATCTGCTCTTCCTTATGATGATAACGTTAATACCCCAAGAGAAATGACAAAGAATGATATTGCTGAAACGGTTGAAGAGTTTAAAAATGCCGCAATAAGAGCAGATAAGGCCGGATTTGATCTGATCCAGATTCACGCCGCTCATGGGTATCTGATAAATGAATTCCTTTCACCGCTGACGAATCAACGAGGCGATGAGTACGGCGGGAGCTATGAAAACAGAGTTCGATTTTTAGGAGAGGTACTTACAGCTATAAGGTCTGTGTGGCCAGAGGAGAAACCGATTGAAGTCAGGGTAACAGCAGAAGATTACGGAGAAGGCGGAAATCAGCCTGCAGATATTGCGGCCATGCTGAACCTGATTAAGGACAAAGGCATCGACTCTGTGAATGTCAGCACCGGCGGCGTCATTTCCGTAGCACCTAAAGTTTTTCCCGGATACCAGGTTCCTCATGCGGAAATGATAAAAAGACTTACCGGTTTGCCGGTAGTTGCAGGCGGGCTATTATCCGATCCGGCAGAGGCTGATGCAATCATTGAGCAAGAAAAAGCAGATCAGGTTTATCTTGGCAGGGAGCTTCTTCGCAATCCTTACTGGGCGCTCCACGCATCACGTGTCTTGAATGCAGATTTCGAATGGCCAACCCCATATCAAAGGGCAGAACGCAAGAAAAAAGCGTACAGAAAATCAGACAAATAAGAACCGGCTGGCGCATTGGGAATATTGCGTTCCAGCCGGTTGATCCTATGGAGCGGGTGAAGGGAATCGGACCCTCGTATTCAGCTTGGGAAGCTGATGTTCTGCCATTGAACTACACCCGCACGTGTTTATTAATACAGAAGTTTTTGATTGGTAGTCAGCACTTTTAAATATTAACCCAATCCCATAAAAAAATCAAGCTTTTGTATACAATTTTCAATTCAAACCTGAATAACGAAAAAAACAAATATCAAACAAGTAACGATAAAATTTGCGGATGCCTGTGGATAAGTCGTATGAGATTTTAGCAAATTAAAAATGAGATTGTTGCAATCACTGGGTTTAAACTCAAATATTTTATCCACAATAGCATGTGTATAAAATTGTATACAATTTATTATAATGTGTGGATAATGAACGCAACCCTTATAATATAATTGTTTCGGCCTGTTGAACAATGTTCGTTGATATACGGACATAAGTTTACATAATACGACGTTATTCACTGCTCGCAATTCAAGCGAAGGCTAAAAATAATTGAAAATATTTATAATTAGTGGTATTATATATTATTAAATAAGTGCCATGCGAACATTCATCTTAGACGAATCACACATGGCAATTCAAATCGAACAAGTTAATTTGTAAAGATGTCATAAATTAAAAGGAGTATGGTCATTTTATGGGATTATTTATCCTTCACACTAAATGACTAATTTTATTTTTAGAATAAGGAGGTTATGTATATGAAGACAAAACAATTAAAGGATGATTTATATTGGGTTGGCAATTTGGATCCGGATTTGAAGATATTTGATATCTTAATGCATACTGAATTTGGCACATCATATAACTCTTATATTTTAAAAGCTTCTGAGAAAAATGTCATATTTGACGCTTCCAAAGCGAAATTTACTGATCAGTACCTGAATAAGGTGAATGATATTATACCTTTGGAAGATATAGATTATATTATATTGAGCCATGCTGAGCCGGATCATAGCGGCGCAATCGAAAAGATGCTTGAATTGAATCCAAAACTGAAACTTGTCGGAACTGCAGCGGGTATAGGTTTTATGAAAGAGATCTGTAATAAAGATTTCGGGAGCATAACGGTAAAGGATGGCGATAAACTTTCTTTGGGAAATAAGACGCTCCGCTTCATAATTGCACCTAATCTGCACTGGCCTGACACCATGTTCACTTACATTGAGGAAGAGGGAATTCTTGTAACTTGCGATGCTTTCGGCGCACATTTTTCCTGTGAAGGAGTTACTGATGACACCATTGAAAACAGGGACGATTACCTTGGAGCAGTAAAATTCTATTTTGATTCTATCATGTCGCCATTTAAACCATATATACGCGATGCAGTAAAGAAAGTCGAGAATCTGGAAATCAATATGGTCCTCACCGGTCATGGCCCTGTACTGACTCAAAATACGAAAGAAATCATAGAACTCTATAAAGAATGGTCGACTGAAGTTAACCCGAACATCAGGAAGACTGTAATCATCCCATATGTTTCTGCATACGGTTATACAGAAATGATCGCAAATAAGATTACGGAAGGAATTCGCGCACACGGAGATATCGATGTTCGGCTTTATGATATGGTTTATTCAGATAAATCGCAGGTCATAGATGAGCTTTATTGGGCTGACGGCATACTGTTTGGAACACCAACCTTTGTTGGAGATGCCTTGAAACCGATCTGGGATTTAGCTACTTCAATATTCTCAAAGACTCATGGCAAAAAAATCGCCTCTGCTTTTGGTGCTTATGGATGGAGCGGTGAAGGAGTAGGAAACATAATAGAAAGATTGAAGCAGCTCAATATGAAGATTTACGGCGAAGGACTCAGAATACGCTTTAAACCCAATCAGGCGCAGCTGCAGGAAGCATTCGAATTTGGCTATGGCTTCGGAGCTTCAGTGTCGGCAGGCAAGATTATTGATAATGTCAAGCCGCCTGCTGAGACCGTAAAAAAGGTTTGGCAATGCCTGGTTTGCGGACATGTTGCCGAAGGAGATGCACCGCCCGATGTTTGCCCTGTCTGCGGTGTCGGACCAGATCAGTTTGAAGAGATTGCTGTTCCTGATACTACATTTATTACTGAAAGTGCGGAACGTTTTATAATAATCGGAAATGGAGCTGCCGGAACAACTGCCTGTGAAGAAATCAGATTGAGAAATAAGAAATGCACCATTGAGATCATATCTGCCGAGAATGTGATCGGTTATAATCGGCCTATGCTTACGAAGGGTATTCTGTCCGATGTGGATCCTATCAATTTCTATATTAAACCTGAAGAATGGTATCGGGAAAACAACATAATACTTACTTTAAATATGAGGGTAACCGAGATCAGAAAAGAATCCAAAGAAATTGTGCTTGATAACGGTGAGACAAAAAGTTACGACAAGCTGATTCTGGCAACAGGTGCCGAATCTTTTATCCCTCCGATCAAAGGGGCCGATCAGGAAGGCGTGTTTGCCATCCGCGATATGGCAGGAGTCAAGAAAATACAGATGTTCTTAAAGCAAGTCAAAAAAGCCGTCGTTATAGGCGGCGGAGTTTTGGGCCTGGAGGCTGCATGGGAGCTGAAAAAAGCCGGACTGGATGTTACTGTAATTGAAAAATCTGCGAATATTATGGGAAAACAATTGGATGCAAGAGGCTCTCAATTACTGAAAGAAGCAACAGAAAAATCCAGGATCAGAGTTATCAACAACTTGGGAATAGAGGAGATCACAGGATCCGGAAAGGCAGTTGGGGTGAAACTTTCTGATGGCTCTATAGCTGAAGGCGAAATGATAATACTCTCCACAGGAGTAAAACAAAACATTGAACTGGCAAAGGATATAGGCATTGAAACAAGCCGTTCAATTATAGTCAATGATAAAATGGAGACAAGTGTCAGTGACATTTATGCCTGCGGTGATTGTGCGGAATATAAAGGAGTCAATTATGCAATTTGGGGTCAGGCTGTTGAGATGGGCAAAGCTGCTGGAATCAATGCAGTCGGAGATGAATACAAATATGAGGCGTTTACTCCTTCCAATGCATTCAATGGAATGGGCACCTCATTATTTGCAGTAGGCGACAACGGTAAAGATCCGGAAAAGGTGTATAAAACCTTTGAGATTTATGATGGAGCAAAGAATACGTATGAAAAGCTCTATTTTGTGAACAATAGATTCTGTGGCGGAATTCTATTAGGTGACGTTTCAAAATCCGCAAAGCTGCTGGAGGGCTATAAAAATCAGGATCCTATCACAAAGTTTCTATAATTCGTAATATACCGAATCGAAAAGTTAGGTAAAATTCGTTATAACAAGGGGTTGCGATAAGGCAGCCCCCTGTTTATTTACAGCTTGAATGTTAAGGTAAGCTTGAATAAATGTATCCGCTAAAATACATAGACATTCATATTGTGACGTGTTATATTTATCATGATAAAAGATTAGGACAGCAGATTACGGTATATAAAAATATCTTATATTAGAAAGCGTGATATTATTGAAGCGTCCTCAATGTTATCTATCAAGAATACCAAAGGAATTAAGAAAAGAATATATCAGAATTATCAGCGAAGAAAATATGATAAAGATGGTTATTATTGCAGCAATGCTTGCAATTTTTGAACCTCTGATTGCGTTGTCCCTGCAGTCTCTGGATACGATTGATTTTTATATTTCTATAGGGATCGCGCTATATGCGATGGCCTGCCTTCCAATATTATATATAGTCAGAAAAAATATAAAACGAATACCAGTACCCGTATACATATTAGTCCAGATATTATTCTTAGTCGGGGTACTGACAGCCGGATTAATATTAAGCCTGCATGAACAGTCAGCCGTCGCTTCAAGCAGTTCATATTTTTTAGCTGTTTTTACTATTGCAGCCTTTATTACCATGCCGCCTTTGATTTCATTGCCATTATTCCTTTTATTCAATATTATATTTATTATAATGCTTCCGCAATTCCAGCCTCTGCAGCTTGTGATTAATACATTGAATATAAATACATTATCTATGACAGGCATAGCGTGGATACTGAATCAGATGATTTCCCGCAACAGAGTAAAATCTCACATGAATGAAAAGCTTATTATTGAAAAGAATAACGAACTTAAAAAGATAAACATGGAATTAAAGGAGTTAACGATCAGGGATTCTATGACAAACCTCCTGAATCATAAAAATTCTCTAAGACGTCTTAAGGAGGAAATCGATCGTGCAAAGCGAATCAATTATCCTCTTACGGTTGCCATGATCGATCTGGATAATTTTAAACAGATTAATGATACCTATGGTCATCAGATCGGCGATACGGTACTGATCAGAGTTGCCAAAATATTGACAGAATGCTGCAGGTTAACCGACATAATAGGGCGGTATGGCGGTGAAGAATTTATTGTTATTATGCCCAACACAAACAGCCAGGAGGCTGTTGCACTCCTTGAGCGGATTAAGTCACGCATAGAAAATACCGATTTCGTAAAGGGTGTTCAAATAACAGGCAGCTTTGGTGTCAGTGAACTGGTTGGGGATTCTGTTCATGGGATACTAAGATCATCAGATGCGATGCTATATGAAGCAAAGAAGAAAGGGAAAAACAGGATAGAAGTGCAATTAAGAAAAGACATGAAAAGTGCAGCAATCAAATGAATTTGATTCAACTGCACTTTTAATATTTATCATTCTGACATGCACTTTGTTCCGTGTTCACTATCGGCCTTTATACTTCTGTTGTGTGGCAAGACCGCCTCTAATGTGACGTTCCGCCTTGTTATTATCTAAAACAGTTTTTACCTCTTGGGCAAGCCCTGGATTTATCTCAAGCAGCCTTTCGGTAATATCCTTATGGACTGTGGACTTTGATACCCGAAATTTTTTTGCTGCCGCCCTAACTGTGGAATTGGTTTCAAGTATGTGCCCAGCGAGTTCTAAAACCCGCTCCTCTATGTAATCCTTCATATTTTAGACATTCACCACCTTCATATATTTATGCAATACTTTTGATTGGCCTCCAAAGCCAAAGCAACGCTTTCTTTACAACAATATATGTAGGACGAGGCGACGATATGCTATTTTGATTCATGTAATCAGACCGATGAATAAAAATACATTTTTCGTAATAAATATACAATATTTTATTGACATAGCCTAAAATCGGCGTATAATATGATACTAAGATTTGATAAAATTGTGGGAAGGAAAGCCAAAATGCGTTACAGAATATTTATCGATGGACGAGAAGGAACGACGGGTCTGAAAATACAAAAAAGGTTACAAGACAGAGATGATCTTGAGATTCTATCGATATCTGACAATGAACGTAAAAACTTAAGAGCACGGTTGGAAATAATAAATAAGGCAGATATCACATTTCTGTGCTTGCCGGACGACGCTTCCAGGGAAATTGCGAAAAACGCAGGTAAAGATCGGCGAATCATCGATACTTCTACCGCTCACAGAACAAATAATGAGTGGGTCTACGGGTTCCCGGAGCTCAATGCGGCACAGAAGGATAGAATAAAGGGGTCAAACAGGGTGGCTGTGCCCGGATGCCATGCTACCGGCTTTATTTCACTGGTAAATCCCCTTGTCTCTCTTGGTATAATCAAGAAGGATTATCCTTTCACATGTCATTCTATCACAGGATACAGCGGCGGAGGGAAGAGTATGATTGCGCAGTATGAGAGCAATTTTAGGAATCAATATTTTGACAGCCCGCGTCAATATGGTCTTACACAGCACCATAAGCATTTGCCGGAAATGAAAGCAATGACCGGAATCAGCCACGTGCCGGTCTTTCTCCCAATCGTTGCAGATTATTACAGCGGTATGTTAGCTACCGTATCCCTGCATGGCCGTTTGATAAAAGATAAAAAAACACCGGAAGAATTGAGACGGATTTATTCGGAATACTATAAGGAACAGATATTTATCCAGGTAAGAGAATTCGAGGAATACCCAGAGGATGGGTTTATGCCGGCAAATGAGCTGACAGAAACAGATGGATTGGAGCTCTTTGTTACCGGCAATGAAGAACAGATGATTCTGATGGCCAGATACGATAACCTGGGAAAAGGAGCGTCCGGAGCGGCAATACAATGTATGAATATTATGCTTGGATTACCTGAAAGTAAAGGGCTCGTTATAAAAAACAGGAGGAAAGAAAATGTTGATTGAATATATTGAAGGAGGTGTATGTGCTCCTAAAGGCTTTAAAGCATCGGGAGTGCATTGCGGAATAAGAAAGAATAAAACAAAAAAAGATTTGGCTCTTATCGTTAGCGATGTTACTTGTAATGCGGCTGCCGTCTATACACAAAATAAGGTCAAAGGTGCTCCCGTTGCAATAACACAAGAGCATTTAAAAGGCGGGAAAGCAAGAGCTATTATCTGCAACAGCGGAAACGCAAATACCTGCGCACCAAATGGCATAGAAATCGCGGTAAGGACGTGTGAGATATTGGCGAATGAGCTTTCTGTCAGTTCAACCGAAATTATCGTATGTTCAACCGGAGTAATCGGCGAGCCTATGAGTATTGAGCCCTTTGAAAAGGGAATACCGAAACTGGTGAAGAAATTAAGCCATGATCAAAGCGGTTCGGATAAAGCTGCCCATGCGATTATGACCACAGACACGATAAAAAAAGAATTTGCAATTTCTTTAAATATAGGCGGTAAGGAGTGCCGCATAGGAGCTATTGCAAAAGGCAGCGGAATGATTAATCCGAATATGGCAACAATGCTGTGTTATATAACAACAGATATAGCGATTACTTCTAAAATGCTTCAGAAAGCACTTTCTGATGATATTCTTGATACCTTCAATCAGCTGAGTGTTGACGGGGATACTTCCACCAACGACACGGTAGCCATTTTGTCCAACGGACTTGCCGGCAACGCAGTCATTGACAGTGAGGGTGAAGATTATGACACTTTCTGCGCAGTTTTAAATGACCTTACTACATCTATTGTAAAGGCACTGGCCAAGGATGGGGAGGGAGCCAGCAAACTGTTGGAATGCATCGTATCAGGGGCACCGAATAAAAAAACCGCAAGAATTGTCTCGAAATCAGTAATAACCTCCAGCCTGTTCAAGGCAGCTATGTTCGGGAAGGATGCCAATTGGGGCAGAGCATTATGCGCTATTGGATATGCAGATGCGGAATTCGATGTCAGCAATGTGGATATTACGATCGCTTCGGAAAAGGGCAGTGTAGAAGTCTGCAAAGGCTCTGCTTACAATAATTTCAGCGAGGACGATGCCTTGAAAATCTTAAACGAAGACGAAATTAAAATACTGGTATCCTTGAATCAGGGAGATGCACAAGCTGTATCATGGGGCTGTGATTTAACTTATAATTATGTAAAAATAAACGGAAATTATAGAACCTGATCGTAAAACAGCACGTCTCGTTTGTGATGGCGAACTGCCGTTACCTCATCATAAAAATAGCGAAGAATGAGTAAAGGATTAAGAAAATGAAAGATACAATAACAAGAGCAACAGTATTGTTAGAGGCGCTCCCATATATACAGAAGTTTTGTAATAAAGTCATAGTTATAAAATACGGGGGAAATGCGATGATCAGCGATACGTTGAAGAAAGCGGTCATGAAGGACATTGCACTCCTCACAATTGTTGGGATTAAGGTCGTTTTAGTTCACGGAGGCGGGCCCGAAATCAGCAGTATGTTGAAAACTATGGGCAAGGAATCCATCTTCATAGATGGACTGAGGTATACGGATGAAGAAACCGCAGAGGTGGCCGCAATGGTGCTGGCAGGTAAGGTAAATAAAAACCTGGTTTCTATGATTCAGCAGCATAATGGAAAAGCGATAGGACTGTGTGGATTGGACGGAGGCATGCTCCAGGTTGATAAGCTTCAGAATGAAGTCGATCTTGGCTTTGTAGGCGATATAAAGAAGGTAGAAGTCTCACCGATAATCATGGCGCTGAAAAATGGATTCACTCCGGTAATCGCAACAATCGGGGCAGATAAGAACGGACAAACATACAATATCAATGCAGATACAGCAGCAGCGGCAATAGCCGGGGCATTAAAAGCAGAAAAGCTGATTTTAATGACTGATGTAAGAGGTCTGTTGATGAATAAGGATGATGAAGATTCACTGATTTCAAAAATTAATATAGAAGATGTACCGAGACTGATTGAGGAAGGAATCATCGACGGCGGTATGATTCCGAAAATAAAAAGCTGTATCGATGGTATAAAAAACGGGATTAAAGAGGCAGTCATCATTGATGGCAGAATAGAACATTCCATACTGATCGAACTGTTTTCTGATGAAGGAATAGGGACATTGCTGTTTGAAGAAAAGGAGCATCTACAGTGAACAGTAAAGATATAAAAGAGAGAGACAGTAAATATATTCTTGGAACCTACGCAAGGTGTGATCTGTGTATAGCAAAAGGAAAAAGTGCAACCTGTTATTCGCCTGAAGGTAAAAAATATATAGATTTTTCTTCAGGTATCGGAGTGAATTGCCTCGGATACAGTGATGACAGATGGGCGGAGACGGTGAGCAGACAGCTTCGGACATTACAGCATACATCAAACCTGTTCTATACAGAGCCCTGCGGCGAGCTTGCCGAAATACTAATTCAGAGAACAGGATTTGACAAGGTATTTTTCTGCAATTCGGGTGCTGAAGCAAATGAGGGAGCAATCAAAGCTGCGAGAAAATACAGCTTTATGAAGTATGGAAGAGGAAGATACGACATCATAACCTTGCAAGATTCCTTCCATGGAAGAACAATGGCGGCAATTACCGCTACCGGACAGGAGGAATATCATAAATATTTTGATCCTTTTGTTGAGGGGTTTACATATGCTAAAGCCAATGACACTGAAGATATAAAGATAAAGGTCTCAGATAAGACCTGTGCTATTATGATTGAGCTTGTGCAGGGAGAAGGCGGTGTCAATAATCTGGAGCAGGATTATGTAAAGGAACTGCACCGCTTATGCCGGGAGAAAGATATTCTTCTTATCGTGGATGAGGTTCAAACCGGCATCGGAAGAACCGGAAAGCTCTTTGCTTATGAACACTACGGAATACTACCGGATATGATAACAGTGGCAAAGGGTCTGGGTGCAGGCTTGCCTATTGGGGGAATCCTCTTTAACCACAATTGTTCCCTTGTTCTTGAAGCGGGGGATCATGGAACCACCTTCGGAGGGAATCCTGCAGTATGTGCCGGAGGAGTAGAAGTTCTGACGAGGCTGGATGACAATTTCCTTGAGCAGGTCGCCGGTAAGGGCAGTTTCCTGAAGGCAGAGATCGAAAAGATGGAAGGGGTATCAAAAGTTACAGGACTCGGTATGATGATTGGGATAGCGGTGCAGGCCAAGGAAGCAAAAGAAGTTGTGAAAGATGCACTAAAGCTTGGTCTGATCTTGCTTTCCGCCAAGGATAAGGTAAGGCTGCTACCGCCTCTGAACATTACAGACGATGAATTGAAAGAAGGGCTTGAACTTTTGCAGAAAGCCTTGAAATAATATGAAGACAGGAGGGAAGGAGCACATTTATATGGAAAAAAACAATGCAATTATAGAAAACAATATAATTAAGGAAGAAAACATTGCCTATTTGATTCTTGAAGACGGAACTGTTTATCAAGGTGAAAGCTTCGGAGCGACAGGCAGCGTCATCGGGGAAGTGGTGTTTACTACAGGAATGACAGGATATCAGGAAACATTGACGGATCCAAGCTGTTTTGGCCAGCTTGTAGCGCAGACATTTCCTTTGATAGGAAATTACGGGCTGAATGACAGCGACAGCGAATCGGATAATGTCTGGGCTAAGGGATATATCGTGAGGGAATGGTGCAAAGAACCCTCAAACTTCCGAAGCCGATACAATATGGATGAATATTTGAAAAAACATAATATAATTGGCATCTGCGGCATTGACACAAGAGCGCTTACAAAAAAGATAAGAGAACATGGCGTCATGAACGGGGCGATCATATCTGATCTGCCTGTGGACAAGGACGCTTTTTTAAAGGAAGTAAAACAGTATGTCATACAGGATGCGGTTAAATCTGTATCTTGCAGCGAAAAGATATTCCATGAATCTCCAAATGCGGAATTCCATGTCGTACTCTATGATTATGGTTACAAGGCTAATATACTGAGATGCCTGCTCAACAGAGGCTGCAGCGTAACAGTCGTACCTCATAATACATCCTTTGATGAGATCCTGAAAATCAATCCCGAAGGCATCATGCTTTCCAACGGACCCGGGGATCCTGCCGTAAATACTGAGGAAATTGCAATATTAAAGGAGCTTATGGGAAGCGGTATCCCGATTTTCGGAATATGTATAGGACACCAGCTGTTGGCTTTAGCTAACGGAGCAAAATCGCAGAAGCTGAAGTACGGGCATCGCGGGGCTAATCAGCCAGTCATGGATATAATTAGAGACCAGGTTTTCATCACCAGTCAGAATCATGGCTACGCTATTATGGGTGATACGCTAAATCCGGGGATTGGCAATATTAGTCACTATAATGTTAATGACGGAAGCTGTGAAGGAATTGTCTATAAAAGGGCTAAAGCCTTTACGGTGCAATTCCATCCGAAGGCTTGTTCCGGCCCACTGGATACCGAGTATCTTTTTGACGCCTTTATCCAAATGATGAAAGACAATAGAAAGGATTGATGATATGCCATTACGAGACGATATAAAAAAGGTACTAGTAATTGGTTCGGGACCAATTATCATAGGCCAGGCAGCAGAGTTTGATTATGCGGGGACACAGGTTTGCCGCTCACTAAAGGAAGACGGACTTGAAGTCATTCTGGTAAATTCCAATCCTGCAACCATCATGACAGATAAAACCATGGCAGATGAGGTATATATAGAGCCATTGACGCTTCCCGTGCTGAAAAAGATTATCAGGATGGAAAAGCCGGACAGCATCCTTCCTACTATGGGAGGACAGACAGCGCTAACTCTGTCAATGCAGCTTGCAAAGGAAGGATTTCTGAAGGAGCAGAATGTCAAACTTTTAGGAGCGGCTCCGGAGACAATCGATAAAGCAGAAGACAGACAGCTATTCAAAGACATGCTGGAATCGATTGGGGAACCGGTCATACCCTCAAAAGTAGTGACTGATATAGAAGACGCTTTGGAATTTGCTGAAGTAATAGGATATCCCGTCATTGTACGTCCGGCTTACACACTTGGAGGAACCGGAGGCGGAATCGCATATACAAAAAAAGAATTGTTTCGCATTGGCGAAAACGGTTTGCGTCTAAGCCCAATCAATCAGATCCTGGTGGAACGCGGTGTATCCGGCTGGAAAGAAATTGAATTCGAAATTATTCGAGACAGCAAAAATAATACGATCACTGTTTGTTCTATGGAAAACGTAGACCCGGTAGGAGTGCATACAGGGGATTCAATAGTCGTTGCTCCGGCGGTGACTTTGTCTGATAAAGAATATCAAATGCTCCGAACGGCAGCGATTAAAATCATTCAGGCGCTTGGTGTGGAAGGCGGCTGCAACTGCCAGTTTGCTCTGCATCCTGAAAGCTTTGAATATGCGGTTATTGAGGTGAATCCGCGAGTATCAAGGTCATCTGCACTTGCCTCGAAAGCTACGGGTTACCCTATTGCTAAGGTTGCCTCAAAAATAGCGATCGGATATACGCTGGATGAAATACTGAATGCAGTGACAGGTAAGACTTATGCCTGCTTTGAACCGGCGATTGACTATATTGTAATAAAATTTCCAAAATGGCCTTTTGATAAATTTGTTTATGCCAATAGAACTTTGGGAACCCAAATGAAGGCTACAGGGGAAGTCATGGCAATCGGGGCATCATTTGAACAGGCTATGATGAAAGCAGTGCGCTGTGTTGAGCTCAACCTTGACACCTTGAATCTGTACAAGCTCAAGGATAAGAGCGATCATGAAATTGAAGAGCTACTTCATAATTGTGACGATGAAAGAATATTTGTAATTTACGAAGCATTAAAACGAGGAATCCCTGCCGATACGATCAATAAAATAACCCGCATAGACCTTTGGTTTATCCATAAGCTTGCAAATCTCGTCAATATGGAATACACATTGAAAGAGGGAACGCTTACTCAGGACAAATATAAGAAGGCTAAGAAGATGGGATTTCTGGATAAAACAATAATAAATCTCAGCGGGCAGGAGCCTCCTGAAAAGCTCTATGCTTCATATAAGATGGTGGATACCTGCGCAGCTGAATTTGCGGCTGAGACGCCATACTTTTATTCAACTTATGATGAGGAAAATGAAGCTAAGGAGTTTATAGATCAGCATATCACCGGGAAGAAAAAGGTGATCGTATTTGGATCAGGGCCTATCCGCATAGGGCAGGGTATAGAATTTGACTATTGCTCTGTACATTGTGTTTCAGCTCTTAAGGAAGCGGGCTACGAAGCGATTATTGTTAACAATAATCCTGAAACTGTATCAACAGACTTTGATATTTCAGATAGACTCTACTTTGAGCCGCTGACGCCTGAAGATGTTGATTCTATTTTGCACACGGAACAGCCATGGGGTGTTGTGGTTCAATTTGGAGGTCAAACTGCTATTAAGCTCACAAAGTACTTGAAAAATAAGAACGTTCAGATTTTAGGGACATCGGCGGACAGTATAGATGCGGCTGAAGACCGTGAACGTTTCGACAAGCTTTTAGAACATTGCAATATACCAAGGCCAAATGGAAGAATGGCTTATACGACCGAAGATGCAGTTAAAGAAGCTCAAAATGTCGGATATCCTGTGCTGCTGCGCCCATCCTATGTACTGGGCGGTCAGAACATGATAATAGCATATACAGAAAGTGACGTAATCGAATATATGGATATCATCACTGCAAGAGAACTTGAGAATCCGGTTCTCATTGATAAATATCTTATGGGTACAGAAGTCGAGGTAGATGCAGTATGTGATGGTGAAGATTTTCTGATTCCGGGAATTATGGAACATATTGAAAGAGCGGGAGTTCATTCCGGCGATTCTATCTCAGTCTATCCCCCTGTTACTTTGACACAGGAGGTCAGGGATACAATTGTGGGATATACAGGGCGCCTTGCAAAGGAACTGAAGGTATGCGGACTTGTAAACATTCAATACGTGCTGTTCGAGGGACGGGTTTATGTGATCGAAGTCAATCCGAGATCTTCAAGGACGGTTCCATATATCAGCAAGGTGACAAATGTTCCAATTGTTGATCTGGCAACGAAGGTGATTTTAGGCGCTAAGCTCAAGGATTTAGGGTACAGCAGCGGAGTCTGCCCTGAGGGTGATTACGTCGCAGTGAAGGTTCCGGTTTTCAGTTTCCCGAAACTCCACGATGCAGACAACCAGCTTGGGCCGGAAATGAAATCGACCGGCGAAGTCTTAGGAATAGATCATGATCTGGAAACAGCCCTTTTCAAAGGTTTGATCGCTGCGGGTTATGAACTTCACAAAGTAGGAAACTGTGTGCTTATTACGGTAAAAGATGAGGATAAACCAGAGATCGTGCCTATGGCTAAGAAATTTGTCGATTTTGGCTATAAGATCTGGGCCACAAAAGGTACTTCAGAGTATCTGAACTTGCATGGTGTACAGTCGGAAATAGTCAATAAGCATGACGGACCATCACCTAATACAAGTGATCTGTTTGACACCGGTGAGGTTGATTTTGTCGTATCCACCTCGACGATAGGAAGAAAGCCGGCGGTTCATTCTGTTCAGATGCGCAGAAAAGCTATAGAGAGGAACATCGCATGTCTGACATCTGTTGATACTGCAAATGCTCTTGCGAATAGCCTGCTTATGAATATGACGATCGAAAACTTTAATATGGTGGATATTGTAAAAATATGAATTTCTATTAATGAATCTGTAAATAAAAATTGAAATATTTCCTCTTTGCAGATATAATATTTAGGATAAACGTAAAAGATAGAGATACATTAGTAATGTTTAGGATATATATTTGAGGAGGGATAAACTTGGGATTTACAGAAGAAGTAGGCATTGATCTTGGAACAGCGAATGTTTTGGTTTATATAAAAGGAAAAGGTGTAGTATTAGACGAACCTTCCGTGGTCGCGATTAACAGAGACACCAATGAGATACTTGCGGTAGGAGAAGAAGCGAGACAAATGCTTGGCAGGACACCAAGCAATATAATTGCAGTACGGCCGTTAAGAGACGGAGTTATTTCCGATTACGATGTGACAGAAAGAATGCTGAAATATTTTATTCGAAAAACATGCGGAAGCAGCAAATTCTTTAAGCCTAGAATTATGGTTTGTGTACCGAGCGGAGTGACTGAAGTTGAAAAAAGAGCAGTAAGAGAAGCAGCAACTCAGGCAGGGGGAAAGGCAGTATACCTTATGGAGGAACCGGTCGCGGCAGCTATCGGCGCCGGACTTGATATTTCGAGACCTGATGGAATTATGCTTATTGATATCGGAGGAGGTACTACTGATGTTGCAGTAATCTCCCTGGGCGGAATTGTGACAAGCACTTCGGTTAAAGTTGCCGGAGATAAATTTGATGAGGCTATCATCAAATATATGAGAAAAGAGCACAAACTATACATCGGCGAACGGACTGCCGAGGAAATAAAGATGACAATCGGTACAGCATATCCGAGGGAGGAAATTATCGTTAAAGAATGCAGAGGAAGAGATCTGGTAACAGGACTCCCGAAATCTATTGAGATCACATCAAAAGAAATGATGGAAGCACTGGATGAACCTTTGCAGGTAATATGCGAAGTTGCACATGGAGTATTGGAAAGGACACCACCCGAGTTGTCGGCTGATATCAGCAACAGCAGTATGGTGCTTACCGGAGGAGGCGCACTGCTTCACGGAATTGACAAGCGCTTAGAAGAACGAACCGGAATAAAGGTGACGATTGCCGAAGACCCGAAATCCTGTGTGGCCATAGGGACAGGCAAAGCATTAAATTCGATAGATGTAATTGAGAATAACCAAATGAACAAAAGAAGATCAAACATTTAAAACAAAGGCTCTCGAAAGAGAGCTTTTTTATCCGCAGCGCCGGGAGGGAAAGAGTTTGTCTAAACTTGAACTGATAGCCACTGCCACCTTTGGTTTGGAAGCCGTGGTAAAGAGGGAAATTGAAAATTTAGGATTTAAAGTATTGAAATCCGAAGACGCAAAAATAACATACCTCGGAGATGAACGGGCTATAGTTAAATCAAATCTATGGCTGAGATGTGCTGACAGAGTTCTGATTAAACTTGGTGAATTTAATGCTATGTCATTTGAAGAGCTGTTCCAGCAGGTTAAAGCATTGCCGTGGGATGAATGGATTCCTGAAGACGGAAGAATTACCGTCACATGCACTTCAGTCAAATCAAAACTTCATAGTGTTCCGGATTGTCAGTCGATATCAAAAAAGGCTATCGTAGAAAAATTGAAGGATACATACCATTGCCAGTGGTTTAGTGAAACCGGATCGGAATATATTGTTAAGGTAACGCTGCTGAAGGACAGGGCGACCATAACACTTGATACAAGCGGGGCGGGGCTGCATAAAAGAGGGTATAGGGTAAAAGACGTAGCTGCGCCTATCAAAGAGACACTTGCAGCAGCAATGGTACAGTTGTCTTTTTGGAAAGAAGGCAGGCTGCTGTTGGACCCGTTTTGCGGGTCGGGAACTATACCAATCGAAGCTGCCATGATAGGAAAAAACGTCGCTCCCGGGCTTGCCCGCAAATTCATTTCAGAGGAGTGGCCGGGATTTCCCGCAAAATTATGGAAGGAAGAAAGAAAAGCAGCCTTTGAAGCTATAAAAACAAATCATGATATACGCATTCTTGCATCTGATATTCTGCCCCAGGCAGTTAAAGCCGCAAGGGAAAACGCAATTGAAGCAGGAGTAGACGACTGTATAAATTTTAAAATAAAACCATTTGAGAAGGTCAGCCTTGAAGAAAATTACGGAATTATCATCTGCAATCCTCCGTATGGCGAGAGAATAGGAGAAAGGGATGAGATCAGGAAGATATACTGTGATCTAAAAAGATTGATGAAAGAAAATTCTACATGGTCATTATATCTTATAACAACGGATAAGGATTTTGAAAATCTTGCTTTTGGGAGGCCGGCTGACCGCCGCCGAAAACTATATAACGGAAGATATGAGGTCACGTACTATCAATACTACGGAACAAAACCCCCGCGGGCATAGGCTATATTTCTCTTCAGAACCGCCCTCTAATTTGAAAAAATGTTCTTGTGACCCTTGACATGCAGTAATGAATAACCTATATTGTGGTTATAGTTACTTTCTAAGACGATGTTGGAGGTGGATGTCATGCGCTATGAAGAATTTATTAAAGGTACTGTTGAAAAATTTGTTTCCAAGGGATTGATCGATGCGGATTCTTTTCCGGATATGGAGATTTACATGGATCAAGTTGAGACATTTATGAACAGAGAACTTGAAATCTATAAGCAGAACGATAAGGATAAGGTCATTACTAAAACAATGATCGGAAATTATGTAAAGCATAATATGCTGCCAAGGCCGGTAAATAAAAAATATTCCAAAGACCATCTGATTTTACTGACCTTGATATTCTACTTGAAGGGAATCTTCCAGATGGAAGAGATCGAGAATATATTAAAGCCTCTCATAGAAAACTATAATTCGGAATTTGATGATAAAATCGATCTGAATGCATTGTATGAAGGCATCCTTTCAGTACAGGCCGAAGAACTGCAATCGCTTACGGATAGTATCGGCAGTATGGTTGAAAGCAGCAAACGTCAAATGAGAGAAAAAGAGCTATTGGACGATGATATGCTTGAAATGTTTATGGTAATCGTAAACCTTTCCATGAAAGCAAATGCCCAGAAGTTTTTGGCACATAAGCTGCTTCAGGAATATATATTGAAACCAAAACAAAAAAATTGAAAGAAGGTCGAAACATGGCAGTAAATCTAAAAGGAAGAAGCTTTTTGACTTTGATGGATTTTACCTCACAGGAAATAAGATACATACTTGATCTGGCGCATGATTTGAAGGCAAAAAAGGCAGCAGGTATATCAGGGGACTTGCTGAAAGGGAAAAATATCGTTCTAATGTTTGAGAAGACTTCCACCAGAACCAGATGCTCTTTTGAGGTTGCCTGCTATGATGAAGGCGGTCATGTAACTTATCTTGAATCCTCCGGCTCTCAAGTCGGAAAAAAGGAGTCCATCGAAGACAGCGCTAAAGTTCTTGGCAGGTTTTTTGACGGGATAGAATATAGGGGTTATGATCAGAAAATTGTGGAAGCACTTGCGGAATATTCGGGAATCCCTGTTTGGAACGGACTAACGGATGTTGATCATCCAACTCAGATATTGGCTGACATGCTTACTATAGAAGAGCATATGACGAAAAAACCTCTCAGCAATGCAAAAGTCATCTTTTGCGGTGATATCCGCAACAACATGTCATATGCATGGATGTACGGATGTGCAAAGATGGGAATACATTTTGTGGCTTTTGGTCCTGATGAATTGGAAGTCGATAAGGATATTATTGTAAAGGCCAGAAAAGCAGCTGAAGAAACCGGAAGTATGATTGAAGTTACGAGCAATCCGGATTGCCTGAAGGGAGCAGATGTAATCTGCACTGATATATGGGCTTCTATGGGTGAAGAAGAACAGATCCCGGCTAAAGTGAAATTGCTGACACCATTTAAAGTTACCATGGAGATGCTTAAAGCCACAGAAAATCCCGAAGTATTGTTTTTGCACTGCTTGCCTTCATTCCATGACTTCGAAACAAAAATGGCACGAGAGTGGAACGAAAAGGGTTATGATATAAGGGAAGTAACGGATGAAGTCTTCCGAAGCAAACATTCAGTGGTCTTTGATGAAGCCGAAAACAGAATGCATACTATCAAAGCTATTATGGCTGCAACGTTATAGCATTAAGATAAGATGCTCTTGCATCTGCTAATGTAGTGACGATTTCGGGACTCAGATAATGCATCAATCCGGATGCGGTATAATCTCCAAGAATGAGCGCATGCTTGATTAGCCGTTCCCTTATCTCAATTTCTGAAACATAATTACCAGTCAGTAACGTGAACATTTCATTTATCAGCATATCATTGAGCTGATAAAACAGATTTTGCCATTGGATCTTGCTCCAGTAAGGATTGATGCTTGCAAGGAATTCCGACATGCTATCCGCATCTTTATACATCGCTCTTACTGCAGTATCTACAACCGGTTGATTCTTACTGTGCTGGGCAGCGATAAAAGTCAGAATATGCACAATATACATTAACTTAAGCTGTTGAAATTGTTCGGATTTGCTTATGCCAAAATAAGGCTGAAGCTTTGCCGTGAAACCTGCCGGCATACGAAAAAGACGATCCTTGATCGCATCAATATCACTGAACCCTGTGAGTGTACTAACCATATAGGATCTCATCCAGATTACAAACTCCACCCAAAACAATCGGGCATCGTTTATCAGGTTCATCTGGCCATATGTGATATAATGACTTTGATTCTCGCTTTTATTTATCATTTTACGATTCTCCTTTTTTGCATTTCGTTACATATTATGTTGTGCAGGATAAATCTGCTACTTCACATGCAAACAGGTTTAATCGAACAGCTAAGCCGATTTCAGGTGACTGAGTCGAGCTTTTTCATAATAAGTATTTTTATGATTGCTGCTGTCGGGACGGCCAAAATCATGCCGATGAGCCCAGCGTAATA
>CAYLLJ010000009.1:843-5157 GCA_964384725.1 uncultured Oscillospiraceae bacterium | reverse complement strand
CTGGAGCCGACGACACGAGGGTATAGAAAATTGGAATCAATCTGCTGTATTATGATTAAAACGAGGATTGCCAGTAATGCCTGACTGATACCCCCGGTAAGCAAACCGATGAGAGCTGCGGGAATTGCACTGATAATAGGACCAAAATAGGGGATGATATTGCAAAGGCCTGCAAAACACCCCAGAAAAACAGCAAATTCAAGTCCGATGACAGACAGCCCGATAGACGACAGAATTGCAATGAGCAGAGCATCTAACAGCTGACCTCTTAGAAATTTAGAAATGACCGTATTGATATCGGATAAAGTCTCTGTAACCTTTGCATTAGCTTTCATAGGTAGGATTAGATGCAGTGTCTTTCTCCAGAGGCGGATAAAAAAGTCTTTGTCTTTCAGAAGATATATGCTTATTACTACACCAATAAACATATTCAGAATGCCTCCGCCTAAATTTGTAATAAAGTTGATTATAGCAGCAGTGCTGAAATTATCGGAAAACCATGTAATAATTTCGTTGGCAATATTCTGAACCCGTTCTTCTATACCGCTGTTAGGGATGGCGGCAGCCCAGCCTCTGAAGACTGATTCGTATTGCATGAAATAATCGATGATACTATCAACCATATTCTGCAGGCTTGAAAAAACTAAATCGCCGATAATTAAAAATGCAAAGGCATATATAATGATACAAATTATAAGGAAAATAAGCAAGAAAGTGATAAGTATACTGATGGTTCTCTGAAGACCCAGTCTCTTTTCCAGTTTGAGCGGATCGGCAGGCAGTTTAAAGAAAAATCGGGATACGACTTTTTGATTTATCAGCTCTACCAGCGGGCTCAGAAGGTAAGCAATTATAAGACCGATGATCAATGAAGAAAAAGCAGAAGTCAGGCTGTCGAATACCGATTTAGAAACACGCAAAATCTGATCCATATTTCCGATGATCAGATAGACAACATACAGCAATGCAGCAGTAAAGACTATATACAAGCATAATTTGATGTATTTCCAATCGGATAGCATTTCCTTGAGTTTCGACATGCTTGAACCTCTCTTTCGTTGATAGTATTATATATCAGAGCGATTTATTTAACAATTTAAATTACTGTATAGGAGTATGTTTATGTATAAAATACCCGAATTACTTGCACCGGCAGGCGGAATGGAACAACTGAAAGCTGCGGTGGAAAATGGTGCTGACGCTGTATATATGGGCGGGAAGCTTTTCAATGCGCGGATAAATGCCGGCAATTTTAACGATGATGAAGTGATTGCGGCGGCCGATTACGCACACGCAAGAGGTGTAAAGCTATATATAACCATGAATACCCTGATTCGGGACCAGGAGCTTCGAGCTGCCCTGAAATATGCAGCCTTCCTGTTTGAAGAGGGGATCGATGCGTTGATTGTGCAGGATCTTGGATTTGCTGGACTGCTGCAAAAGAATATTCCGGAATTAAACATTCATCTGTCAACTCAGGGGACCATTTACAACGCAGAAGGTGTAAGGATGGCCAAAAAACTTGGGTTTTCGCGTGTAGTTATGGCAAGAGAAATGACATTGGATGAAATAAGGGAAATCAACCGTCTTAACCTGCTGGAGACAGAAGTTTTTGTTCATGGCGCTCTTTGCATCTGTTATTCCGGCCAATGCCAGATGAGCCGGGAGATCGGAGGAAGAAGCGGCAACCGTGGAGAGTGCGCACAACCTTGCAGGCTCCCTTACTCTTTCTGTATAGAAGATCATGGCAGTATGAAAGAGATTACTGACTCTTATTATGCCCTAAGCCCTAAGGATCTATGCATGCTGGATCATCTGGGAGCGATTTCTGAAGCAGAAGTTGCCTCATTAAAGATAGAAGGCCGGATGAAAAGTCCCGAATATGTTGCAATTGTAACCGGTATTTACAGAAGGTACTTGGATATATATGCAAAGAGCGGCCAATACCATGTGGACCCTGCCGATCTAAAAGACATAGCTCAGATTTTTAACAGAGGCGGCTTTACACAAGGGTATTTATATGAAAATCCCGGAAAGAGCTTCATGTCCGGTGATTTGTCAAAGCATCAGGGTATATATATAGGAAAGGTTTTAAAAGGATCAAATACAGCAAGATCCGGAGACCGGAAGAGGGGACTGGCCACAATTCACCTTGAAGAAGAACTTTCTATGGGAGATGGAATCGAAATCCGTAATAGAGAGCTGTCCGGAAACATAGTTACATATATGATGACAGACGGCAAAAAGTCGAGCTTCGCACCAAAAGGGAAAACCGTTACGGCAGGATATTTTGATGGCCGCATTGAACCCGGGGATCGGGTATATAAAATAACAGATAAAAGCCTTATGCTTAAGGCAAAGGCAACCTATGAAGGAAAGAGCGGAAGCGATGAGAAATCGCTTCGTAAAATAGGGGTGAGATTTAATCTTTACGCAAGCATCGGTGAAGCTGTATCACTGAAAGCGACAGATGAAGACGGAAACAGCGTGATCAAAGTACTTGGGATAAGCCCGGAAAAAGCACGTACGAAAGCATTGGACAGGGAAATCGTTGAGGCACAGCTTGGTAAGACCGGAGGTACCCCTTTTCGGATGACAGAATGTATTGCAGATATAGAAGACGGCATATCCGTACCATTAGCGAACATTAACGAACTACGCAGAGCCGCACTTGCAGATCTTCTGGCATGCAGAATTAGTGCCTCAAAGAAAGTAATGCCAATTGGCCATAAAGATCTTGAGGTGAATCTTAGGGAATTATACTTTCCCGCCAGCGGAAATACTGAAATGAAAATCACAAAAGAAAATGATAAGAATAAAGAAAATGATTCTGAACAGCAGAAAACATTTCTGTACTTATTTCAAGTAAAAAAAGAAGAACGTATAGATTTCTCCATCAGCAGGTTATATATACCATATGAAGCCATGCTGGCAGGTTTTTATAGTGATTATGGTATGGCTGTACCTGTTATCCCCAATATTACAAAGGGATATCATGATAAAATGATTCGGCAGAATTTTGATAAAATAGTAGAATACTCATACAGAATCGGAATTGCCATTGGTAATCTGTCCTGGATCGAACCGTTTGCTAAAGCAGGTGTAAATATTATTGGAGATTATGGATTGAATTTATATAACAGCGCAGATTTTTTAGCAGCAAAAGAACTGGGAATCAGTGAAGCAGTGATATCTCATGATGCAAAACCGGAGGATATTATTAAAATGGACTTTCACGGAGTAATTCCGGAACTGACAATCGGCGGCAAAATCCCCGTCATGACGAGTGAACACTGTCTTATTGGGGACCTGAAACATAGTGATTTCAATGAGGAGCAAAAATATTATTTAAAAGACAGAAGAGGTGAATTCTTTCCGGTCCTAATTAGCAGGACTGATTGCAGAAGCACGGTACTTAGCCATAAAGATATTAAGCCTCCGCTTTCTAAAGACGAGTTGAAAAAAGCAGGTATCAAGCATTTGAGAATCTACAGGTAGAGGCAGGACTGATAATATCGGAGTTTATCAATATAATTAAAAAATTATGTTTGACTACAAGTAAAAAAAGCATTAGAGTATAATACAAAATAAATGTTAGACCAACCTGTTTTTTTCTTGTATAATATTCTATCTGCTCTTCAGAGATGCTGACAGAATTTATGGTTATTCTAAACAGGAATATATTATATATAATGTAAATTAAATTAGAGTGCATTTAACAACATTGATATAATAAGTGATAGGTAGTTTTAGGAGGTAATGTAATGATAAAAAGAAAGACAAAAACAATGGACGGCAATACAGCAGCAGCACATGTGTCATATGCTTTTACTGATGTCGCTGCAATCTACCCCATTACACCATCTTCAACCATGGCGGAGGTTGTTGATGAATGGGCTGCTTATGGACGAAAAAATATTTTCGGGCAGGAGGTTAAGGTTGTCGAGATGCAGTCGGAAGGCGGTGCTGCCGGTGCAGTTCACGGATCCTTGGCGGCCGGGGCCTTGACAACGACATACACAGCATCACAGGGCTTGCTTCTCATGATCCCCAATATGTATAAAATATCAGGCGAACTTCTCCCGGGTGTTTTCCATGTAAGTGCAAGAACGCTTGCAACACACGCACTTTGCATCTTCGGTGATCATTCCGACGTCATGTCAGCCAGGCAGACAGGGTTTGCATTCCTTGCTTCAAGCTCCGTACAGGAAGTAATGGATTTAGGAGGAATTGCACATTTGGCGGCAATCAAATCCAGAGTTCCATTCCTTCATTTCTTTGACGGATTCAGAACTTCTCATGAAATACAGAAGA
>CAYLLJ010000009.1:0-833 GCA_964384725.1 uncultured Oscillospiraceae bacterium | reverse complement strand
TATGATGAATTTAAAAATCTACTGGATATGGATGCCGTGCAGAAATTCAGAAAGAATGCACTGAATCCTGAGCATCCGGTTATACGCGGTACCAATCAGAACCCGGATATTTACTTCCAGGCAAGAGAAGCCTCCAATAAATATTACGAAGAGGTTCCGGCAATTGTTGAAAACTATATGAAGGATATCAACGATCTGACAGGCAGAGAATATCACCTGTTTGATTATGTGGGGCATCCGGAAGCAGAAAATATCATAATAGCAATGGGTTCTGTCTGTGAAACCATTGAAGAGACAATAAACTATTTGTTGAAACAGGATAAAAAAGTCGGATTGGTCAAGGTACGTCTCTATCGGCCTTTTGCTCCCGAATATTTAAAGAAGGTAATTCCGAATACAGTAAAGAAAATAGCCGTACTTGACAGAACGAAAGAGCCGGGGGCTATAGGAGATCCTTTGTACATGGACGTGAGAACCATGTATTACAATGAGGCCAATGCACCTGAAATATTCGGAGGCCGATACGGACTCGGTTCCAAAGACACAACACCTGGTCAAATCGTTGCAGTATACGAAAACTTAGATCAGGATCAGCCAATGAATCAGTTCGTCATAGGTATTACCGATGATGTTACCGATAAATCACTCGCACCGGTTGAAGGAATTGCATCCGAACCGGAAGGTACCATTCGATGCAAATTCTGGGGCCTGGGTTCTGACGGAACGGTAGGCGCCAATAAAAATGCAATTAAAATTATCGGAGACAAAACCGACCTGTATGCCCAGGGTTACTTTGCATATGACTCAAAGAAGTCCGGAGGTCTTACGGTATC
>CAYLLJ010000008.1:52398-59261 GCA_964384725.1 uncultured Oscillospiraceae bacterium | reverse complement strand
ATGCGGACTTCAACGGAACCGACAGCTTCAGCTATATTGTAAAAGATCCGTCGGGAGCGACCTCCAGCGCGATCGTTACGGTAACAGTGAATGCTGCCAATGACGCACCGGTGGCAGTGAACGACAACGTCAGCGTCGATGAAGACAGCAGCGTGCTGATCAACGTGATTGCAAACGATAAGGATATCGACGGAGACAGCCTGACGATCCTGTCGGTGGGAACTGCGTCTCACGGGGCAGTATCCATAAGCGGCGGTGCGGTAGTCTACACACCGAATGCGGACTTCAACGGAACCGACAGCTTCAGCTATATTGTAAAAGATCCGTCGGGGGCGACCTCCAGCGCGATCGTTACGTTAACAGTGAATGCGGTGAACGATCCCCCGGTGTTTACCGGAGGGATGGCCGCATCAGGAGACCAAAACAGGATGCTGACCGGAGCAGCAATAGCTTCCGACCCGGATGGAGATCATTTGACTTTTACTAAGGAAAGCGACCCTGCAAACGGTACAGTCACAGTAAACTCGGACGGAACCTATACGTATATACCTAAACCTGGGTTTAACGGTACGGACAGCTTTAAAGTGAAGGTGTCGGATGGTAATGGCGGATTCGCTATTGGAACGGTAACCGTAACAATAAATAAGGCTCCAATCGTTGATTTGTATGGTTATATAACCGATAAGAAAACAGGTTCGTTTGTATCCGGTGCTTCCGTAACCCTGAGGGATCTGTCCGGAAATACACTTGATACCTTTATTACTGACGGAACAGGACAGTATTTATTCGAAAAACTGGATGGGGATGCCTATAGCATCTATATCACTCACCCAAAATACAGCGACAACACCAGACAAATTAATATCTTGAACAGTAAAGTCATTGCAGGAAAGATAAGGGAGGATTTCGATCTTACAAAGTTTAAAATAACTTTGACTGCCAATCCGTCAGCAATCGTCGCAGATGGAAAAGAAGAAACCATTCTGACCGCAACAATACTGGATGAGAACAATAATCCCGTATCCGGGGTAACAGTTGTGTTTGACGCAGATGGCAGCATGGGAAGCTTCGACATGGGAGCAAGTGGTATTACGGATGCCTACGGGAAGGTTAGCCTTCCGTATAGATCAACAAAAGTCGAATCCGTATATAGTATGATTGTCCCTGTTACAGCAACTGTGTCGGATCCAATAAGAGAAATTTATGCATCCGATCAAATATTAGTTACCTTTGCTCCCGGCAAAATAATAGGAATTGTCACGGATGATAATAATCAGCCGATTCAGGGTGCAAAGATTGTGGTGAAGCATTTTGATCATAATGGGAATGTGGATTTTATCACAAGCTATATTACAGGTGCTGATGGAGTATACGCCATCGTTATTCCCAAGGGTGGAGTAGAGTATCAGGTAGAAATCACCAAGCCTGTTGAGATTGCGGGAGTTATGGTGGATAAGACATTTATTCAAAAGAGCACTGCCGGAACGGTAACAGGTACAGGAGCAGACAGATTTGATTCTGATAATACGATAACCGGTATCATTGGCATCAATAATGGAAATGGTCAATTCAATCTTGTAACGGATAAGGTTAGTGAACTTCAGATCAGCGTAACAGATTCAAGCGGTGCTGCTGTTCCAGGCGCTGTCAGTACAATCAATAAAGATGGTATTTTTAGCGTAACCGGATTGGCTGCAGGACAGCCGTATACACTTGATCTTTGGCATATATTCCCTGATGGGAGAAAAATTATAACGAAAAAATTAAATGTTTTCGTAACCCAAAACGGAGAAGTCAGCATAAATGAGATACTGATCGACCCATATGGAACCGTCACCGACAGCAGTACAGGTAAAGTTATCCAGGGGGCAGAGGTCACCCTGTATTATGCAAATACTGCTCGGAATATAGCAAGCGGAGCGACCCCCGGCGCGATAGTTCCTCTCCCGCCCGTATTAGCTTTCCCGCCGGCAAACAATGCAAATCCACATTTTACTTCCACTATCGGAGAGTATGCCTGGATGGTATTCCCGCAGACGGATTATTATATCATAGCGACTAAACCGGGATATGATACATACACCAGCCCACTCATATCGGTATTTAACGATATCGTCAGACATGATTTCAGCATGGATCCAACAGGCGGAGGCGGCGGAGCACCGGGCGGTGCAGGCGGCGGAGCGGCTGTAGATACAGGCAAGGACCTCGCCATTGAAATTTACAGTGAACAAATGAAGGTTCATAAAGGCGGAGAAATCACTTTTACAGTAAAATACATTAATAGATCTGATGACGCTGTAAAAGATGTAATGGTTCTTGTAGATGTTCCTGAAGAAATGGAAATTACTTCAGCAGGCAGCGGGACGGTAAAAGCAGGGAATCTGGAGTGGTCTCTTGGGACATTGGAAAAAGGTGTGAATCGCATCTTAACATTTACACTTAAAGCTGCACAGAAGGGATCCGACGATGTGATGGTTATCCTGCAGTCCTTTATTTCAAGCTCGGAGGAGTTAAAGAATAAAGCGGACGATACTTCCAAGATCCAGATTATGCTGTATGATCCCGATCATATCGGAACACATGACTGGTACATTAAGGGGTATCCTGATGGAGAATTTAAGGATTATAATCAACTGACACGCGCTGAGATGGCAGCAATATTCTGCAGGTTACTCCATTTAGATATGGACGTCTCCGGAGCTTCCTATTCAGATTTGAATCCTTCTCATTGGGCGTACCATTATATAGAAGCTATTACCCGTGAAGGGCTGATGAAAGGAATCGGAGATGGCCTATTTGATCCTGATAAGGCTGTAACCAGAGCTGAACTTGTAACAGTGATTGCTCGTTATTTAGAGATTGAAAGAAGTAATGACATAAAACCAATAGAGAATTATTTCCACGACAGCGATAGCAGCTGGGCACGAAGCACGATTGAAGAGCTTTACCGGTATCAGGTGATAAACGGATATCCGGATGGCAGCTTTAAACCTGGCAGCACAATTAGAAGAGATGAAGCGGTATCAATGATCAATAGAGCGCTATATCGCGGACCACTTCAGACTTTAGTTCCCACATTCCCGGATATCAACAAAGGGCACTGGGCTTGGGGAGAGGTGGAAGAATCCGCACATAGCCATACTTATCAAAGAGATGCATCCGGAAACGAGATATTACTAAAAATAATAGAGACAGATAAATAAATGATAAAAGGCAAAACCATACAATTCAAGTATTAACAAGAAAAACAGAAGAATGCAAAGCGTATCGGACGGGCTGAAATATCAGTCAAAACGATACGCTTTTGTTTGATCCTCACAGCTAAACGCTTGAATGCGTTCTGCTCACGATCCTGCTTTGCAATGTTTTCTGTTTCGTTTTAATGAACTCACTGCCAATCGACAGTATCATATCTCCGCCCGGATGAGATTTTTTAATGAAGTTTTTTTTACATTATGATATACTAACTATAAAACAAAAACATAAAAACCCGGACAGGAGGTGAAGCATGAAAGACATTATGTTAAAAATTATTGGGAAACAGTTGACTGACGAAAATGAAGAGGAGCGGCTGGAGTTTGTAACTGAGGGCAAATACTATGTAAACGGCGACTCGGTTTATTTGATGTATGATGAAAGTGAATTTTCCGGTATGCAGGGCTGTACAACCAGTCTGGAAATTACAGGTGACAATATAAAAATGAAGCGTTACGGAGAAAGTATCGGGCTCGATACTGAGATAGAATTCAAAAAAGGCAAACGCTACAGGGGTTATTACGATACACCTTTCGGTTCGGTTGCGATGGAAGTTCTTACGAATGATATTGTGAATAAAATAGAAAAGGCAGAAGGAAGAGGTTCGCTGAATATTGATTACCATATCAGCCTCAGAGGCCTTTCCGAAGGCAGAAGTATTCTTGACATAGAAATAATTTAGTGCCCATTATGCTTGGGTGCTGACAAGGGGGGGATTTTTTTGGATCCATACAAGGCAAGGAAGGCTGCTAAAGTAATAGCGATAATCATTGCAGTCGCAATGATTATTACTTCATTTTCTTTTGTAATGATGGTTCCCGGTATATTCGGCATGAAAGGCAGCGTTGTTTATGCCGGAAGCGGCGATGAATATCTCGATAGAGAGATGGAAAATCTAAAGCAATATATGGAATACATCCGCGATAATTACAAGGATAGTATTTCTTATGAACAGTTGATAGACGGAGCTTTTGAGGGAGTGGTCAACTCCCTTGAAGATCCATACAGCGTGTATTACGGCTCTTCGGGTGACGGAGAAGACTTTATAGACAGCGTATCCGGTGAGTTCTCCGGTATAGGACTGAGTTTAGAAAATTATAACGGCCTATGCCGTGTTGTGGCTCCGATTCCCGGCACACCGGCAGAAAAATCAGGAATAAAGACCGGTGATATAGTTACAAAGGTCGACAACATTGACATTTCATCAAAAACTTTGGATGAAGCGGCTGCAATGATGAGAGGTGAAGCGGGTACTAAGGTCACTATTACCATAGATAGAAATGGACAAGCTCATACATTTCATCTGACCAGGGAAAAGATTAAAACTGTTTCAGTGACATATAAAATGCTGGAAGATAAAATAGGGTACATTCAGATCACAAGCTTTGACAACGATTCCAATTTGGAATTCCGTCTGGCGAAAAAAGCGCTCATAAACCAAGGCGCCGATTCGTTGATAATTGATGTAAGAAATAATCCCGGCGGGCTTGTTAATACGGCTTTGGAGATCGCAAAGCAGCTGATGCCGAAAGGCCCGATCACTCATTTTGAACAGAAAGGAAAGATTGTTGAATCATATTACGCCGATGGATTATCAGCGCTGAAGATTCCGGCAGTTCTTCTTGTCAATGAAGGAAGCGCCAGTTCTTCGGAAATACTGGCAGGAGCATTACAGGATAGTAAAACAGCGATTTTAGTTGGAACCGTCACTTTTGGGAAAGGTATTGCCCAGCAGATTACGGAGGCGGAAAACGGTGCAAGCACTAAGCTTTCAATGTATTACTTCCTGACACCGAACAAAAACAGGATCGATAAAGTCGGAATATCTCCGGATTATATAATTTCAGAAAGCGTAAATATAAATGCAGATGAATTAGCAGCCAAATATGCAGGCTTTGCCCCAATGAGTGAAAAGACAAAACCTAAGGCCGGAGAAACAGGGTTAAACGTCTTCGGAGCTCAGCAGCGTCTGTCAATGCTTGGCTATACAGTAAGCACATCGGGAACGATGGATGAAGAGACCGTCGCCGCTATAAAGAAATTCCAGAAGGAAAACGGACTTTATCCATATGGAATTCTGGACTATAGCACCAAAGACACGATTGATAAGGTTACGATAGATTTTATCACCGGCGCAAAAAACAAGACTGATCTGCAGCTAAATAAGGCGATTGAACTGTTAGAATAATTTCAAATATAAAGAATATAAAGCAAGGGTGTTTCAAAGGTCATCTGCTAAATGATGAATTATGAATCACCCTTTTTAATATTGTCGTCGTCCTCGCTTTGTTTGATCTTCAAGGAACCTACAGTAATAGTACTGACCGCTGCATATTTTGCCAGAGATTTTGCACCTCTCACAATTTTCCTGCCGTCTCTCTGTTTAATTCCGCTTACTATTTCACCGCTGTTGTCGATAACGGTTTTTGTACTGGTAATAATATTGCCGACTATTGCACCTCCTGAATCTTTTATGTCTCCCATTCCTTCATCAACTTTTTTTTGATTCTTCTTGAGCTTGCCGGAAATCAGATCAGTTGTACCGCTCGCCAGACCTCCGTATAGTTCACCTGTCAGAATTGATGAATCAATGATGCTTTCGCCGAGCTCATCGACAAACTTTTTCTTAGTAACTTTGCCAATGACTGAGACCGTTCCTCCGATTACGCCTCCCAATACTGCTCCGGTAATAATACCGGCTTTTTTTATAGTCTTCATAAATATCCCCCTGAAAAACAGATTTACACTGTATCGATATTAATTGTTGTTTATTATTTGATTATGATCAATATTATATAATAATTCGAATGTTTTATCCATTAACATTCTGCCCGGCACTTCAGTGCCGGGCAGAATAGCATTCAAATCAATCGAATCATCGTATATTAAAAGAGCTCTTGATTAGTTAAAATACAGATTAGTAGTAACATATTCCGGGTCACAGGTCACATCCAGCCCTAAGGACCTCAGTGTCTGTTCGTCGCGGTCACTTAAGATAGCCGTACAGTGTGCCTTGCAGCCATTCAGCAGAAGCAGCTTTTCTACAGCTACCTGGGCAGATGGATTCGTGGTCGCAGAAATTGTCAAAGCACTTAGTATTTCTTCAAGATTAAGGCTTGATCTTTCATTATTCAAGATATCAGTCTTAAGATGCTGAATTGTTTCCAATACAGCCGGAGAAAGAAGAAAAATATCGTCAGCCAATCCGCTGAGCTGCTTGATTGCATTTAAAACAGCGGCAGCGGCAGCTACCATTCTTCTGGAGCTGCGGCCGGTTACAAAGGAGCCGTCCGGCATCTCTATAGCCATGACAACCACATTTTCGAATTTCTTATTTAAGCTTCTTTTATATTCCGCATAATCCCATGCCGGCTTTACAACGGCACGATCTTCAATTCTCAGCTTGAGGTCGTCCATCAACAGCTTTGAACGCAGCAGTGAATCCTCGCTGATCTTTCCTTTTTTATAATCACACTGAGCTATGAGGTATCTGCGGATGACCTCCTGCTCTGAAGCCGCCTTTACGGCGTCGTCATCGATAATGGAAAATCCGGCACGGTTAACGCCCATATCTGTAGGAGATTTATAAAAGCATTCTTTCCCGG
>CAYLLJ010000008.1:42804-52388 GCA_964384725.1 uncultured Oscillospiraceae bacterium | reverse complement strand
AATCCGCTTCTTCACAGGTGATCTTTTCAATGATCCTTTTTATAACCGGGAAGACTTCTAAGTCTCTATTGTAGTTTACCGCCATCTCACCATATGCCTCCAGGTGGAAGGAATCAATCATAGTCACATCCTTTAAATCAGTAGTTGCAGCTTCGTAGGCAATGTTTACGGGATGCTTCAGCGGCAGGTTCCAAATCGGAAAAGTTTCAAATTTAGCATAACGGACCTTGATTCCTTTCCTGTAATCGTGATAAAGCTGACTCAGACAGGTTGCAAGCTTTCCGCTGCCGCCACCCGGTCCAGTTACAACGACAAGCGGTTTGCTCACCTCGATGTGCGGATTTGCTCCGTAACCCTCATCGCTTACAATAGTATCGACATCAGTCGGATATCCTTTCGTGCAAAGATGCTTGTATGTTTTGATCCCGCGGCGGTTTAACTTATTGATAAACATATTGACCGACGGCTGGTCTTCATATCTTGTAATAACGACGCTGTTTATAGAAAGGTCATATTTTCTGAATGTATCAATCAATCTCAGGACCTCAAGGTCATAAGTGATTCCAAAATCCTGACGGGTTTTGTTTGTTGTTATATCACCGGCAAAAATACAGATTATGATTTCTACCTGATCTTTTAATTTCTGCAGCAGTCTGATTTTAGCGTTTTCATCAAAGCCGGGGAGGACTCTCATGGCATGCTTGTCATGTACCAGCTTACCCCCGAATTCGAGATAAAGCCTTTCGCTGTCCTTCTCATTTATACGTTCAAGGATATACTTGGACTGCTCTTCGATATACTTATCAGAATCAAAACCTATTTTCATTATTCAGCTACCTCTTTTTCATATCGACTAAAAAACTTACAGCGAAGGCATATAAAACAACACTGTTACGGGCCTGCCGGCTCGTTCGACTTTTAGATACATAGATTTTTATAGAAACAAAATCGTTCAAAACAATATTGTGAATTATACCAGAAAACGGTACATTTCACAACAGATAAATAAGGTTTTGCACTAAAATGCGTTATATTAAAAAAAAGCATTATTAACTTGACAGGCAGGGATATAATAACTAAAATGTAAAATAATAGCACAGGAATGAGCAATTAAGATGAGTGTTAAAGTTGAAAAATTAAGATGGTAACCAAATTGAGTATTGAGTCGAATAATTAAGATAAGTGTTAATGTTGAGTAATTAATATGATTGGTGAAAAGGAGTAATTAAAAAATGAAAAAGACAACAGCATGCTTGCTATCGATTATGCTTATCATGTCAGCCGCGTACACCGTTTACGGAATGGAATATTCCGATATCAAGGCATCAAATTGGGCTTATGAAGCAGTAAATACCATGTCTGACAAGGGCATTATAAAAGGATATCCGGACGGGAATTTCAAACCTCAAAACACAATTACATATGGAGAATTCATAAAAATGGCCCTGATGGCAGCAACCGGCAAGGATGTCGGCAACTCCGCGTCCGGCAATTGGGCTGCAAATTATTACAACAGCGCCATAGAGAATGAATATTTTACCAGATATGATATCGGCAAAACACAACTCAACAGTCAAATCCCAAGAAGTGATATGGCGCTGATAATCAGTTCAATTTTAGGTGATGTAAAAATTGAAAACTATGATGATATCCAAGCTGACATTGAAGATATCAATTATATGACAAAGCACGAATATGACATCACAAAAGCCTATGCTTCGGGAATCCTGACAGGCTACGCAGACGGAACATTCAAGCCCCAAAATACTCTATCAAGAGCAGAATCAGCAGCGGTTATTTATAGGCTTGTGGATGAAAGCAAGAGGGTGCTGCCGGAAGTGGGCGGCATAAAGAATGAGCCGAAACCGCTTAATGAAGTAATGACCAACCATGACTCATTTTATACCGAAAATGGCTATTTAGATCAATGCTTGGCAGAAGCAGAGACTTATGAAATTGATACTGATAGTGCTAAGTATCAAATGACACTGGGCGAAAATAGAGGCACGAAATGGATTCATTTCCCGGCTTCGGTAGTAAAGGATTTAGGGAGATTGTATTTTGTTAAGGATAACAATGTTGTTGAATTATTATTCCCTCTACCATTTTCTGATGGTTCTAAGAATGCCGGGTATACGGTGGACATTACAACTATAGACTATATAGCCTCTTTAACCACAACAAATCATCACGTTTTACTTATCAGCAATCCATTTAAAAAATAGGAGATAAAGAAGGACTCTGGAAAGGGGGCAGAAATGTTAAAAAAAATCATATCAGTCATATTAATGCTTTGTGTGATATTTACGGGGACCATGCCCCTTGTCAATCAATCCTATGCCTTGACGACATATAAAGAAGTTACTAAATATCATTTAGATCTAGGTGTCATTCATATATGGGGTAATGGGAGCGATAAATATAATGCCGTCTATCAAGACGGGTTAACCTATAATACTTCGAAACCATTCACGGCAAGTATTTCTTTTCCGGAAGAGATTAAAAGAGTAGATAAGGCGTATGTACTTGATTCATCAACTTTTCAGTGGAACAATTCACCGACATATACTTTTAACGAGACGGTATATTTGACTGATGGAAGTTCTTTTGATGCAAATTATTTAGATTTTGTATCGAATAATATTTCCAATATTAAGCCCACGTTAAGCGGAACGCATACGGTTAATTTGTCTTACACTGCGCTGTTAAAAAGCAAGGCAGATTATGACCTTTCCACAACTTTAAATATGGGCGGTTATGATGAAATTATAAAATTATTAGGCGGGGAAGAATCAGTAAAGCCCGACCTTAAAGAAAAACTTGAAGAAGGCCGTGATAAAGGAATTGCTCCGGGCGTATTTGGCTATATGTTCTTTGTGTCTATAGTAATTCAATATACTGCGGTTGAAGAAGTAACGCTTAACTTAGGTGAATTTACGGCAGACCTTGACGTTCCCGCATCAGCAAAGCCGGGAGATTCGTTTAATGTGGCAGACAAATCGGCATTCTATGATACTTCTGAATTTGCATGTACGCAACTTTCATACAGTGTTGACTCCGGCTCCTCAAAGCCGGTAGCTGGATGGAAGGGAACCGCATTAGGGGAAAGCATATCTCAATCTTTCGCAGATGAGTGCAGCGTAACATATACGATTGAAACATGGAATACATACGGCGATTCAAAGACCGCCTCCAAAACCATCAATATCTCCAATGACCATGACATTGAAATAAATCCGGATCTTGTTTTGCCTGAATATACTTATGAGGGACATAAGGAGATCGCAAAAGATGAATCTACATTTGTTGTTGATGGAATAGATTATTCCGCGTCAAGAATCTATGCAGAAGGATTGGCAAGAAATACATTTAAAGCAAATAGCGGGACCATCAGTATACAGAATATAAACAGTACAAAATCCGAATGCACATTTTCGCAAAAAGGTACTTACAACGTAACGCTTGATATCCGGGCAGATGGAGGGACAAGGGCTTCTGACACAGAATCTGTTGAGGTAAGGAAAACCCCGTATATAATAGATAACCTTTCCGGATTTCAAAAGCAAAACAGGAAACAGATATTAAACATCACCGTTGCCACTTATCCCGGTAAGCCGCTGACGGATTATACAATCACCCTAAAAGATAAAAAGACCGGCGAGACGGTCACTTTGACGCCCACAACACCGCAAGCAAACACGACCACCATTAAGACAAGAGCAGTTACGATGACACAGGATACAGAAAACGGATTTGCATACATTACCGTTGAATTTCTGACGAAGACACCAAGTTTTGCATCTACAGGAACATCTCCACAAGAATTCTATTATGATATTCACGTTGAAGACAGCAAAGGAGATACCGATACAGCATCGAAGATATTCAGTGTAAATCCGGACTTGCCTCCGACAGCGGCAATAAGCATAGATACCGCATTCTTACGTAATGAGGGTACAAATATAGCTTCAATCAAAACAGAGGATATAACTGTAGCCACAGATGGTGATGAAGTCGAAAGGACATGGTATTTCGGGCATGGAGTATTACCGCTGACATTTACGGACGTTTCTGCAATGCCCGGCTATCAGAAGCTATCTTTTGGAACAGATAAAATAGTGGGATTCGATAAACCCGGGGTTGGGAAGTTCACAGTAAAGCTATATGTAAAAGAAAAGTGGACAGAACCGACCTTAGAGGAATATGTAACGGATGCAGATCATTTAACCGGTTATACAATGACCGGTTCAGATGTATTGAACGTTGCACCTGTAGTTTCGCTTGAACTTTCTGAAGCAATACAAAAAGATGTTCTATTACTGGCAAATAATCCTGCCGAATATACCTCATTACTTAATATCAAGATACCTCTAAAACAGGCACTTCTTGGGGATAAAATAGATGCAGATATTGTTATTAAAAAGTTATTAGGTTCAACTCCTCCTCAAGTAACCGGGACAACCAAAATGTATGATCTATATTTCCCTGCTCCAGTATTTGAAAGCGGAGGGCCGGATGAAGTTGGCTATTATCAAATGATTAACGATTCTGAAAGGGCATATATAGAGACTTGGACATGGGTTGGAAATTCTCCTGCTGTTCCGGCAACAGTAAGAGCGTATGACCCATATGCAGGACAAGTGTGGTCATATACCACTATGAATTCAAACAGATTCTCCTTCGCCCAAGATGACCAAGGGAAATACTTATATTTAATATATGCGAATGAAACAATCCTTCTTGATAAAAGAACAGGTGCTGTGGCAGGCACAATCCCTAAAGCAATGCCTTCAAATATTTGGCTAACAGACGATTCATTTTATAGCATTGAATCAGAAACATTATATAGAACAGATCAAAATACTTTAGCTAAAACGGCATTAGACACAAATGTCAGTTCATTATTTAGAGTTGGAAAAGTTTTTAAATATATCACTAAAACGGAAAATAGTATTGTTGTAAATACATATAATCCCGGAACAGGTTCCATAGCAAAACAACTATTAGTTGATACAACAAATGGGGTTAGCAGCCTAACAGATTATATGCCCGTTGGAATAGGGACTGACGATAGGATTATTTTATTTAAATCCAAAGGTTATGGAACAGATACATTTAATGGATTTAGAGTTTATTCTACTGCCGGAACATTAATTAAAGAAATACCAGTAGAACTAATAAGTGGATTAAAAGGAGTGTATGCGCCGCAAGATGCAGATGGAACAATCCCAAATGCAGTAATACATTATAATCCAAAAAGCTATGATAATAGTTTTATTGGGGTTAATCTTATTACTGGAGTTGCAAGTCCTGCTTTTTATAAGAAAACATCAACTTCTGCGCGTCCAATTATAAATACAGCATATACTTCTCAAGGAATAACATATTTGTATGAACATGGGTGGTATCTTTACGGTGGAGCGTATTATTGCGGGGTCGGCATGGCAGTTGAATATAACGGTTCATCAGTATACAACTCTGGAAATGGAAGAATAAATGCTTACGATGAAAATAATGCTGTATCAGATAGAATCTTTACGTCATTGTTTGGGAGCAATGTTGGCGGTGGAGGCAATTACACACAAATCAGGGTTTCCGCATTGCTCAAAACAGCTGAACAAGAAATAGCAGAAATTCTTAGCAAATATTCAAATCCAGATACATACATTGGAGGGATTGGAACTACCGCAGAACAAATTAAAGCTGCAGCGTTAGACCAACCGGAAAAGTTTGTAAAGGCATCAGCAATTAATGATGGATTTTTAACTCTTAACTCGCAAAAGTTAAGACCCGGTAAAAAATATTATTATGAATATGATATAAAACCTTTAACAGAAGGGATAAAAGATAAGCTTACAGGAATATCAGCTTCCACAGGGACTGTAACGTCCAATCAAACATTTATCAATGACACTCTATATGTAACGGATTCTTATGAGGAAGACTTCAATTCCGGAAAAATCAATAGTTTCTTTACAGTAAATGATGCGGGGAAATTTTATAATGGAAAATATGGAGCTTACCGTGACGATTATCCTGATAGTTATATGAAGCTTTCATTTGTTGTTCCGTCAGGAAAGCAAGCCGCTGTTTCTCTTGATTATTCTTTAAAGTTTGATAACCGAACCCCTTCCAATTATTATGCAGGGACCCATGTCTTTATAGATGGGATGAAAGTCAAAGAAGATATTGTTTATGGGAATAATAATGGCAGCTATTCATTTATAGAGGACAAAAGCATGCTATTTTATAAATTGCTAAACGCAGGAACGCATACGATAGAATGCAAGGTTTCAGCAGATTCCGGCTCTTGGGAGCATGTTTTAATAGACAATTTGAGAGTAGATTTATTGTCCGCAGCACCTAAAACTATCGACCCGATCTTGAACATTCAATCCGGTGATTCCGAAGGCTGGCTAACGCTTAACGGGAGCTTTGATGTCCCCAATAAAGTCATATCCTATGGAGCACAGGTATCATCAACATATTGGGGCGGCATTCCTTCAGAAGTGACAGCAACATATTTTTATAAGAAAAAAGGAACATATCATGACAGGTCAATGAACTATTATCAGACTGTTCCGGCTGGCTATATTCAAAAAGGAAGGGTTCATCTTGGAAGCGGGCGTTTTCTTAGCAATGGCTATACTGAATTTAATATAGTCGGAACTCCTGAATTCAGAATAGACTACAAAGATTGCAGTTACATTGATACATGGATTACTTTACAGCCTAAAACAGCAGGTACATACATTCATTCTTTGTATAACGGGCATCCGGAAGATACTCAAAGCTGGATGGATGTATTTGACCTTGTAACATACCCTGATAACGAAGTTACCAGAACCGGGGATATGGCTTTTAACAGTACGAACACAAAATATTTCTTCCCTAAGGTTGTCTCAACACAGTCAACAGATTTAAATATGTTTATCCCAGAAGGAGAATATGTAATTAAAAATTTAAGATTATATTATATGGAAAACGGTCAAAGGGTGTATATGCAGAACAAATGCCTTAATGAAACGGCACAATTAGCGCCTTGGGGATTATCGCCTGGGTTGACCGCTGCTGCTGTGTCATTGCAGGAAGAAGAATCAGATGATGAATACATTAAAATATACAAAAAGGGCGAAAAGGTTCTTTACAATATATTCTATGATGATTATGAAAAGGATCCATCTAAAGCAGGCTATTGGCAATACTCTCATGTAAACTGGCCACCGGACGGAATTCATCCGGATGCGGGGAAGATATTAAATAAGCCTATCGATCGTTTTTATCTCAGCGGCAAATATACGGTTACGCACTGGCAAAAGGACAATACTCAAAGATCCGGGACCGTCGGAGACGCTGACCCCTACAACAAGGAAAGCAATGCAGTCGATTTAACATTCTATGTTGACGGAGGAGGCAGTGCACCATGGATCACATACATCAAAACAAATCCGTTAGCAGTCAAGGAGAATAACTCTTACACATTGTCCATAGGGGTGGATGATTCGGAAAAAGACGTTCTGATGCTGGAAACAGAGATTTATCACAACGGCAAAAATATTTTTACCCACAGGGAAGAGAACCTTCAGGCAAACCCCGGAGGTGATTACCCCGAAACCCTGATCAGCGGACTCCCGCAATCCCAGACAGGAGTATATCAAGTAATCTGCATTGTGAGGGATTATGGCGGAGCGGGCATCGAATCATATAAATTCATTGTGGTATCAGAAGGAAAAATCACCGGCGGCGTTTATCATACGGAGCAATGGGATGTAAACAGAAAAAAATACAACCTGAAACGGTTCTCTGAGGAGGTGAATCATATGTTTCAGTTTAACGATTATATGGCGATGACAGCACCCAGAAAACGAGGGACTAACGTTTTTTGGTCAGGAGAAAAGTTTATGCTGAGAGCCGAGACGGAAGGCAAACCATCCGGTGTAACAGTGAAAATAAATGAACTTGACTCTGCAGGGAATCTTAGTACCGCAGGCTATTACGCAGATCTGCAAAATACCGGTAGGAAAACCGCATCAGGAGCAGAGCTTTGGGACGGCAGTCTCTGGGAGAGCAGCATGATAAATAAGTGGGGGAGGAAAGCTCCTGAGATACTGGTATTTAATTTTACGGCATACTATCCGGAAGGAACCGTGAAGGAACATACAGCGGCAATAATCGTTGACAGCGAGCATGACTATTGGCAGCTCCACAGGTTGTGGTAATTTGTCCATCAATGCCCTATCCTTATCGGTAAAAATATGCTATAATACCTTAATAATTGAAATGGGTAAACTGCCCTATCCGGCATATAAAAAGATTTATTATAAGGATTATCATTTGTTGGAGGATAAGAAATGGAAGACAAAAAATTGAATGATAAAAATAACAGGGAATATAAATCGGATGACCTGATCGTTTATTGGTATCCGTCTATATGCTCCCATGCCCAGAAATGCTGGAGAACGCTTCCCCAGGTGTTCGATACTAAAAAAAGACCATGGGTAACCATTGACGGCGCAGATCCGCTCGACATCATAAGAACTGTAGATATATGCCCATCCGGAGCATTAAGATATGCTTTAACGGAAAACTCGAAAGTAGATCCAAGACTTGCCAATGGACCCGGCAGTATGGACTATACAGTATCGCAAGTGGAGACCGTTAATATCCGGGTGGTAAAGGATGGCCCGCTGCTGGTAAAAGGTCCTGCACGGCTGATCGACCCTGAAGGGAATCTCCTGCGTGAGGGAGACAGCATGGTTCTATGCCGCTGCGGCAAGACAAAAAATCCACCGTTCTGTGACGGAGAACATAGAAAAAATAAATAAGATTAATATAAATGAAGTGTCGGGACAATTGAATGCCCGACACTTTTATTATGTTGATTATTCTTATTTCCCCGATTGGCTGTTCTTATTCTCCCGATTGATTATTCTGTTTCTTCAGTAATAAAATAGCTTGATCTGGCATCATTCTTATTGCCGCCCGCATTCATAACGGCCTCATCTTCAAGAACAGTGTAATATCTCGTATTACCGATCAGCTTGGCATCGGGAGTAATCGTGATTATCTTCTTTGCACTGTTGATTGTTCCCTTGAAGGGTACTTCTTCACCGCTTTTCGTATCCTTTCGGAGACTGATAATGGAATTGATGTCAGAATCTTTTATCTCACCGCCATTGGCCGTTTTCACAGAAGTGTTAAAAGTTACAGTTATTGTCGTATCCACATCAACATCATCTTCTTTGCTCTTTGGCTTGAAGGTAACTGATATATCCTCGCCGCCTTCAGCTTCAGGCCTGTCAAATCTTAGCCCGACAGTCATTTTATCCGGCTTTGTTTCATAGGTCACATCATCCGCATTGACGGTCATATATAATATGGTGCCATCACCGTGAAAATAGCATTCGGCAAACACCTCGGCTTCGCTTATTGCAGCCTTGCCGGACAGAGTAATATCTGAATACTTGCCAGCACCGGTCACGGTAAGGCTTTCTATTTTCCCTGACTCTAAATTAACAGCCGCTCTTGCGCCTTCGATACTTACCTTCGGAAAGGTTCCCTTTAAAATCACATCAGCCATTTTT
>CAYLLJ010000008.1:0-42794 GCA_964384725.1 uncultured Oscillospiraceae bacterium | reverse complement strand
ATATCAGGAAAACTATATCCGCCTTTATTAGAAGCCTGTAAATAGCATGATTCTGAAGCTTTAAGCTTGGAAATGACGGTATCCCCTTTAGTTACGACACGAACTCTGCCATCCTCTCTGTTCACGACAGCATTGGCTGCACGTGTATTATTAAGCGTAACCGATTTCTCGCCGCCGCCCTCAATGATTAGATTACCCAATATGATGCAGTTGTCTATCGTGACACTGCCGTCCTCAAGACTTTCATCGATTATTAAATTGTTGACATAGACTTTATTGGCAAGCTCCGTTTTATCGTCATAGATCTCGGTTTTTTTGGTAATGATGTCTTCATTATCCAGAATCTCGCTCAGGATTTTTGCTGTCTGTGCCCTGGTCAGAGGGTCGGCTGGATGAAGTTTTTTATCACTGTACGCACCGATATACCCCTTGCCGTTCATTTTTGCCATAGGTTCCGCTGCCCAGCTTGCGACAGAGCGGTAGTCGGGAAATACTTTAAGATTGCCATCCTTTTTCCCCGAAGGAATCAGCCGGGAAAGCATTACCATAGCTTCCTGCCTGCTGATGGGGTTATTTGGCCTGAAGGTATTATCACTGTAGCCTCCGGCATAGTCAACAGCAACCGCGATAGAAACGGCGTCATAATACCAGGAGTCATAAGATACATCTTTAAAACCGGCAGCCTCATTATGTTTGATACTATCGAGCTCAAATGTTTCATTAACCATTGCCAGGAATTCGGCCCGGGTTACAGCTTTGTTCGGCCTGAAAAGGCCATCAGGATAACCGTATATGATATTCCTGTTATATACTTTATTGATATGAAATTCTGCCCAGTGACCGTTAATGTCAGAGAAATAACCCGCATAGGAATCGACAGGCAGTATCAACGTAAATAATAAAGAAATTGCTAAAACCCCGGAGTATATTCTCTTTTTAAAACCCATATCCCACGCTCCTGTTTATTATTTCATTCAAATTTTACCATTTTACACTTGCAATGACAATGCCAATTCACATTTTGCGGCATAACGGTTTTCTCAAAACATGCAGGACAGAATATTAAGTCGAAATTTTCCTGCACATGCGTTATAATTAGAATATTATAATAAATTAATCGCTCTAAGTTCACGGATTCAATTAAACTTTTGAAATTAAATATTAATTCGAATAAATGGGGAGGCGAAGCAAATGAGAAAGAACAAGGGATTAGCAGTCATCATGGCAGCGATTATGGTACTGACTTCAGGTTTCGGTATCAGTTATGCAGAAACTTCAGAAGATGCAGCAGCAGGTGCAGCATCAGATTCCACGTTCTCCGATATACGTGGACACTGGGCGGAAGAAGTTATTAAAGAAGCCGCCGGGTTAAAGATAGTAGGGGGTTATCCGGACGGCACTTTCCTGCCGGATAATATCATAAAAAGAGAAGAATTTTACAAACTGATCACCAACATCCTTACGATAACTCCGGACACATCAAATACAAAGATCCAATTTCCCGATGTAGATATGGCAGAGTGGTATGTCCCGACTATAAAGACAGCGGTGGCAGCAGGTATTGCCTCAGGCTATACCGACGGAACATTTGGTATAGGACAGATGATAAGCAGACAGGAAGCGGCAAAGGTTGCCGGCTCAGTAATATCTGTATATACCGGGGAAAATGAAGAGGGGGCCGAAACCGCACTGGATAAAGGATCAATTGCTGACTGGGCGTATGACTATGTCGATCTTATGTTTAAAAAGAAATACATGAAGGGCGATACAGAAGGAAACTTCCGCCCGACGACTGCCCTGACAAGGGCTGAAGCGGCTACTATTTTGTTGCACATAAAGAAAAACGAAAAGGTGATTGGCTCAAATACAGACGGAAGTGCTTTAGCCGGATGCATTGAATCCCACGGAGGCGAGGCAGGTGTCTTCACTGTGGGGGAAGGAACGAAAGCTGAACCATATGAGATTCATACGGCCGAACAACTGAATCACATGAGAATGCATACGACCGAAAGCGCATTTTACATATTGAAAAAGAATATTGCGGTTACAAAGGACTATGCAACAGAGTCCCCGAAGGATCATGATGAAGCAGACTGGAGCGCAGGAAATTTTCAGCCAATCGGCAATGAAGATACTCCATTTGAGGGAAAATTGAATGGGAACGGGTTTACGATCAGCGGGCTGAACATAATCGGAACGGAAGGCAGAGGCGATAATAAGAGACTCGCTGATTATTCCGGTTTATTCGGATATCTTGCAAAGAAATCAGAAGTAAAAGATCTGATAATCGATGCCTCCAACATAGAAGGATATCAATATGTGGGAGCCGTTGCGGGATACACCGAGGGCACTGTTTCAGACTGTCAACTGGGGAAAAAGGGCGTAGTTAACGGAAGATCTTATATCGGCGGCATTTCGGGATACAGCACATCGCCGCTTGCTGACCTTACAAATAGAGGAACAGTTACCGGAGAACAAAACACAGGAGGAATTGTCGGCTGTATTTCTGCCCCCGGGACGGTTCTGATCGATTGTAAGAACGAAGGTTCGATTGAAGGACGCGAAAAGACAGGAGGAATCGCAGGCTCATTTGTATCTTCCAACGATGCGGAATCAATCGTAAAAGATTGTCATAACAATGGCACCGTGAGAGGGACCTCTTATCAGGCCGGCGGTATTGCCGGACATGTCGGAACCGGTTACTATAAGGCGGTCATAGAAGGCTGCGATAATTCGGGAGAAGTAACCGGTACAGGAAGAAATGGCGGGATTGCAGGCTGGCTGTCATCCGAAAAGGCTTCAATAGTCCAGTGTAAAAATACCGGAACCGTCGAAGGCAGCGGAGCGGGCGGGATTGTCGGGAACAATCAGGGTATCATAAGTGATTGCTATAATTCGGGAACAGTGATCGCAGATATTGAAGGCGGAGGAATCGCCGCTTATCATATGAAGGGCAAAGGAAAAATCATTAGGAGCTATAACGAAGGCAGCGTTCTTGCTAACAGCTATTCGGGCGGCATCGCCGGTGAAAATGCGTCAGCTGTGGAAAGCTGCTACAGCAGCGGGAAAGTGCGAGGATCCGGAATAAGCGGAGGAATCATCGGCAAAAACGTAGGAACAGTTAAAAATGTATACAGTGCGGGCATTGTTACCGGGGAGAAAAGCTCCGGAAGTCTCATAGGGAGAAACAGCGGATCTCTGAACGATGCCTACTGGCTAAACACTTCGAACGCACTCAGTGTAGGCCTTGAGGATTACTCCTCAAATCCGTCTGTTATCAGGGTAACGCATGAAGAACTTTCGGGGCAAAAGAAAGTGAAGACAATGGATGGTTACGTCATGCTCATCGACCTTCTCAATGGGGACAAGGAGACATGGAAATACCTATATAAGATACTGATTCCGGCTCCGGGCAGCAAATCTGTCATTTCGGACGGCGGCAATGTCGTTCCGCCTCTTGAAGCTCAAAGCACAGACAATACCGGAAACACCATCGACCCAGCGGATGTAAATTCAAAATACCTATACCCCGTTACAATTAACTGATGATGATAAAATTGTAATACGGCTGTAATGGACTTGAAAAAAAGCTTTGATATAATATAGTAGAAATGATTTGAATGATTATAAATAATGGGGAGGGAAAATATATGAAGAGATCAAAACGATACACAGCATTGATTTTGACGGTTTTACTGATCATAGCTTCCGGCACAGGAGCAGTTTTTGCTGAAATCGATTATAGCCAATGGAATACAAATTCCGCTTATCCGTCCGATGTCGTAAACACTGAATACATGGCAGCAGTTAAATATCTCATCGACAAGAAAGTTTTGACCGGGTTTGAAGACGGAACATTCAGGCCAAACGATCCAATTACCAGAGCTGAGATTGCAGTTGCCATTGCAAAGGCGACAAACCGAACCTCCAACTTAGAGGTTATGGCTAATAAAGATACGTTTGCGGACCTGTCAGGATACACCTGGGCAAAAGGATATATTAATGCTTTAGTTGACGCAGGAATAATAAAGGGCAAAAGCAGCACAACCTATGCTCCCGGTGAAAATATATCATATGCACAGCTCATCACGATTCTGGTCAGAATGAACCCAAGCGCAGCATCAACAATAGAGGGCACAGGCAACTGGCCCAACAATTATATCGAATACGTAATGCTTTACAATTACCTCGGTGATGTGGAAGTTACAGACTGGAGCGCCCCAGCACCAAGAGGGGATGCAGCCAAATTAATATACCGTTTCATACCTAAAAATTAATCATGACAGGATCTTTAATATGATCAGACACTAAACAAGTTATTAAGTTACTGATTTGTAAACAAGGATATTAGGGGGAATCTTGATGAAGAATTTATTATTAAAAACGATTGCGATAACGCTGATATTACTGATGTCGTCAACAGCGGTTTTTGCCGCCGCAGCGGTACCGGAAGATGTAAAAGGGCAGATGTATGAGGAGGCAGTTTCGGCACTGATGGAAAAGGGGATCATTACCGGCGATACTGACGGAAATTTCTATCCGGATTCGGATTTGACCAGAGCGCAAGCTTGCATTATCATCGTTAAATCCATGGGTGCGCCTTCAGCAGAGGTTGCGGGCACAGCGACACAGCCGGCAGCCAAAAGCGGCTTTCCTGATATGACCGGATATGGATGGGTTGAAGGTTACATAAGCTATGCTGTCAATCACGGTGTGACAAAAGGATACCCGGACGGGACTTTCAAACCGGGAAACAAGGTGACCATGAACGAATTTGTCACTATGGCACTCAGAGCAGCAGGCTATTCCGATGAAACGCTCGGAGGAACCTGGCCGCTTAATTATACCGGCAAGGCTGCAGACTTACAGCTTTACGATCTTATACCCGCACCGCTGCCGGAATTGGCAACAAAATGGATGGCGGCTCAATTTACTCATAGCTCACTTGAGCTAATAGAAAAAGCAAATCCTCCTGCTGAGGATCAGGCTCCTCTGCCGGAAACCCCGAAGGGAGTACCGGATACGGCAAATATGACATTTGATAAGGGCAGATTTAACCTTGAGATGACAGCGTATAACGGCAAGGAACTTGCGGATGATGTAGTTATATACACTTATGGCCAGGAAAAAAACTATAAGAGCACTATGACCTTTACCAAAAATGTGGCGGATTACCGTCTGGAAACAGTGTACAAGTATAAATACACCGAAACGCCTGCATTTTACAGGGTAGAAGATAATAAAATCGTGGAAATGGTTTTACCAAAGGATGTTGGATTTACGGGCCGTGCATACGGAGTAATCAACGGTACTTATGCTTCTAAAAACGCTGAAGGTGATACAGTTACAGGACTTAATACGATAGTAGCGGGTAATGAAGTAAAATGGCTCGGTGAAAAAGGCTTGACAGGAATCCCTGCAAAAACAGGCGCAGATTCGTACCTTAGCGGGACAGTATATGAGCTTTACCTTGTTGACGGCGAAATCCGTTCCATTTTTAAATCGACAGAAAGCCATAGAGGTAAGGTCTTCGATGAGCTCTCCGGAACCGCTTTTGTCGGGATCGACAGCTATAAAAACAATGTTGTCAAATTAGCAAACGGAAATATATTTGAGATCAAGGATAATGCCACTGTCTATACCATGGATAATACTGACAGAACAAAGTACAAGGTTGGAAGACAGGCAAATATAAAAAGCGGCAATGAAATCAGGATATATGACATGACGGATGATGATAACGAAGTATCCGGAGATATTGTTGTAGTGCTTTTGAAATAATAACAAGATCGCGGTATGGCGTGAGAGACATTTTAGACCCATTATAAAAAATATGATATACTAAAAAAGTATGAAATATGAAATATGAAAGACAGCTGCGCTGCAGCTGTCTTTTGCAATAGAAATTTACAAATCACCTCATTGAGTGTTATTAATATGAAGGAGTACGCAGATATTGAATACTATAAAAATCGGAAAACACGAAATATCAACAGATCTATTTATATTTCTGATCATCAGCGTACTCTTAGGTGTCGTAGCAGCTGTCGAAAACACTTCGCTTGCAAATCGGCTGTATGAGGAACTCGATTTTACGGTCATGCAGCGATCGATGCTCGAGACACCTCGCGAACTGCCGGGGCTTTTGACGGTGGTTATGATAGGTATACTCAACGGTCTCGGAGATATAAGGATTGCCGCTGCCGCAAATATAATCGGAGGGATCGGCCTTCTGCTTTTCGGGCTTGCGCCAAATCAATATTCTTTAATACTGTTATTTTTGGTTATTTACAGCACCGGTCAGCATCTGTATCTTCCGATGAACAGCAGCATAACCATGAGCTTTGCAAAAGGAGAGAATTTCGGACAGAGGATGGGGCAGATCCAGGGATTGGGGAGCCTTTCCATAATAATTGCAAGCGGGGTGCTTTTTCTCCTTTATAGATTTTTTGATGTTTCATATCAGACGGTATTTGTTATTGCCGCTATCGCCATGACATTGTCAGGGGTTTTATTTCTATTTATGAAAAGCGACGGGAATGAAATTGTCAGCAAAAAACGATTTGTATTCCGTAAAGAGTACTACCTTTATTACATAATGTCGATTGTAAACGGTGCAAGAAAGCAGATTACTCTTACCTTTGTTCCCTGGCTCATCATCGATATATTTCAGCAGCCCGTCACTACACTCACTATGCTGTTCTTTATAGTATGCGTAATCAATATATTCTTCAAACCCTGGTTCGGCAGTCTGATCGATAAAAGAGGCGAACGATATGCTATGCAGCTTGAAGCAATAGTCATGTTTGTTGCCTGTATCGGTTTTATATTTGCGAAGCAGCTGTTTTCATTTTCAACAGCACTTATTATTGTAGGAATTTGCTATGTTATTGATAAACTGATGGAGTCGGCTTCTATGGCTCGTGCCACTTATGCCAAAAGACTTTCCAGGGATCCTTCCGAGGTGGCAAGGACTTTATCCATGGGATTGAGTATGGATCATGTCGTATCGATGATGATCCCGGTGCTTGCCGGTTATGTATGGTATTCCAACGGAGCGGATGGGTATAGGTATGTATTTATCGGAGCTCTGTTTATTTCTCTGCTGAATTTCTTCATAGCTTCGAAGCTGGAGCGGAAAAATCCAACTTCCTCCTCGGATGCATCTTTGACATGATCTCTCTTTTCTTGTCTCCGGTAGTATGCAGATAGATTTGGGTTGTGGATATGGAACTGTGACCTAAAAAATCCTGGATGAATTTGATATCAACACCTTCTTCTAACAGCAGTGATGCGAAAGAATGCCTGAAAACATGAGGCGTTATATTTTTTGTAATCCCAGCAAGCTTTGCATATTTTGTGACCAGGTTCCGGACGCCTTGTGTGCTCATCTGCCCTTTGAATTTTGTGACAAAGAGAAAGGGTAAGTTTATATTTAAAGCATTGCGAATATTTAAATACTCTTTAATCACACGGATGATCTCGTCATTTTCCAGGTATACAATCCTCTCTTTATTGCCTTTCCCATGGATGCAGAGACTGCCTGTACTTATGTCCAAATCAGAATATGTCAGACCGCAGAGCTCACTCACCCGAAGCCCGCCGGCAAAGAGCAATTCCAATATTACTGCATCACGGATGCGTGTAAACTCCTCTCCGGGCCCCCTTGTATTCTGGCTGTAAGCTGCGTCTAAGATAAGATTTATCTCCGCAAGTGCCATTGTCTTTGGCAAACGGAAGCCTTCCTTCATATTCATATGAAATTTTTGAAAAGGGTTGTTCTCTATGATTTCTTCGTATTCTAAAAAATTGTAAAAGGAACGGAGGCAGGCTATCTTCCGTCTTATGGTCTTCACTTTGTATTTGCCGGAAAGGTAATCAAGGTATGCGTTAAGTATCTCCTTTGTTACTTGTGAACATAAGGTAACAGAAGGATCATATTCCGTGAGAAACCGCATAAAAATCCGCATATCAAAGCCATAGTGCTTAACGCTTAGAGGTGACAATTTACGAAGAGTTGTGCAGTATCTCAAAAATTCTTCGGTATATAATTCTATCTGATTCATATGGATCCTCCCGGTGCTCAGTGTTTTAAATAATAACGATTATTAACATATATTTACAATAACATATAAGTATGGTAGTGTAAATATATGTTATGTTTTTGCTATTACGATTTACTTCTGCTTTAAGGAGATTATCTTTAACGCAACTTATGCTTTTATTAAACCCTGTAAATTATCATACTGCAATCATTAACGCGAACGGGAGTTCGTAATTTGCCATACGTTTCTTGCTATTATAAGTGATTTGGATTATAATTAAATTAATAATAATTTATAACTCTACTATTAGTCGATGGTGCCATTATGAAAGTATCAGAGCAGTATCAACAAATGACAAAACGGCCAGGGTTTTATAATATAATGCCGATTTACAATATACCAACTGTTATAGAGAAAGGTATCTTGTCAAATCGAAAAGCTGATGAAATACGGCATAAGTCCATAGCTTTGCAAGAAGTGCAAGATCGAAGGGATGAGAAAAAGGTTCCGGGTGGACTTTGCCTCCATGACTATGCGAATATATACTTTGATCCCCGAAACCCAATGATGTACAAGAAGCGAGACCTTGCCGAAAAATTATGTGTATTAACCATAAACGCAGAGATTATGGATTTGGCTAATGTTGTGGTATCAGATAGAAATGCCTCCAGCAGTTACGTGAGATTTTATAGCCCTATTGAAGGGATTAGAAAGTTAGATTTTCAAATAATATTTATGACTAGCTGGACCAGTGATAATCCATTTACTGAGATGAGTCAAAAATCTATAAAATGTGCAGAAGTGCTTGTTCCAAATCATATCCCTTATGAGTACATTTCTAGCGCATTAGTAGTTAATGAAACGGCAATGAAAGAATTAATGAAATTGGGATTTAAGAAAAAAATAGAGATAAATAGTAAAGTCTTTTTCGGGAGGGGAGATTGATGATATCAATAAAAATAGGTAATCTATTTGAAAGTAAAGCAACAACGCTTGTTAATACCGTAAATTGTGTAGGTATAATGGGCAAAGGTATAGCGTTAGATTTCAAGACCAAATACCCTGATATGTATAAAGAGTATATTGCCATGTGCAAAGATAAGCAGGTACGGCCTGGACAACCATACATTTATAAGGACTTATTAGGTACATCTATTATTAATTTCCCAACAAAAGACCACTGGAAATCACCTTCTAAACTATCTTATATCACTACCGGATTAAAATGGTTTCTTGATAATTATCAAGAATTAGGCATTACTTCAATTGCATTTCCACCTCTTGGATGTGGAAATGGAGGTCTGAGCTGGGAACTTGTCGGGCCTATTATGTACAAAATGCTTAAAGAATTACCGATTGAAATTGAAATCTATGCTCCATACGGAACAAAACCTGAGTTGTTAAGTATAGATTTCCTTGAGAATAATTGTGTATACTCTGCAAATGATATTTTAGGCAGTAAAAGTGTTATATTTAATAGTAAATGGATTCTGATTCCATATATTATTCAGGAATTAAACAGTAATAGATATTCCTTAACAGTTGGCAGAACGATACTTCAGAAAATATGTTATGTCTTGACGAGAAGTGGTGTTAACACGGGCTTTCACTTTATCAAAGGATTTTATGGCCCTTATTCCAGAGAAGTAAACAATGCCATCATGGCTTTATCAAATGGGAACTTGATAGTTGAAAAACAGCTTGGGCGGATGATTTCTGTCATAGCAGCTCCTAACTATAAATTAGATAAAACAAAGTTTACGGAAAAAGACTTGAGTAATGCTGAAAAAACACTGGATCTATTTAGCAGGATTAAGAAAACGGATCACGCTGAAATAATTTCAACAGTAATATTTGCGACGGATGATCTATTAAAAAAAAATAATACAATTTCTGAAAAAGACGTATATGATTATGTAATGGAATGGAAACCAAGGTGGGTTAATACAAAAAGTATTGATATTTCCGAAACCATACGCAACTTAGCTATTCTCGGATGGATTGATGTATTGCAAAGTGATAATCTGCCGCACAGCACAGAACTTGTAATATAATACTTATGGATTATATTACAGTTTACAATGGCCTTCTATTTCAATCGAGGGCTATTGACATTTTTTGTGGTAAATTAATTGGAACGGTAACAGACATGTAACACACCTGTAATGGACATCGTTATTTTTGACCGATATAATATAGCTGTACCTTGAAGCATGACCCCTTAGGTGTCAACTAAAACCATTGAAAGCTTTTAGTATTGAGTGTATTACATTTTGGTTACATTTGAAAGTTGAGGTTGACTGGTTTAGAGGCAAAAGGTATAATTCATTGTGATAGAATATGCGGTAAATCAATGAACCGCATTTCTATAGGAAATGTCAAATTATCTTCAGAAGGGGAGGATAATTTGAGCAAAAAGACGAAGTAAAACTCCCCTTCGAAGAAAAATACCTTAAAGGAGGAATTTTTGAATGAGAAAAGTATTATCATTTGTACTGATTCTGTCACTGGTACTTGGTAGCTTCTCAATGGCATTCGCTGCTGATTCGTCAGCCGGTCTTTCAGACGTAAGCGGAAATGCTAACGTAGATGCGATCAAAGTAGCATACGATCTTGAAATCGTAACAGGCAACCCGGACGGAACCTTCCAACCAGAAAAGGCTGTAAACAGAGCAGAATTCGCTGCTATGATTACAAGGGCTCTTGCTATTCCTGAGAGTGCACTTGCTGGTTACACAACCACAAGCTTCAAAGACACCACAGGATATGGATGGGCTGTCCCTTACCTTGCATTCTGCCAGTCAAAGGGAATCATGCTTGGTGACGGCTATGGAAACGCAATGCCTGGAAGAACTATTTCAGTTAACGAAGCTATGACCATGGCTCTGAGAGCTGTAGGGTACACAGCTAACTCTTCATTGCTTGTTGGTGCATGGCCTGCAAACTATGTATCTCTCGCACAGAACAATGAGCTTTATGACAAGGTTGTTTCGGCTGCAACCGTAGACAAAGCTAATGCTGCTCAGATCATTTACAATCTGCTGACAGTTCAGAAGGTTGCAGTAAATGCTGACGGCAAAACGGAATTCCAGACAACCAAAATTAACGGATCCACTGTAGAAGCTAACCTTCTCAATACCAACTTAGGCGCTGAAGAAAAGAAAGATTTGGTTTTAGGACAAGATTATGATTATGACAATTCCTTAATCAACATCACAGAAAACCTCGGTGCATTCGGTACTGCTTATGTAAATGACGACGATGAATTAATTGCATTCACCGTTAAGTCAACTGCATTGACAGGAAAAATGGATGGTGCTAAATTCAAAGTTGGCGATACCAAATATGATCTTCCTGGTACCGCAACAATCTCAGCATTGTTTGCAAATACCGATAAGGATGGATCAACATACGGTGCGATAGGTGCTAAAATAGCTAGCTATGCTGCTGTAAATGCTGATGGCGGCACAACTGTAACCATCAACGCTGATGTATCAGGAAAGAATATCAAGGAAGTCTATTCCGTAGTTGCATGGAAGGCTGATGATGCTGATCTGGCTGCTTCCGACGTTCAGGAAGATATTGAAGATCAGGAACTGCTTGGATTTGATTTTGCTTTGAATGATGACGATGAAATAGATTTCAATTCATTCCAGCTTGTAGGTGTGGCATCACTTGATAAGATAGCAAAAGATGATGTTGTTTATATCTATGCTGACGGTAGCAATGATATTAGAAAAATCGCTGTAGGAACAGAGACAGTTGAAGGCGTGATCGATGAAGTTGGAAGCGACTTTGTCACAATCGGCGGAAAAGATTACGAGTTCCCAGCGAGCGGATTAATAAATGCAGCTAAAGTTGCTGATTTTGATGTCGACGACGAAGGAATCTTCTATCTTGACTATGAAGGGAATATCTTTGATTTCGAAGGAACCACCGGAACAACTGATACCTATGCAATAGTTAAGGCAGGTCAGGACGAGAGTAGCTTCGATAACATGAAGCTCAAACTCTATCTGTCTGACGACAGCACAAAAACTTTGTACCTTGAAGATTCTGCTGATGATATCAGCTGGACAACAAAGGCTGGAATGGATCTTAATGCGGCTACTACAGCAGCAATGAGAACAGGCGAGCTTATTGCATACTCCCTAAACAGCGATGGCGAAATCGATGCAGTTGATGTAACAGCATCTGTTGGCGCTCTCTATTTCCAGAGCACAAAGATCGCAAGTATGGGTGGTGTATCCTTTGATGTTGACTCAGATGCAGTAGTATTCACCTATAAGACCACAACGACAGCAATTGGAGACTATGATATTGCAGCACTTGCAGATATCAATAAGGGATTACTTGGCAGTCCGGCTGCGATAATCTTAAATAGTGATGGCGACATTGCAGCGTTCTTTGTTAGTGAAACTGACGTAGACGTTGATGATGACGATGTATACGGTGTATTCAACACCAGAACAAGTGCAAAGAATGGTGATGACACTATTTATAAATTCACAGGATTCATTGATGGCGTTGCATTTACAAAGACGACTGATGACAGAGATAGCAACTTCACCGGTAAAGCTGAAGCATTCGGAGTATACAAGATCACAGTTGATGCAAATGACGTTATTACAGATGTAGTTGACATCGAAAATAATGTTACCTTAAAGAAAACAGGTGTTAAGGGTATAAGCGGTAATATACTTGGAGCTAATACTTCTGGAATAATTACTGACACTAACTCTGACAAGACTGTAATCAAAATTGGCACAGCTCAGTACACGATTGCTGAAGATGCGATAGTTTACAAGTATGATGATGCTGATAATGAGTTCTCCGTATCCAAGCTTTCTGCTTTGAGAAAGAACTACACAGTATCCTTGTATGATACTAAGGGTGATGATGCTAACGGTATCGCATCCGTAGTCATCTACATCGAAGACTAATCATCAGAATAAAACAAATAGGCACAACGTCAATTATTGAGGTTGAACCTGTAAAATCAATAAAAGTATAACTTTTTCGGAGGACAGAGAAATCTGTCCTTCGTTTTTTAGGCTCTATGTCAAATGATTTTTGGTAAGTGTTAGTGTATTGCACATCGCGAATCGCGCAAGTAGAATGCGATATAGAGCATAGCGCTGTTGCGGGATAAATAGAGTTTATGATATAATAAAATCATTTAAAAGAAGAATAAGAAGAGGGAATTGAATTTTGCAGAAGATACTAATATCACAATACACAGCAAGGTAGCCGAACCATGATAATACTAATGAAGGAGTAAGGTGATAATGCAAAATAATTTAAATAGACCATTGATTAGTTTTTGCATCCCGACATATAACAGGGCAGCATGTGCCGAAAAATGTGTCAGATGGATTCTCGAGTATCCCGGTGATGATATCGAAGTGATTGTATCAGACAACGGATCACCCGACGATACTATGGAAAGAATATCTCAAATTATTGATCACAGGGTAAAATACTTCCGAAATAAGAAGAACGAAGGTGTCCAGTATAATATTGACAGGGTGCTGCAAGAAGCTGAAGGTAGATTCTGTTTTCTCATTAGCGACGAAGACGAAGTGAATGTAGATATAATTCCTTTAATTATGGATGCAATAAAGAAGTATCCAAATTTATCTTTAATTTATGGCGAAACAAGCCCTAAAGACTGCAGTGGAAAAGAATATACTTATCCCGAGACAAAATTAGTAAAAAAGGGCAATGATGCAATCGAAGAGATTGCTTTTAAACACGGATATTTAAGTGGCATAATTGCAAATAAAGAAATGTATCAAGAGATCAAAAACACAAATGAACTCTGGTATCAGCAGGACATCTTTTATCCTCACGAGTACCTTATTTTAAGACTGGCCATGATGGGCGATGTCTATCTTATGAGGGATACAATTTTGTGGACCCATGCATATGACCACGTTTCTCTATCTGCGAGCAAAGAAATCAATAGCGCATATAGCTATGAGGGTAGGTTGACTACGTTCAAGCAACGTACAAGAATAATAGTAGATAATATCCAAGACGTTGAACTTAGGAGGAAGCTATTGTTGGAAACCCTAAGGAATATGCTTTATTGCGGTACGATCGGCCTTTACATAATTTCAAAGGACCTTGGACTCAGTAATAATTTGCAGCTTGAGTACAGGAAATATAGAATCAGCAAAACGATAAATTCGTTTTACAACGATCAGATAGACTTTTTGAAGTCAGGAGGTCTCTTTACTGATAAGGATTTAATTCGCCAAGCAAGGAAGACTTATTATCAACTTAGAATTAAATCTCTGTTTGTGAATCTATATATGACCCCAGCTTATTATAGAATTAAAAAGCTACTACCACTTTGATGGTTCGGTAGGCGAATATCGCCTGCAGGTTTTCTAATTCGGGTTCTTCTGTGCTCTAATTTTCAAGATGCTTCATATTCATATGATTGAAAACGATATAAAACCTAAGATAGAGGTTCTCTTTTATGGGTATATCCAGAATTCTGACAAACTGGAACATGATGCTTAGTATACGATAAAAAACGAGCACTGTAACAATCTGAAGTTGAAGTGCTCGTTTCTATTTATGCTAAGATATAAGGAACATTGTCAATAATTTTGTCAGGGACTGCTATGTGATTACAAATTTTTGATCCTGTAAATAATAGCAGCTGTCTGAGCACGAGTGAGGTTCCCTTTCGGATAAAGCTTGTTATCATCACTGCCGGTAATTACTCCAGCCTTTACCAATGATGCTAATGCACTTCTGGAATAGTCGGATATAGAAGTATAGTCTGCATAGCTGCTAAGATCACTAATGTTCCCCGGAGGGATGGTGGTACTGGTGATATTCACAGCTCTTAAAGCAAACACCATGGCATCTTCCCTTGTGATATTACTGTTCGGCTCAAACTTATTATAAGCGCCTTGCGCTATTCCCAAGGCTTTAGCTGTTTGTATAGCTGTATAATAATAGCTGTTTACCGGAACATCTGTAAATCCTGCCGTTGTAGAGCTGGTCTTTAAATTTAGCGCTCTATATAAAATCAACATAAAATCCCCGCGTTTCACATTGGAAGCCGGATCATACAGCTTTGCAGTACCGGAGGAGCCTGTTCCTGATATGATGCTGTTTTCATAGAGATTGTCTATATAAGGTACCGCCCAGGAATATGATGTGTCAACATCAAGGAAGTATTTAGATGAAACAAGCGTTCCGCTGGGAGCTGTTGGAACTGTTCCGGTATTTGTAATATTTATCAGCACTTTACCTGAGTAAGCTAATCCATCCGTGTCATACCCCGTGTATGGAATAGTAATTGTCCCTGAAACATTATTTGCCGGTACAAAGGCAATGTTCAAGATATATGGAGCGCCGCTGTAATAGTATTTTGCAGCGGCTTTGACCTTAGATGTATAATTGCCGTCTGCGTTATATCCATAATACAATATTCCAGAAGACGCTGAGGGAAGAGTGAACGTAACATAATCGAGCGGATTCCCATTAAGCTTCCTGCATGCATTGTTAAAGTCTGCATCCTTAAAATATAATGCTGTATTAAGCTTGCTTGTGTAGGATATACTATCTGCATTTTTATTGCTGCCGCCAATGGTTATTGTGATAGTTCCGGAAAAGGAATCTCGATCAACATCGCGGCCTTGAAATTCAATATTACAGACCCCTGCAAAGCTCGTATCCGGGACAAAGGTGATATCAGAAATATATGGAGAATTGTCGTAATGGTATTTCTTGGAAGAAGTGACGGCGGAAGAATACCTTCCTTTATCGTACTGATAGTACAGAGTCCCTTTTGATGATGATGGGATCGTGAAAGTAACATAATCGAGCTCTTCTCCATTCAGGTCTTCGCAAACATCATTAAAATCATCTTCATCGAAATCAACCACATCCTTGTTGCTGGCTACACTGTAAGCGATTGTGCCTTCTGAAGAATCATCGTCATCATGTCCCTTTACAGATATTTTGATTTTGCCTGAATAACTGTCGCCGTCAGTATCGTATCCGGTATATTTTATCATAATAGAACCGGAGAAATCTTTATCGGGGACAAAATAAACCCTAGATATGCGTGGAGAAGTATCATAATAGTATTTCTTCGAAGAAGTCACCTTTGTATTGTCTTTATCATCTTCGTCATAATTATAATAAAGGATACCCTCATCCTTATCCGGAGGTGTAAACTTTACGTAATCCAATTCCTCATTTTGAATATCCTCACATGCTTCCAAAAAATCAGCATCTTTAAACTGGATATAATCATCATCGTAATTTATAGTGTAAGTAATTGTGGAAGATGATGTACCTTTGCCAACAGCAATTTTGATTTCACCTTCAAAAGAATTATCATCTATATCGCAGCCGGTGTATGAAATATTAACAGTACCGGAGTAATCTTCATCGGGTACAAAGGTCACTCTCGAAATGTAAGATGAGCGGCTGTAATAATATTTCTTTGATGAAGATACTACTGTCTGATCTTCCAGATCTTTATCTTTATCATAGTTATAGTACAAAACACCTTTACTTTTGCTTGGAAGATCAAACTTCACATAATCCAATTCTTCTCCGGTAAGTTCCTCGCATACATCATTAAAATTTTTCTTATCAAAATCAATCGTTTCATCAGAATCCATGGAATATCTGATGTCGTCTGCTTCATCTATTGCTGCAAAAGCAGACGCCGGAAAAACAAAAGAAATCAACGAGAAAACTAAGATAGTAATAAAGATCCTGTTCACATGTTTACTCATTTTGATATACCCCCTTGTACAATTTAAAACTATGTTAAGCTCATTAGAGCCTCTGACAGAATAGGATTGAAAATCTCAAATCTTTGACTTGCAGATTTCAGATTTTCATAGCCTAATACAATTATTTTTACTCAAGCTTCGTGGTAAAGGTTATCACTTCCAATTCAGCGAAAGGCAGCGTCACAGTGAATTTACTCAGATCCCTCTCAGAATTATCCGGTAAATCGATTATAGTATAAGCTTCATCCTTTGTATAGATTACATCCTGCTCCTGGTTGTTGTATGATATTTTGATTCCCTGAGGAGTCGGGGTCTCTATTTTAAAAGTATATTTACCATGCAGCTTATGATATAAATTAAAATCCAAAACAGTATTATCAGAAACAGCAATTACTCCGTGCTCTTTTCCCTGAGCACTGCCGGTCACCACGGAAAGACTGTCCGGCAAGCCGTCCTGGTTTGCGTCAACCGCGCAAACACTGTCAAAAGCATAAGTCATGATAGCGGTAAAAACCCAATCTATTGAATAAAGATGAGTTGCTTCGATCTCAAGACATTTACCTATAAAAGCATTGTTATATGGAGTCAACATAATATCATCAAGTGAGTTTTGATTTCTTTCCAAGAGCATATTATAAAGCTCCAGCACACTTTTGATATAATACTCCGGGTCTTTGAGCCTGTCGGCAGCATCGTTGACATTAGGTCCTACAGGATCAATGTGCTCTTCTAACAGACTAAACATTCTGATCCACATGTTTGGATTTGATTTATTATTTTGAACCCCCAGCTTGGTGGCATCTATTGCATCGGCATCATGGTAGATTATAAATTTATAATCGACGATGTAAGGAGCAAGGCTGTTGGATTCTACCTTTGAAAGCTGGTCTGAATAGATGAGCGCCTGATTCAATACCTCTTCGGAATCAGAAATCGGAGCATTTACTATATAAGAAAGCTTATAATCATTGTACTCGAAACGATCAAGCATAATAAGTCGCTCAATATCGTCAAAATCCTCCACCCCTGCTTTAGCATGAGTTTGAGCATACAGATTGCCGGATAATAGCAGAATAAAGATACCGGTAAATAAAGCAATAGCTGACTTTTCCGTAATCCGTAAGAGCTCTTTATTAAACGTTTCCTTTAATTTTAGAGGCTCAGAGCAGAATATAGTGATCAATGCCAGTATTGCTGCAGAAAAGCCAAGAAATACTCCCGTAGACCATACGGCATCCGTTAAAGCCTGTCCAAATATTTGAACAATACATGCCGCTAATGCAGGGACTGCGAAGAGTGAACGTGATTTTCTTTTTGCTTTGATGATTGCAGCTACAGAGGAAATAAGAATTGATATAAAAAGGATGAAACCAATGATTCCCAGATCACTGAGAACCTGAATATAGTGATTATGAGCGTACTTTGTTTCGTAGTGAAAATCCTGAACCGAATAAACCCCATTTTCAAATCCGCCGAGGCCTCTGCCGACAATAGGAGATTTGGAGAACAGTTCAATACCGTCTTCAAAGAATATCGTACGCTGCACCGCATTTTCGTTGGCAAAGAGGTTCTGAATACGGTTTGCTATAATATTAGGCAATAGTGGATAATCTAAATGTACTTTGCCGTTCTCAGTACCGGTATACTCTGCACTGAAAATTTCTGTGGCTTGATCTGCTGCAATAAATTGGATTTGAACTATCTGCGAATCTTCAGGAACAGTAAAGACTATCGGCTGTTCACTGATTCCGGTGTAGAGAGTGCTTGTGGTATGCCTCATCAGATCATATTCATTTTGACTTTCAATATTTAAGCTGACCGGTGCAGAGCTTTCCACGGTCAGAGAATAATCACCGCCGGGCACATAAATGGCCCTGCTGACATTCTCGTTCTCGTTCAATGATATTTCACTTGAAATCGTCAGTGATGCAGCCGTATAGCCGGTAATAACCACAACAATGACAATAGCAGCACCATATAAAAGCTTTAGGTTCTCATTCATTTTTTTGCTCAGAGCAGGACGAAGGCGGCTATCCAAATGATATAGAGAAAAAGCATTAAGGACCAGAGCAAGCAGCGGAGTCAGCCCAATGACTCCGGTTTTACCAAGCCCGATCATAGATACAAAAGCGAATATAAACGTAAGAATTGCCGTGTTCATCATCAGAAGGAACAAAGATATCCTATTGCCCTTTTCGGTAATAACGATCATAACCAGACAAGCTATGAAGAACACGAATAAGGAACCCATACTGAAAGCGAGCAAATAGGAAAGGGCATTTATAGCCAACAGTCCTGATGAAATAATAGTATCCTTTTTACCGGAAGCATAGATTCTCAAGTATAAGGAAAGAATAAGCGCCAATGCCATAAAACCGGCATAAGTATTAGGATTTCCAAAAATGCCTGTTATTCGTATACCTTGCTCAAAGGCGCCGTTATATATAAAATTATCAGTGAATATGCCGAAAAATGTTTTAAAGACTTTTGCAAGAAGACCAAATGAAGCCGCATCCACAGATATGAAGCCGTAAAAACAGCCCGTTGATGCCAGAACAAGGGATATCCTTTTAAAGCCGGACTGATCGGGACTTGTAAAGAATAAGACTGCTACATAAACACATAATGCTACAAGAAGCTTTGAAAATTCAAAGATGGCAAACTTACTGGAAGCCGCATAAAAAGTTGATATGCCTCCCCATATGATATAAGCAATGAAAGCATAGAATAATGGAGTGATATATTCTTTAAATACAGTAGATTTTTTTGATATTACTAATATCAGAAGCAATATGACAGCAGAAGCAAGGCCTGTCCATTTTTCAACAATATTTTCCATGCTCCCCGCCAGAGTAAGAATAAAAATAAATACGATAGCTATAATAATTCCATGCCAGCCAGTAGGCAAAGAAGGTTCTGCATCTTCTACCGATTTAGCCGGTTTACTGCCTGCTGCCACAAGCTTATTAGTGGATGAATACTTTTTTGCCATATTGAAAAACCCTTTCAAATTAAATAATAATGACTATTATATCATATACAGGCTAATTTAATAAAAAAACTTGCGTTTTTATTCATATTCACATGGATATTCATTGACAATATAAAACCAATAACGTAAGATAGTGTTGTTCAGAAAATGAACGATGATTTTGAACACAATCAAGAGCAAGATATGTTCTATGGGAGAACTGGTATGAATGATGAATTGGACATATTAAAATTAGTTGCAGAAAATCCGCACATATCTCAAAGAAAAATTTCGGAACAAACTGGAATATCGTTGGGACAGGTTAATTTTTTAATCAAAAAATGTGTGAAGAAAGGCTTGATAAAAATTGAGGGACAAACGGCTAAATCTATAAAATATAACTTAACCCCCAAGGGAATAACTGAAAAAGCCGCATTGACTTTGGAATATATAAAAATATCTTATGGCGCAGTCATAGCCATTACCTCTAAAGTTCGTCAAATAGTAAGAGAACAAAAAGCAAAAGCAGCAAAAATATACCTATTAGGTATTCATGATGAAATGATGGAATTGACACAGACTGTTTTGCGTGAAGAGCAGGTTGACTTTTCTGTCATCCCATTTGCTGAACTTGATGGTGAAATAATACTTGAACTCAAGCTAAATGCCACAAAAGGAGACCTGTATAGTATTTTATGCTGGGATAAAGGAGCCGAGGAGTTTTTAAAGGAATACGAATATATTAATATATTAACCTACTAACATAACAAGAAAAAATTTCGAAGGATACATTATTACGGGAGAACAATAATGAGAACAGTTGCCAGGACGGCATTTCTAATGGTGATATTAACATTTGTGTCAAAATGTATTGGATTTATCAGGGAATTGCTTTTAGCAAACTATTATGGCGCCGGATATATTATTGATGCATATGTAATGGCAACAGTAATTCCAGGGATTATATTCGGGGGAGTTTTCGCCTCGATTTCAACAGCTTATATACCGACATTCTCTAAGAAAATCGAGTCGGAAGGTCAGGAGGAAGCAAATAAATTCACGAGCGAGGTAATGAATTTAGCCCTTTTAATATCAATTGCTGCAGGCTTGATAGGCATTATTTTCTCAGAACAGATAGTAAGTATTTTTGCTGGCGGCTTTCAAGGTGAAACTGCTGAACTGACGAGCTTTTATGTAAAAATAACTTTTTCATACGTAATTTTTTCCTCAACAATGAGCTTGATGGAATCTTATCTGCAATATAAGGGTGTTTTTTTACCGCAGGTATTAGCCGGTTATGTGCAAAATGGCTGCATCATTGCGATAATTATTATCAGTGCCTATACTACGCACTATATTTTAGCATTTGGCTGGTTACTGGGTTATGCTGCTAGAATGCTGCTTATGTTTTATCTCGCACGCAAAACACAATACGAATATCAGCGTATCCTGAATTTAAATGAAACAGTAAGAAATATAATTTTACTTGCCCTACCTGTTTTTATTGGCAGCAGCATCAACCAGATAAATATGTTTGTTGATAAAACCCTGGCATCAGGATTGATGGAGGGAAGTGTTTCGGCACTGAACTATGCAGGGACGCTGATTACTATGATATCCGGTCTTACAGTATCGATATTGATCACGATCTCCTATCCGAAGCTTGCTCAGGCAAGCTCACTGAATGATAATGAACGGTTTGGCGAGATCCTAAGCACCGGCATAAATCTTATTTCGATCATAGCAATACCGTGCGCTATGGGAGCAATTATTTATAATGAGTTAATTGTACAGATTGTCTATGAAAGGGGAGCTTTCGATGCCACTGCAACGTCAATGACATCAAGTGCATTACTATATTATGCGATTGGTCTATTTTTTACTTCTGTCGTAAGCCTGTTGACACAGGCTTACTATTCAAAGCACAACATGAGAACCCCGATGATTTTTGCCGCTATTGGTGCTATAATCAATATAACTCTCAACTTAATACTGATAAGGCCAATGGCGCACAATGGGCTCGCTTTAGCGACAAGTATTTCAGCAATCGTTACAATGACATTATTGTTGATAAGTTTTAAAAGATTCTATCCGGAGATTCGATTGATTCGTTCCTCGAAAAAGCTGTTTTTTATTATTATTTCAGGAGTAGCAAGTGTGGGTGCTTCATGGATAGTATATTTATCACTATCCGGCTGGATAGATGTAAATAGGGTAATCTTATTTGGATTGGTAATTGTTTTTGCAGGATTGGTATATCTTGTCTTGCTTGTGATCTTTAAAGTAGAAGAATTAAAGCTGCTAAAGCAGATTATTAGAAGGAGTGTATAAGTGGGGGATGTTATTACCTCATTAGAAGGAGAATATTTATGGCGGATAAGCATGCAATTGTTACAGGTGCTGATGGTTTTATAGGCAGCCACCTTGTCGAGCAACTTATTATGGAAGGACATAGAGTAAAAGCATTCGTTTTCTATAATTCATTTGGAACCTGGGGATGGCTTGATACATTGCCAAAGGAAAAAAAACAGGAATTAGATATTTTTCAGGGGGATATCAGAGATCCTAACGGAGTCAGGGAAGCTGTAAAAGGAATTGATACTATATATCATTTAGCTGCATTAATTGCGATCCCTTTCAGTTATCATTCTCCTGACTCATATATAGATACCAATATAAAAGGAACATTGAACATATTGCAAGCAGCGCGTGAATACCAAACCGAAAGGATATTGATCACCTCGACTTCAGAAGTGTATGGTACCGCACAATATGTGCCTATTGATGAAAAACATCCGTTTCAGGGACAATCCCCGTATTCTGCAACAAAGATCGGGGGGGACCGTCTGGCTGAGAGTTTTTACCGCAGCTTCAATATGCCCATTACTATCGTAAGGCCGTTTAACACCTATGGCCCTAGGCAATCTGCCAGAGCAGTTATTCCAACAATTATTACACAGCTTTTGTCCGGAGAAGAAGAAATTAAATTAGGTAGCATTACCCCAACAAGAGATTTCAACTATGTCAAGGACACTGTGCGAGGCTTTACAGCGATAGCAAATGCTGATAAAACGATTGGCGAAGAAATAAATATAGCAACACAGACAGAAATATCTATCGGCGAGCTCGCCCAGGAGTTGATTCGGCAGATTAATTCTAATGTAAAGATAGTATGCGATGAACAACGCTTAAGACCCGAAAAAAGTGAAGTAAACCGTTTACTTGGATCAAACCTGAAAATAAAAAGCCTAACTGACTGGGAACCAAAATATTCACTGAAGGATGGATTATCTGAAACGATAGATTGGATCAGGAACAATATGAATGCTTATAAAGCAGATCGATATAATATTTAAAGGGATGGTTGATGCTGTATGGATTATAAAAATATAATCATTGAAGAAACGGCAAGTATCAGGCAAGCATTGCAGCTTCTTGACACCTCTGCTAAGAGAGTTTTATTCATTGAAAGGGATAAGAAACTCTTAGGCGCGGTCAGTGACGGTGATATCCGGAGATGGATTTTGAAAAGCGGAAACTTGGACGAGCCTGTAAGTACAATTATGAACAGGGATCCTATAACACTATCTTCACCTGATAAACGACAAGCTTTTGATCAGATGAAGAAGCTTGGTATATCTGCAATTCCAGTCGTGAATGATTTTAATGAAATAAAGACGATCTTTTTCTGGGTCGAGGAAGACCATGGTGCGATAATAAAACCTATCGATTTGAAAGTTGTTATTATGGCAGGTGGAAGAGGCGAAAGACTCCTCCCATACACAAGCATCGTTCCAAAACCATTGATGCCGATAGGAGATAAAGCTATCATTGAGTTGATAATTGAAAGTTTCAAGAAGTATGGATGTAAAGAATTTACCCTGACAATCAACTATAAAAAAAATATGATTAAAGCTTACTTTGATGAATTGGAAAGGGATTACCGCATTACTTATATTGAAGAGGAGAAACCACTGGGGACAGGCGGTAGTTTAAGCCTACTAAAGGATAAGCTAACGAAAACATTTATCGTAAGCAACTGTGATATTCTTCTAGATGTTGATTATAGCGAGATTTACCGCTATCATCAACATAATAATAATATGATTACGATAATTACCTCCTTAAAGCACTATATCCTTCCATACGGAACCATAAATATTAATACTGACGGTACTGTCTGTTCATTGATTGAGAAACCCGGAAGAGATTATCTGATCAATACGGGTGTATATATTTTAGAACCTGACGCCCTAAAATATCTTAAGGACGCAGAATTCATGCATATTACCGAATTGATTGAAAACTGTATTAGGGACGGAAAGAAGGTTGGAACCTATCCCATAGGCGATGAAGCATGGATGGATATGGGTCAATTTGATGAAATGGAGAAGATGAAGAATAGGTTTATGCAAGAATAGCATAGACTATGATTCACTATTATTGGTATGGATATTAAGAAGATTTTTATCATAGCGGAAGCCGGAGTTAATCATAATGGAAGCTTCCAAAATGCCATAGAGCTAATAGATGCCGCAAGAGAATCAGGTGTAGATGCAGTAAAATTTCAGACATTCAAGCCTGAAGAAATGGTTTCCAGAAATGCGAAAAAAGCGGACTATCAGAATGAAACTACAGGAAGCAGGGAATCGCAATTGGATATGCTTCGAAAGCTGGCATTGACTTATGATGAGTTTATTAGACTGAAGGAGCATTGTGACAAGACTGGTATCATGTTCCTCTCTACCCCATTTGATAATGATAGTATCGATTTCCTAAACCATATAAATGTACCGATATGGAAGGTTCCCTCCGGTGAGGTAACAAATGTCCCATATCTAATCAAAATTGCGCAAACAAAAAAAACGATTATTATGTCTACAGGAATCTGCGAACTCCATGAGATAGATTTTGCTTTAAAATTACTGATAGATAACGGGGCGCAAGATATAATACTGCTTCACTGCAATACAGAGTATCCAACACCGATGGAAGACGTCAACCTTAAGGCGATGCTCACATTGTCTAATACATTCAGGCTGCCTGTTGGGTATTCTGATCATACTCTTGGTATTGAAGTCCCGATTGCAGCCGCAGCCCTTGGTGCATGTGTTATCGAAAAACACTTCACATTGGATAAGAATCTAGAGGGTCCTGATCATAAAGCAAGTCTTGATCCCGAAGAATTAAGAGAAATGGTAACGGCAATCCGGAATATAGAGGCTGCTCTGGGTAATGAGCTAAAAAAGCCGACAGAGTCTGAGCTTAAAAATAAGGATATCGTTAGAAAGAGTATCGTAGCAAGACATAAGATTAATGCGGGAGAAGTATTCACAGAGGAGAATATAACAGTTAAAAGGCCGGGTAATGGTATAAGCCCCGCAAAATGGTTTGATATCTTAGGACAAAAGGCTAAATGGGATTTTGAAAAGGATGAATTGATAAGGGTATGACTACTATGAGGAATATCTGTATTATAACAGGAACAAGAGCTGAATATGGGTTGCTCAGCCCGGTGATGAAGCGGATCGATGAGGATCCGGAATTAAAACTGCAGTTACTGGTTACAGGATCTCACCTTGCAGAAGACTTGGGCTATACTTATACTGAAATTGAACAGGATGGATTTAATATCGATGGTAAAATCGATATTAAATTGAATGATGATTCAGCATTGGGCATATCAGAATCAATGTCTAGGGCTATGAAGGGTTTTTCAGAACAATTTCAGATCATAAAACCAGATATTGTTGTATTATTGGGAGACAGATATGAAGTCTTTATGGCAGCTGCCGCAGCAACGATAGCAAAAATTCCGATTGCCCATATCCATGGCGGTGAATTGACCGAAGGTGCATATGATGATGTATTCCGGCACTGCATAACAAAGATGAGCAGCCTCCATTTTCCAAGCACCGAGGAATACCAAAAACGAATCATTCAGTTAGGGGAACAACCTGACAAAGTTTTTAATGTAGGAGCTCTCGGAGTTGAGATTATTAAAAACATGAAGATAATCCCTAAATCAGAACTGGAAGACCAGATCGGATTTCAATTAAACAGGAACACTTTACTGGCAACATTCCATCCTGTTACCTTAGAGAATCGTACTTCTGAATCGCAATTTAGAGAATTGCTATCCGCTATAGATGCAATGTCTGGAATAAAAGTTATTTTTACAAAAGCAAATGCAGATACGGATGGAAAAATCATTAATATCATGATAGATGATTATGTGAATCGGAATCCCCAAAAATCAATTGCCTTTGCCTCAATGGGACAAATCAGATATCTAAGTGCCATGAGGTATTGCGGTGCAGTCATAGGCAACTCATCCAGCGGAATTATTGAAGCACCTTCTTTTCAAATACCGACAATTAATATAGGAGACAGACAGAAAGGACGGATTCAGGCGCAAAGCATAATAAACTGCAATCCAGAAAAGGACGAAATTGTAAAAGCACTACAATTAGCACTCAGCAACAGAATGAGTCAGCGATTACACGGAGCCAACCCTTATGAGGGATATAAGACGCATGAGAGTATTGTTAACATTATTAAAGAGCAAATACTCAGCAATAATATTAAATTAAAAAAACATTTTTATGACATTAAGGTTGATTAGTATGAAGATAATTGTAATTGGGCTAGGGTCCATGGGGAAACGCAGAATTAGACTAATGCTGCAACATTACAAAGATATTTCACTGCTTGGTATTGATACCAAGGAAGATCGACGGGCTGCCGCCGCCGAGCTTTTTAATATCCCTACATTCAGTGATTTTGAATCAGCGATCCAACAAGAAAAACCTGATGCCGCTTTCATCTGCATATCGCCAGCCGGACATCCTCAAGTCATAAAAAGGTGCCTCGAGGAACAGCTCCATGTCTTTACTGAAATTAACCTTATTAATGAAAACCATGAGGAATTGATTCGATTGGCTGATAAGAATAAGAGAATTCTTTTTTTATCATCGACTCCTCTATATCGCAGGGAATTGGATTATATCAACAATAGGATAAATTCAGGAAATAAGCCTGAAAGATGCCATTACCGCTATCATGTGGGGCAGTATTTGCCGGAATGGCATCCATGGGAAAGTCATAAGGACTTCTTTGTTTTTGATAAAAAAACAAATAGATGCAGAGAAATCTTTGCTATCGAGCTGCCTTGGATGATAAGAAATTTTGGAAAGATCAAAAATATGACTATAACAAATGATACATTGTCTACACTTGATCTTGATTATCCTGACTCATATCAGCTCTTAATTGAACATGAATCTGGAAACAAAGGAACCATGAATGTTGATGTTGTAAGCCCAAAAGCGGTAAGAAATCTAGAGATATATTCAGAGAACATGTATATATCCTGGGATGGGCGTCCTGATGGACTGATGGAATATGATTCGGAAACAAAGAAAATGAATAGGATAGATTTATATATTGAAGTAGATCAAAACAGACTATATGCCGATAATATCATAGAAAACGCCTATTTAGAAGAGATTATTGCTTTTATGGGATGCCTTAATAGAGACGTTAGGGCGGATATGAGATATACAATGAGTGAAGAACTTGAGGTTCTTAGACTAATTGATACTATAGAAGGATCAACAATATGAAAGTATGTTTTGTAGGCATGGGCTCCATAGGGAAGAGACACTTTCGCAATCTCTACAAAGTTGCAACGCGATGTAACTTGAATGTTGAGATTCACGCATTTCGTGAAACTGATCATAAGTTGGAGGAGGAATTTGCGTCTTGTATCCAGAAAGAGTTTTACAGGATTGAAGAAGCAGATAATGATTATGACATCGTTTTTATCTGCAATCCTACAAATAAGCATTATAGCACAATTAAGGCCTTTGTCGGAATAACCAGTCATATGTTCATAGAAAAGCCGTTGTTCGATGATCACAATCTTGACATGACGACAATCGGATTCCGAAAAGAAGGGATATACTATGTAGCTGCGCCACTGAAATTTTGCCCTGTGTTAGAATACTTAAAAAGTGAGATCGATGCAAAATCGGTTTTTTCTGCAAGAGCGGTTTGCTCATCATACCTTCCGGATTGGAGAGCAGGCATTGACTATAGGAATATATACAGTGCTAACAAGGATCAGGGCGGAGGCGTCGAACTGGATCTTATCCATGAGTGGGACTACATACGGTATTTATTTGGTGATCCGAAGAGGGTTTATCATATCAGTGGTAAGTTTTCAGGACTTGAAATCGATAGTAATGATCTGGCCGTATATATTGCAGAATATGATAGTATGGTAACGGAGATCCATCTTGACTATTTTGGGAGACAAGCAGAAAGGACATTAACGCTATATACCGAATCGGAAACGATAAAATGCAACCTAATAAACCAAACAGTGCTGTTTATGAAAGAGAACCGGTTAGTTTCTTTTGAGAAACAGGACATGTATGAAATAGAAATGGCCTACTTCATCAATCTTATTCAGTACGGCGGAATCAATGTGAACACACCGGAGCATGCGATGGAATCCATGAAAATAGCGTTCGGGGAGGTAATAAGATGAATTTGCTGTTTACGATATGTGCACGAGCAGGCTCAAAAGGATTGAAAAACAAGAACATTAAAAACTTCTTAAATTATCCTTTGCCTTACTATACTCTGTCCGCAATCGATCTGTTTCAGAAAAAAAATTATAACAAATACGACAATATTACTATCTGCATTAATACGGACAGCGCTGAACTGGTTGATATAATGAAAAAGACAGTAAAAGTGTTTTCATATATTCCAAGAAAAGAACATCTTGCAACGGATACCGCAGCAAAAATTGATGTGATCAGAGATACGCTGAAGGAATGCGAGGCGGAAAATAGGGTTTCTTACGATGTTGTGGTTGATTTAGATTTGACTTCCCCGCTAAGGACTTTGGCTGATATAGAGAATGCGATCAATACCCTTTGCATGGAGCAGCGCTATGATATTGTGTTTTCTGTGACCGGTTCCAGAAGAAATCCGTTTTTCAACATGGTGAAAGAGGAACAAGGAAAGTATTCAAGAGTAATCTCATCAAATCTGACTACACGACAGAAGGCGCCGAACGTATATGATATGAATGCTTCTATATATGCGTACAAACCGGATTTTTTGAAGAAGGAAGAGAATCCCGGCATTTTTGACGGGGAAGTAGGGGTTATAAAAATGTTGGATACTGCAGTCCTTGATATCGACAGTGAAGAGGATTTTGAACTGATGCAGATTTTAGCAGAGTACTTCTATCAGAATCATGAAGATCTAGCTATGATCCGAGAAAATATAACAACATTGAGAGTATAAAATAAATTAATAAAGAAAGAAGGAAAAAATATGAGGTACTGTAAAAAGTGTGTGATGCCTGATACCAGACCTGGAATTAAATTTGATGAAAATGGAATCTGTAGTGCCTGTAATACTTATGAAAAAAAGACAAACGTCAATTATGATGAACGATTTAAAGAGCTGGAAAAGCTCTGTGATAAATATCGTGGCATGAATGGCAAAGGCTATGACTGCGCAATTGCCGTGAGCGGTGGGAAAGATAGTCATATGCAGGTCTATTTTATGAAGGAAGTAATGAAGATGAACCCAATTCTGTTTACTGTCGAAGACAACTTCACAATGACAGAAGCAGGGAAGCATAATTTGAAAAATATTTCCGAGGAGTTTGGTTGTAGTTTAATATCAATTAAGCCTGACATCAGGCTTCAGAAAAAAATCATGAGATACACATTTGAAAAGTATGGCAAACCGACATGGCTGCTAGACCGTCTTATCTACACCTACCCGTTGCAAATGGCCTTGAAATTCAACACGCCATTACTAGTTTACGGCGAAAATGTAGTTTATGAATATGGCGGAGCAGATGCGGTGGAAACCTATTCCGCAAAAGAGATTCTTAGCAATGGTGTCGCTTCAGATATTGACATGAAAGAACTGATAAGAGCAGGCGCGACAGAAGAAGAATTGTTTCTGACGATAGCTCCGACAAAAGAGGAAATCAGTAAACTGGAACCGATTTATCTGAGCTACTTCATCAAATGGAACAGCTATAAGAATTATATCTTCGCCAAGAGCAGGGGCTTTCATGACCTGGAACATGAGTGGGATCGTAAGATGATGGCGGAGAATTTTGATCAAATAGACTCAATGGCATATCTGGTTCATGCCTGGATGAAATACCCAAAATTCGGGCATTCTTCCGCAACAGATTATACCAGTCGATTCATTCGCTATGGAATGATGACAAGAGAAGAGGCCGTTGATATCGTAAAGAAAAAAGATCATGCTCTTGATTCTAAATCAGTACGCGATTTCTGTAATTTTACGGGCTATTCAGAAACAGAATTTTGGAAGATTGTTGACAAGCACTATAACAGAGATATTTTTGAAAAAAATGAATTTGATGAGTGGGTGCTAAAAAACAAAATAATGTAACAGCGGAGGAAATCTTGTTGATTATTTCAAAAGATAAAAACGATCTGGCTGCGTTGGTCAATCAACAATTGATGAATATGTTCATGTGTTCTAAAAAGGTGGATCCCTTCTTAGAACACGCTTTAGAACGTCTTGAAAAATGCTTTTCATATTCATCTGATAAATATTATCACAGAGACGGCGAAACTTACTTTTCTCCGTATCATTCCGGCCAGTATTCAATTTTTCTTTACTTCTTGGCAAATTCGGTGTGGAAGATCAGGGGCGATAATGAGCTGAGTACGGTATTATATTATTTGAATAAAATGATGAACAACGTTGAGTGGTATTATGAATATGAACTTCCCGATGTGTTTGGAGTGGAACATCCTTTAGGAACAGTGATGGGGAGAGCATCCTATTCAGATCACTTTTATTTCTATCAGGGATGTACCGTAGGTGGGATACAAAGACATCAGGGATCTGTATATCCTATCCTGGGAGAATTTGTGACACTTTGTGCCAATTCCTCTATTCTTGGGGATTGCCATATCGGAAATAACGTAGTTGTTGGCGCCGGCGCCATGATCAAGAATCAGGATGTACCGAATAATTGTGTTGTTTTTGGTTCATCGCCGAATCTGATCTTCAAGTGTAAAACGGAAAACGAAATGAAGGACTTATACAGGGATAAATGGCAGATAATGGATAATAATGGAGAGAAAAGATGAATGTAATATTAAGTTGGGGATATGAGGTCAATAATGACGCGTTTAAGCAGCTCATGGCGGAGCTTAATGTCAAATACTGCGCTGTCCTAAATTTTGGAGAACAGATTAAACCGTACGAAGAAGGTATTGATCATGAAGAGATTAATCTCTATGCAGGATATGAGACATACATGAAACCAACAGAGAAAATGCTTCCTCTGGATGCAGAGATTATCGAAAGAATGAGGAAATATGAAACGACCGCAATGGATATCATATATCGCTGGAGAAGAAGTATAACAACAAAGGAAACCTATAAGGAAATTAAGGAAATATACTACGCCTACCTTCGTTATTTTAACGACTTTATCCTTACGCGGAAGATCCACCTGCTGATTCTTTTCAATATGCCTCATATTCCTGTTAATTTTATGATTTATGCGTTGTGCAAGGTCTACAATATACCTATTGTGATGCAAATACTAATGCCTCTCTTGGAAGGTGGTTACCAGAACAAATATTTGGCTACTGATATTGAAGGGCTGGGCTGTGATTTTGATACAGTCTATTTGAGAAATCAGGAAATTTATCGTGAAACGGACGAGGACTCCATTGATGTCGGACCATATTTAAACCACTATCTGCAAGAATATTCAAAGAAAAATAAAGATGTGAGGCGAGTCATTATTACTAAAGAAAACAAGGAGATCTTGAATGTCATAAAAAAATACACCGACAGAGCCAAGCTGTATATATCTCAGAATAGATATAATATACTAATGAACAAGCTGTTGTACTTGTTAAGAATAAAATATAAATCTGATAAAATTCTGCACTATGTAGAAAAAAAGGAGCAATCACCTGATCTCAATGTTCCGTTCATGTTTTTTCCGCTTCATTGGCAGCCAGAAGCATCAACCTTGCCACAGGCAGGCCCTTATAACAATCAGCTGATCATGATCGATCTTTTATCATCGCTGTTGCCTGAGGGTACATTTCTATACGTCAAGGAACATCCTGCATACTGGCAGGTCAGCGAGCGATTTGAATGTATATCAGAGGTCCGATCCAAGTTGTTTTATGATTCGATCACAAGCCACAAGAATGTTAGATTGATCCGGCATGATTTCAGCTCTCTGGATCTAATGGATAATTGCATTTGTGTAGCAACGGCAACCGGATCAGCGGGGCTGGAATCTTTGTGCAAAGGGAAACCCGTTTTAACTTTTGGTAATATTTTTTACAATCGTGCAAAAGGAGCATATCGCATTAGAAGCAAAGAGGATTGCAAGACAGCGATCAACTCTATTTTTGGAGAAGAAAAAATAGAAATTACCAGAAAAGATATAAAAATATTTTTTAAAACTCTTGAGCCATATGTTGTTAGTGTAGCCGCAGGAGAAGGTGAAATATTTTATGATGATAGAGAATATCCTAATCTGACACGGGATGAGTGCAGTGAAAGAACCATAGAAAAATGGCTGCCGTTTATCCGTCAGTGCTACCCAAATCTGTTTATAAATGAAACGGAATAGTAATAATATGAATTTGATAGATATTTATCGTAAAGGCATGGAAAATGATATCAGTCAGGGAGCGAAACAGAGCACTGGGCAAAAACTCAAAATCATTATTTTTATTATAAGCTGTCTTCTGCTCAGTAAAACAGACAGGTCTAAAAGAGAGACAATAGCCTTTATTAATGGCAATAGAAATTATGAAAAAATGATGGGAACGATAAATCCGGAAGATCAGATATTTCATGGATCGGCCTTTAAAAACCCAACCAACTTTAAAGTTAGGAATTCTGTTTTCAGCGGCTTCAGATTTAGACAGCGTTTAAAAGTCATAGCAGAAGCTATCAGGCTTTATCCAAAGAGTGCAAATATAACGGATATTTTGCCATACTGGCTGGAGTTTTACACCATCTATGCTATGATCCGTGAAAGCGGGGTAAAAAAGATATTGACAACCGGAATTAGTGATCGCCAAACTACCTGGATTTCGTTTATCGCTGATAGTATGGGAATTAGATTTGAAATAGTCCAACATGGTGTTATTGGAAATGAGAAGCCTGCTCATAAATTGAAATGTGATAAGGTACAGGTGATCAATAAGCTTCAGATTCCATTGTTCCAATCAAATATTATAGCCAATGAAACCTGCGTGTATGAAGTAAAGAAGTTTCAAAGCGTGATAAAATTTTGTGAATATATAAGAAAAGATGAGACTGAGATCATAATAGGTATTGCAACACAATGTTATCCTGTAATCCTCAGGAATATTGTAGAAGGCTTACTAAAAATCGATAAAGACTTCATTATACTGCTGATGCTTCATCCATTGGAAAAGAGGGATGAATATAAAGATATTGAAGATGGTAAAAGGGTCATCATTGAACCTGACAAAAAATATCTGAATCTGGATATAATGATTACACAGCATTCTACTATTGTTTATGATTATATTATAAACGACTATAAAGGCAGACTGGTCCAGATAGACCCTATGGATTCATTCTGCGCATTGGATGGAATTGAAGAATTGATCAGATTGCGAGAATTTACGGATATTCCTGAAGTTATTGGCGGTATCCTTGATGAGATAGAGGAGGAAAAACAAAACAATGTTCAAGAATAAAATTTTGCTGATCACAGGTGGAACGGGTTCCTTCGGGACTGCAACCCTGAAACGTTTTTTGAAAACTGATATAAGCGAGATCAGAATATTATCCCGTGATGAGAAGAAGCAGGATGATATGAGAAAGGAATACAATAACGATAAGCTAAAATTTTATCTTGGTGACATCAGGGATCCCTCAAGCATCAGGAATGCAATGCACGAGGTTGACTATGTTTTTCATGCCGCCGCCTTAAAGCAGGTTCCATCCTGTGAATTTTTCCCTCTCGAAGCAGTAAAAACTAATGTTTTGGGTACCGATAATGTGCTTAATGTTGCAATAGAGTCAAGGGTCAAGAAGGTAATCTGCTTATCAACGGATAAAGCAGCTTATCCGGTCAATGCAATGGGGACATCAAAGGCAATGATGGAAAAGGTATTTATCGCAAAATCAAGAACTGTATCGCCGGAGCATACCCTTATCTGCGGGACGAGATATGGGAATGTATTGTGTTCAAGAGGTTCTGTAGTACCGCTATTTATTGAACAGATAAAAGCAGGACAGCCGTTAACGATAACGGATGCAAATATGACAAGGTTTATTATGAGTCTTGATGAGGCGGTAGATTTAGTCCTGTTCGCTTTTAATAATGCCGAAACCGGAGACTTACTGGTTCAGAAGGCGCCAGCATCCACTATTGGTGATTTGGCTCAGGCAGTAAAGGAACTATTTAATGTTGAAAATGATATAAAAATAATAGGGATTCGTCATGGTGAAAAAATGTATGAAACCTTGCTGACAAATGAAGAGTGCGCCCAAGCCATAGACATGGGAGATTTTTACCGTATCCCTACAGATAAAAGAGATTTGAATTATGATAAGTACTTTATCGACGGGGATAAGGAAAGGAGTATTCTTACTGAATTCAATTCCAACAATACAAACATTTTAAATGTCAAAGAGATAAAAGAGAAATTACTGCAATTAGAATATATAAGAAACGAACTTGCAGCTTGGGGGTCCAGATAATGAAAATACTCGTAACAGGTTCAAATGGTTTTATTGGAAAGAACTTGATCGCCGAACTGCATAACCGTGGATATGATGATATCTATGAATATCATCATAATTCCGACCAGCACGTGCTTGAAGAATATGCAAAGGATTGTGGATTTGTATTTCATCTGGCCGGAGTAAATCGTCCTGATCAAGAAGAAGATTTCCTGAGAGGCAATTATGAATTTACTTTAAAGATCATCGATGCACTGAAAAAAAGCGGCAATAACGCACCAATATTGATGACTTCAACAATACAGGCTATTCTTGACAATCCTTATGGCAGAAGCAAAAAGATGGGAGAGGAATTGTTGATAAAGTGCTGCGCCGAGTCAGATCGACTATGTATGATCTATCGGCTGCAAAATGTCTATGGCAAATGGTGCCGCCCAAATTACAATTCAGTAGTTGCAACATTTTGTTATAATACAGCCAGAGATTTACCAATTACTATTTCGGATAAAAAAGCAGAAATAAATTTAATATATATAGATGATGTCGTTAGCACTTTGATTTCTGCCATGAAGGGTGGACAGAAGAGTGCAAGAGATGGCTTTTATTATGTGAATGCTGTAAGTTCGGTCAGCCTTGGCAAAATTGCTAAAAAAATACAAGAATTCCGTGATTCCAGAATTGATTTATCGATTCCATATATGCGGGATGATTTTACTCGAAAACTATACAGCACATATTTGAGCTATATACCAGAGGATCAGTTTAGTTATCCCCTGGAAATGAATATTGATCATAGGGGCTCTTTCACTGAAATGATAAAAACAAAAGATAGGGGGCAGATCTCTATCAATATTATAAAGCCAAATATTACGAAGGGGAACCATTGGCATCATACAAAAAATGAAAAGTTTTTGGTAGTCAGCGGGAAAGGCACTATTCGATTTAGAAAAATCGGTACTGAAGAAGTCATTACTTATGAGGTAAGTGGTGATAAGCTTGAAGTGGTGGATATCCCGCCAGGGTTTACACACAATATTACCAATATAGGTGAAGTCGATATGATCACTATAATTTGGGCAAACGAATTATTTGACCCACTAAAACCAGATACATTTTTCCGGGAGGTTTAATTTATAATGAAAAAACTAAAAGTAATGACAATTTTAGGCACCAGACCTGAAATTATCAGACTTTCAGCATGTATTAAGGCTTGTGACAGATATTTTAATCATGTACTCGTTCATACCGGTCAAAACTGGGATTATACGCTTAATAAGATTTTCTTTGATGATCTTGAACTTAGAGAGCCTGACTATTATTTGGACAGTGTTGGGAAAGACCTCGGCGAGACTATGGGCAATATCATTGCAAAATCTTATGATGTCCTTTTGAAGGAGAAACCGGATGCGGTACTGATCCTAGGCGATACCAACTCAGCTTTATCAGCAATATCTGCAAAACGGCTTAAGACTCCGATATTTCATATGGAAGCAGGCAATCGCTGCTTTGACTTTAATGTTCCTGAAGAAATTAACAGAAGAATAGTAGACCATATATCAGATATAAATCTTCCATATACTGAGCACTCAAGGAGATATCTGCTTTCCGAGGGGATTCGTAAAGAGCATATTTTTGTTACCGGCTCACCCATGAGGGAAGTACTGGAAAACAGTAAAGATAGAATAGAACAGAGCACAATACTGGAGGAACTGGATCTGAAAAAGGATAAGTATATACTGGTGTCTGCTCATAGAGAAGAAAATATAGACCATGAGGAGCATTTCCTGTCCCTGATGAATGCAATTAATTTTGTGGCTGAGAGATATCAAATGCCTATCGTGTACTCAACACATCCGAGAAGTATGAAGTTTATCGAGGCAAGAAATTTTAAATTTGATCCACTGGTTCGAAATCTAAAACCTTTTGGATTTTTTGACTATAATAAACTTCAAAAGGAAGCATTTTGCGTACTATCAGACAGCGGGACACTTTCAGAGGAAAGCGCTATGCTTGGATTTTCCGGTGTTCTGATCCGAACCTCTACGGAAAGACCAGAAGTTCTGGATAAAGGCACAATAGTGATAGGAGGAATCACATCAGAGGATATCGAACAGGCAATCGATCTGGCTGCAGCTATGAAAAACAACAGCGAGCCTGTTTTCATAGCGGAGGATTACAAGGATTATAATGTATCAGTGAAAGTGGTAAAGCTGATTCAGAGCTATACGAAAATTATCAACAAACGAATCTGGGATAAATAGGAGTTCTTATGAACGTTTTATTTTTAATGATTTTACCGGTCGATCCATTAGAAAATCCAAACCTTTATACAGATCTAATGCTGGAATTTCAGCAGCAGGGACATCAGGTGTATGCTGCCGATATCAGAGAAAAAAGGCATGGTAAGGAAACAGAATTAGTAAATATAAGTGGGATACAGGTCTTACATATAAAGACAGGAAACCTTTTCTCGGTCGGTGCAATCGAAAAGGGCTTAACCACCCTTTCTCTGAAAGGAAAATTTCTTAGAGAAATCAGAAAAAAATGGTCTGACATCACTTTTGATATGGTTATTATGCCAACCCCCCCCATTACATTTGCGGGAGTAATGGATTATATTAAAAAAAGAGATCATGCAAAGTCATACCTTATTCTCAGGGATATATTCCCACAGAATGCAAAAGACCTTGGTCTGATAAAAAACGAGCTTATATATAAGTATTTCAGAAAAAAAGAAAAATACATGTACTTGACAGCAGATCATATCGGGTGTATGAGTCAGGGAAATATTGATTATGTGCTGCGTCACAATCAGGAAGTTGATGCGTCAAAGCTGGAATTATTGCCAAATTGGTCAAATGTTAATGAAGCCGGATCTGATTCGAACCATGTCGATTATAAAGCCAAGTACAGCCTTAAGGATAAGTTCGTTTGTATTTTCGGCGGGAATATCGGCTGGCCTCAGGAGCTTGAGTTCTTAATAGAATTGGCAAAGGAATACAAAAATCAGGAGGGACTTGTTTTCCTCATTATAGGTAAGGGTGTCCTTGCACATAGAATAAGAAAAAGCATCGAAGAGAATCAATTAACTAATGTCATAATGATAGACTTCATGTCCAGAGAGGATTATGACGGCTTGGTTTCACAATGTCAAGTAGGCTTGATTAACCTTGACAGAAGGTTTACAATACCAAATATACCATCGAAAACGCTGGGATATTTTAATGCGGAAATACCAATACTGGCATCTATTGATGCAAATACCGACTATGGAAAAATTTTGGATGACGCAAAAGCAGGACTCTGGTCGATTACAGGCGATCTTGATTCTTACAAAAGGAATTTGGAGTTTTACCTCAACAATGAAGATAAGCGTATTAAAATGGGGAAAAATGGAAAGAAGTACCTAAAGGAACATTTGACGACATATCATGCATATAGCACGATCATGAAGCATATTTGACTTAATAGGATTTGTTTCTGGAGAATATATTATGGGAGATTTTCTAAAGAAAATTCTTGATTTTATTGGAGCACTTATTCTGATCATCGCTCTTTCTCCGCTGCTTGTGATCATTTGGATCATGGTGCGGGTCAAGATCGGAGGTCCAGTTGTTTTCAGGCAGACAAGACCAGGTAAAAATGGAGAAATCTTTACGCTATACAAATTCAGGAGCATGACAAATGAAAAGGATTCTGAAGGGAAGCTCCTGTCTGATGAACACAGATTGACCAAGTTTGGAAGCTTTTTAAGAAGCAGCAGTCTTGATGAGCTCCCGGAGCTGTTTAATATCTTATTCGGACACATGAGTTTTGTTGGGCCAAGGCCATTGCTTGTGCAATATCTCGATCGCTACACACCTGAGCAGATGCGGCGGCATGAAGTGAGACCGGGACTGACCGGCTGGGCGCAGGTTAATGGAAGAAATGCTTTAAGCTGGGAAGAAAAATTCAAGATGGATATATGGTATGTTGATCACAAATCCTTTTGGTTAGATATTAAGATATTATATATGACGTTCAAAGTGGTACTTAAGAGGAGCGGGATCCATGCCGATGGCGAGACTACAATGCATGAATTTATGGGGAGTAAAGAGGATTAGAACATGAATAAAATTATTATTCTCGGAGCTGGTGGAAACAGTAAGGTTATCATTGATATCCTCCTTTCAAGTTCTGAATATCTCAATAAGGAACTTTTAATTGAAGGAATCCTTGATGATGATAGAAGCAAAAAAGAGCTAATGGGTTATCCTGTGCTTGGAAATACCGAACTGATTCAAGAACTGAAAAAAGATCAGGAGGTCTGTTTCATTAACGGCGTAGGTAATAATTTCACAAGAGAGAAGATCTATTCTCAATATGAAGGAATCAAATGGTATACGGCTATCCATCCAAGTGTGATTATCGGAACTGGTGTGGAAATAGGAGAAGGCACAGTTATTATGCCTGGAGCAATTGTTAATGTAGATAGCAGAATCGGGAAAAATGTAATCATTAATACCGGTGTAATAATTGAACACGACAATATTATCGATGATTTTTCTCATCTGGCTTCCGGGACAACAACGGCAGGCAATGTACGTGTTGGTAAATGCACGATGCTGGGGACCGGTACGAAGGTGATTCAGGGTATAAGCATTGGTGACTATACGATGGTGGGCGCCGGTGCAGTTGTTATCCGGGATATTTCGGATCATTGCAAGGCAATGGGAGTACCTGCAAAAATTAAAGGAGATATTGAAAATGAGAAATGAAATCCCACTAAGCACACCCAATTTGAATATAAATATCGTTGACAATTTAAGAGAATGTATCCAGACCGGATGGGTATCGACTGGTGGAAGATACATTGCGGAATTCGAGAAAAAGACAGCCGACTATTTGGGAGTAGATTCGGCGGTTTCGACACAATGCGGTACGGCAGGGCTTCATCTGGCCTTGAAAGAAGTAGGAGTAAATACCGGAGATGAGGTCATTGTTCCTACATTAACTTTCATAGCAGCCGTGAACCCAGTGATTTATTGCGGAGCGCATCCAGTTTTTATGGATTGCGATGATTCCCTTTGCATGGATATGAAGAAACTTGAATTCTTTTTTCGTGAGGAATGTAAACGAGAGCGGGATGGAAGCCTGCTGAATAAAAAGACCGGAAAGACCATCAAGGCGATTGTTCCAGTCCATATCTTTGGCAATATGGCTGATATGGAACATCTTATGGATCTTGCCGCCGAATTTGATATCAAGGTAGTCGAGGATGCAACAGAAGCATTAGGCTCATACGTAACACAAGGTAGATATAAGGGAAAGCACTTGGGGACAATCGGTGATATAGGAGTTTATTCGTTTAATGCGAATAAAATCATTACAACAGGGGGCGGCGGTATGATCGTATCCGCAAACAAGAAGTACCTTGAGCATATGAGATATGCAGGCATGACCGCCAAGAATGATTCATTGTATTTTGTTCATGATGAAGTGGGGTATAACTATAGGATGCTCAATATCCAGGCAGCCTTGGGTGTAAGCCAAATAGATGAACTGGAAAAATTCATTCAAGTCAAAACAAGAAACTATAAGCTGTATCGTAATCTATTAGCTGACGTAAAGGGAATCACAGCAATTCCTTTTAAAGAGGGGGCACGTACAAATTATTGGTTTTATTCGTTGTTGGTAGATAAGTCAAAGTTTGGTATAGATCGAGATGAGCTGATGCATAAAATGATTGAAGGTGGAATCCAGTGTCGACCAATTTGGAAATTGGTACATACTCAGCAATGTTACCAGGGACATCAGAATTATAAAATTGAGAAAGCCGGATATTACGAAAAAAATGTTTTGAATATACCTTGCTCAACAAGTCTCTCAGAAGACGATATCAAATATGTCTGTGAACGAATTAAAAAACTTGGAAAACATTAAATCGAAACAGAACGCCTCCCTTCATTTGAAGGGAGGCGTTTCGATCTTATACAACGAATTGTTTAAGCCTTATTAGGGGTTTTCCTGAGCATTTGATTGATTGCAATTCCTGTGCCCAATAAGCCATAAAACATTGGCATGACTGATACAGAGCTATCATTCACGACACCGGCAACCAGAAATCCGCAAATCCCAAGGAAAATCCCTGCTCCAGCAAATTCCTGAAATGATTCAAATTTTGAATTCCAGTAGATACGAATACTTTGAATGATGTATATAATCCACATTCCTAATAAAGCGATAAGTGATAAGAGGCCAGTTCCGAAAGCCATACCGATATACATATTATGAGGCTTATCAATGATAAGATTCATATTATTGTGCCAATTGTATTTACCGGCATAATCATGATGAGGGAAATAGATGCAGAAGGTGTCGGCTCCATGTCCAATCAGCATGGTATCCTTAATCAGAGGTAGGCTCCTTGACCATATGAATCCACGGCCTGAGCCAAAATCAGGATAGTCTTTAAATCCAATTGACGGAATAATATCTAAATCCACAAGATTTCCTAATTGATTAGCAAACAAAACGCCCTCGTCCGTTATTATGAAAGGCCAACTGCTGTCAGCAATTGTTAAGACTACATAGGGGTTGTTATCCTCATCCTTAGCGGGTGAAACTGTGCACATATTAAATCTGGGATCATCAAGAATAAAAGTATTTGGTTCATTCGCAGGGACTGCTTTAATTTGGTTTTGATCCTTATCCAGTAACACGATGGATGCAGAGTCATCAGGAAAAGTTGTTATACTTAGCGCCTCTCCGTTAATACTCGTATGGATTACGTAACCTTCCGTATTGAAGTAATCTATTACCGGTTTTGTTTGTTCAGCCTGTTCCGTACCAGTCTGTTGGTTAATCGTTCCTCCGGTAGTCAGACTTATTGAATCAGTTAATTCTGGAGCCCATCGTTGATATGTTACGCCGGATACGATAATAGTCAATACTATCAGAATTAAAACGGGCTTCCGCCAGGAGAGGATTTGCCTGTTAAGCACCAATAATGCCATAAGAACAGCTACCGCCATTCCTAAGATTCCGCCTGATGATGCAGAACCGATAAGGTTATAAATTAATAGGAAAAATAAACCTCCCCATAGTAGCTTCTTTAATAATGTTTCTTCTTTTCCTTTATTGATACTTCGAATAAAGAGCAGCCCGAACAATGGGATCAATAATGTCAGGTAGAAGGACACATAGTTGATATTATAAACAGTTTGATAAATCTGCTTATCCTGGAAGGTAAAATCCAGATTTTCTAGTTGATTCCAGAACCAGTCGGGTGTTATCAATTTTTTCCCGATGTCAGTCCTGAAAAAGTCATGGTCAAGGGCTTGACTTAAGCCTAAAAGACCAAGGAGCGTACTGGTCGCCGCAAGCACGTATATGAGCAATTTTACGTTTCTTTCTGAATTGACTGTATTGATTACATAAAACAACATGACCATATATCCGAGTAAGGTAAGCGTGCCTTCAAAACGGTCATTCCACCCCCACAGGGCAAACAGTTTGTAGTCTGAGAAAAAATAAGATAGCAATACGAATATGGTATATACAATCATAGGAATGTACGCATAGCTTCGCTTGATATAGAAGGACTGTATAAAAATCCTGTAAGCCAGCAGAACCAATGCAAAAACTGCGCATATAAGGATCGCGTACATTTTATAGTAACTGAAAAAGTCTGTTAAGTCGTTGCTACCGCCACTCCAAAAGAATTGTGACATAGGCCTTTCGTATGAGGCCATCCTTACTATAAGAATAACACCTGCCGTAAAGAATAATACAGGCAGCATCTGGAACCAATGAGAGCTTTCGCTTAATGCCGGAGCGTGACTCATGCTGAATAAATATTCGCTATCCATTTCCTTGCTTTTTATTGTCTGTTTTTTTTCGACAGATCTATCTTTTACCATATTCTTGGCAGACTTTATATTCCTAGACCCCTTTGACATTGGTTTCCCTCCGATAATCTTGAAGTATGTATAAACACGTTGGATTTTTAACTTTTTTCAGCTATATCATTATAGTATATACTTGAAAATCATTCAAGAAGATTTATGCATTGTAAAAAAAGGGGAGTTAGTGTAGAATTAAGTGGAATTCTGGTATAATGTTAATCAATTGGGGGAAGGTTTATAATATGAGTAAAATAAAAGGAATTGTATTAGCCGGAGGCAGCGGAATGTAGTGTTCACCTTGTCAAGACATATTTTTTTTATTCTTAATGAACCAAAT
>CAYLLJ010000007.1:58187-60398 GCA_964384725.1 uncultured Oscillospiraceae bacterium | reverse complement strand
GCAGCGGAACAAGATTGTATCCATTGACGATGGTAACATCCAAGCAGTTGTTACCTGTGTATGACAAGCCTATGATTTATTATCCCTTATCAGTGTTGATGCTTGCAGGAATCAAAGATATTTTAGTCATATCTACGCCACATGATTTACCAAACTTCAGGAAGCTATTAGGAGACGGTTCTGATATTGGCCTGAATCTGGCGTATGAAGAACAGCCGTCACCGGATGGCCTTGCCCAGGCATTCATAATTGGAGAGGAATTTATAGCTGGCGATCGATGCGCTATGGTACTGGGTGATAATATCTTCTATGGAAACGGTCTTACACGGCATTTGAGGAAGGCCGCGGAACGAGAATCAGGTGCAACTGTATTCGGATATTACGTGGATGATCCGGAGAGGTTTGGTATCGTAGAATTTGATAATGAAGGTAAGGCGATATCTCTTGAGGAGAAGCCTGAGCATCCGAAATCGAATTACGCGGTAACGGGACTTTATTTTTATGATCAGAATGTGTGCGAGTATGCAAAAAGTTTAAAACCATCAAAACGGGGAGAACTGGAAATAACCGATCTGAATAAAATTTATTTGGAACAGGGAAATATCAATGTGGTCACTTTGGGAAGAGGATATGCATGGCTTGATACCGGTACGGTAGATGCGCTATCAGATGCCACTGAATTTGTAAAGGTAATGGAAACGAGGCAGGGAATCAAGATTGCCGCATTAGAGGAAATCGCTTATAGAAACGAGTGGATTTCTAAGGATAAATTGGCAGAATGTGCTGTGAGGTATGGAAAATCGGCATACGGTAAACACTTAATCAGTGTTGCAGAAGGTAAGATTCAGTATTAAATCGGTTTCGGCCAATAAAAGGTTTTACATAAAGGGATTTTAAATATTATGAATGTGATAAAAACGAAATTAAAAGGGATTTATATTCTGGAGCCAAAGGTTTTCGGGGATCATAGAGGCTGGTTTACGGAAAGCTGGTCAAAGCGAACCATGGAAGAAGCAGGTTTCTATTATGATTTTGTTCAGGACAACCATTCGTTTTCTGCACAAAAGGGAACACTGCGAGGGATTCATTTTCAAATGCATCCATATGCCCAGGCGAAATTGGTACGGTGCACGAAAGGTACCGTTTTGGATGTGGCAGTGGACTTGCGAAAGGATTCGCCGGATTATAAAAAATGGGCGAGCGTAGAATTGAGCGAGGAAAATAAGCGGCAGCTGCTTATCCCCAGAGGGTTTGGGCATGCATTTCTCACCTTGACCGAAGATGTTGAATTTTTATATAAAACAGATCGATATTATAGCTTTGAGCATGATCGGAGTATTGCCTGGAATGATCCGGATATCAACATCAAATGGTTTGTTAGCAATCCGATACTTTCTGATAAGGACAAAAAAGCACCCTTGTTGAAAGACAGTGAAATAAACTTCGAATACTAGCTCGCCCAATTTATGAAATAAATTGATGGCGAACTTATGCAAGAAAATCACAAGTTTTACTTGTAGATTTCTACTGCTAAATGAGGATAACTCATTAGGAAAAGAGGAAAAGAGCTATGAAAGTAATTGTTACCGGCGGCGCAGGATTCATCGGCGGAAATTTTGTACATTGTATGTTGGACAGGTATCCAGATTATAAAGTTCTTTGTATGGATTCCTTAACCTATGCTGGGAACATGGAAACCTTGGAACCCATACTTAATAATCCAAATTTTAAATTTTACAAGGCAGATGTTTCGGACAGAGATGCAGTCTATGCCATAGTTGAAGAGGAAAAGCCAGATATCATAGTAAACTTTGCAGCAGAAAGCCATGTGGATCGTTCCATCGAAGATCCAGGGGTATTTTTGCAGACAAATATCATAGGCACTCAGGTCCTTCTGGATGCTTGCAGAAAATATGGTATTAAACGATACCATCAGGTATCCACAGACGAGGTATATGGAGATTTACCACTTGATAGACCTGATCTTTTCTTTACGGAAGAGACTCCAATCCATACCTCCAGCCCTTATTCCGCTTCGAAAGCATCAGCAGATCTTTTAGTGCAGGCTTATCATAGAACTTATGGGTTACCTGTAACCATTTCCAGATGCTCCAACAACTATGGACCATACCATTTCCCTGAAAAGCTGATCCCGTTGATGATTGCAAATGCGCTGTACGATAAGCCTTTACCGGTTTACGGAAAAGGAGA
>CAYLLJ010000007.1:53083-58177 GCA_964384725.1 uncultured Oscillospiraceae bacterium | reverse complement strand
GTTGAAGATCACTGCAGGGCTATCGACATGATTATTCATAATGGCACTGTAGGGGAAGTTTACAATATTGGTGGACACAACGAAAGAACCAACCTTGAAGTGGTAAAAACCATCCTCAAGGAGATCAGGAAACCTGAGAGTCTGATTACATACGTTACCGACCGGAAAGGTCATGATATGCGCTATGCTATAGATCCTACCAAGATACGCAGAGAACTCGGCTGGGAACCAACCACTATGTTTGATGACGGCATCAAAAAGACTATTAAGTGGTACCTGGAAAATAGAAAATGGTGGGAAAACATCATTAGCGGGGAGTATGCAAATTATTATGAAAGAATGTACGGAAACCGGTAAGCAGGGATCGGAGAAGCCACAAGTATCAACCGATGATAAGACTGGAGCATATCACCCAATGGTTTCTATCGTATTAGCGACCTATAATCCCCGAATGGATTGGCTGAAGGAGCAGTTGGATTCACTGGAGGATCAGACCTATCGTCCTTTAGAGCTCTTGATCGTGGACGACTGCTCCACGAAGGTTGGATTGGATGAGCTTCAGGACTGCGTGGAAGTATGCATCCGGAGCATTCCTTATCATATCATGCAGAATGAGGAAAATCTGGGTTCTACAAAGACATTCGAAAAACTGACCACGCTTGTCCAAGGAGAATATATTGCTTATTGTGATCAGGATGATATCTGGCAAGAGGATAAAATAGAAATCCTAATAGGTTGCTTTATAGAAGATAATATCAATCTGGTATATTCCGATGTTCAGCTTATTAACGAACGAGGTGAAATAACTGCGAATAGTATCACCGCTTTAAGAAAGAGACACCTTTTATATGAGGGATCAGGACTTGCAGAAAAATTATTGATCCAGAACTTTGTAATCGGATGCACAATGCTAATAAAATCGGACGTGGCGAAAAGTTCGATTCCATTTATCACAAAGATGGTTCACGATCATTATCTGGCTCTGATGGCAAGTATTGATGGAGAACTGGCATTATATAAAAACCCGCTTGTATTTTATCGAATCCATGAGGAAAACCAGACTAATACGCTTACCCGAGTAAAAGACAAAAAAGATTATTATAATTATAAAATTCAAGAGTTTCTCGATCGCATCCTGCAGCTTGAGAACAGAAAGATCAATGAAAAGGTGCCGGGGTTCAGCAGGATTAAAGAATGGGCGAACGCAAGGGTCGCATATTATAACGGGGATGTAACGCAAGCCAAAACCATCTGGAAATATAGGAAGTATGATTATAATGTATCGGTATTTGAATTGTTCATGTTAAAAGTGCCGGATTTTGTATTTAAATATGCCTTAAATAAGATAATAAGAGGAAAGATATAGATGAAAATATTGGTGACGGGGGTCGATGGACAACTCGGATACGATGCAATCAAAGAGCTCAACAGCAGAAAAATTGAATGCCTGGGCGTTGACATAGGGGACTTTGATATTACGGATGAAAATTCTTCACGAGATTTTATTATAAAATACCGGCCGGATGCGGTGATCCATTGTTCTGCTTATACCGCAGTGGACAAGGCGGAAGACAATCAGGAATTATGCAAAGCGGTAAATGCCAATGGAACAGAAAACATAGCAAAAGCCTGCAAAGAAATTAACGCGAAAATGGTCTATATCAGTACAGACTATGTTTTTCCAGGAGACGATGATGCTTTTTACGAAACAGATGATGCAACAGGCCCGCTCAGCGTATATGGTCAGACGAAACTTGATGGAGAGCTAGCAGTTAAAAAAGTATTGGATAATTATTTTATTGTAAGAACATCTTGGGTCTTCGGAGTAAATGGAAATAACTTCATCAAAACCATGCTTAAATTATCGGAAACCCGCAGCGAAGTAAGCGTTGTATCCGACCAGTTCGGATCTTCCACTTATACCGCTGACCTGGCGCCACTTCTCTGTGATATGGTTGCCACAGACAAATATGGGACCTATCACGCCACAAATGAAGGTGTGTGCAGTTGGGCAGAGTTGGCAGAAGAGGTTTTCAGAACCGCCGGGCGAGGCACAAAAGTTAACTATATCACCACAGAAGAATACCGCACCAGAGCAGTACGGCCTAAGAATTCAAGACTGAGTAAGAAGAGTCTGGATGTAGCCGGGTTTAAACGACTGCCGGAGTGGCAGGATGCTGTCAAAAGGTATATTAGCAATTCAGTTATGTAGACTCTGCTGGAGGTATCATTCGTGATACAGGCTTTTCATTGCAAGAAAGGAGGAAAAGTATGGAAAAGAAGGTAAGCGACATATTACAGAATACTCTGTCAAGATATCCGGCTCTGCAGAATGAAAAAGGCGGTATTATAAATGCATTTGAAATGCTCATGTCTGCTTATCGCCATGGAGGAAAGCTTCTGGTTTGTGGAAATGGTGGGAGCGCCGCAGATGCAGACCATATTGTCGGAGAACTAATGAAAGGGTTTTTAAAGAAAAGGCCGCTGAGTTCTGGAATCAAGGAAACGCTGCTGCAGTTCGGCATTGATCATAGGGAGGTGGAAAGTCTTCAGATGGCTTTGCCGGCGATAAATTTGTCGGCGCACACATCCTTAATGACCGCAACGATGAATGATCTTAACGGCGAGACGATATTTGCCCAGCAAGTGCTTGGGTATGGAAAGGCCGGGGATATCTTTCTGGGCATAAGCACATCCGGAAATTCCCAAAACGTTATCCTCGCAGGGAAAGCAGCCAAGGCGCTTGGATTAAAGACAATTGGATTAACGGGTGCGTCCGGAGGAAAAATGGCTGATTTATTTGATATTATGATCCGGGTTCCGGAAAGTGAGACCTATAAGGTCCAGGAGTTGCACCTGCCGGTTTATCATGCTCTTTGCGCAATGCTAGAAGAGGAGTTTTTTGAAGAATGATAACTGTGATTATGGCGGGGGGAAAAGGGACCAGGATTAGCAGTGTTGCAAGCGATATTCCCAAACCTATGATTGATTTATGCGGAAAACCGATCCTTGAACGGCAGTTGGAATGCCTCAAAAAACAGGGAATTAAGGAAGTCATACTGGTTATAGGTCATCTGGGAGAGAAGATTGTAGAGTATTTTGGAGATGGAAGTCTTTTGGGGATGAAAATCTCTTATATCAAAGAAGAAGTCCCCTTAGGCACTGCAGGCGGCCTCTACTACATTAAGGATGTATATGGAAGTTACAGTAAAGACGAGCCTATATTGCTGATCAACGGCGACCTCGTCTTTGATATCAACATTGGTCGCTTTTATAAATTTCATAAAGAGAAAAAAGCGGATATCACGTTGTTTACCCATCCTAACAATCATCCATATGACAGTGCATTGATCGTTACTGATCACGAAGGGAAAATCATCGAATGGCTAAACAAGGAAGATCCCAGAGGTGATTATAAAAATAGAGTGAATGCGGGTATCCATATTTTAGAACCACGGATTTTACAAGACATTTGGAGTGTGGATAAGCCTGTTAAACTTGACTTGGATAGGGATATCATAAAGCAGGGAATAAACGACAAAAACCTGAAGGCATATGCCTACGACTCGCCTGAATATGTAAAAGATATGGGAACACCGGATCGATATGCACAGGTTTGTAAAGCTTTTATGAATGGCATTGTAGAAAAGAAAAGTCTGCTTAAAAAACAGAAAGCTATATTTTTTGACCGGGACGGCACAATAAATGAGCATCCGGGCGGTATCTATTTTATAACAAAACCTGAGAAAATGACTTTGATTCCGGGTGTTGCTCAGGCGATATCTAGGGTTAATGATTCAGGATACTTGGCTATCGTTGTAACAAATCAGCCGGTGATCGCAAGAGGGGACTGTACCTTTGAAGAACTGGAATTGATTCATAACAGAATGGAACGATTATTAGGTGATGAAGGTGCATATTTGGATGATATTATATTTTGTCCTCATCATCCAGATAAAGGCTTTGAAGGAGAACGTCCGGAATATAAAATACAATGTGAGTGCAGAAAACCGAAGCCGGGTATGCTTTTTAAAATGGCTGAGAAATATAATATTGATCTATCGGAATCATATATGATAGGAGACAGTAAAAGCGATATGCTGGCAGGAAAAATGGCGGGGTGTTCCAATTGTTATATCAACAAAGACTGTTCTGAAGCGGATGAAGTTTTCTATAATTACTGTACGCACAATTTAACTAATGCAGTAGACTGGATATTTGGTGGAAGGAAATAATATGATAATACGCTCAAAAGCACCGTTAAGATTGGGATTAGCGGGAGGTGGTACGGATGTCTCACCATACTGTGATGAATATGGCGGCGTTGTTCTTAACGCAACGATAGATCTTTATGTTTATTGTACAATTGTTCCAACAGATGACAATATAATTTCCTTTTATGCAGCAGACAGGGATGAATACTTTGAAATAGAATCATGTGAGTTTATTCCAATCGATGGGAATCTGCGATTACATAAGGGTGTATATAACAGAATTATTAAAGATTTCAAGTCAGGTGAGAAGCTTTCCTTTAGAATGACAACCTATTCGGACGCGTTGGCAGGAAGCGGCTTGGGTTCCTCTTCTACTATGGTTGTAGCAATGATAAAGACTTATATGGAATGGCTAAACCTTCCTCTTGGAGAATACGATATGGCATCCTTGGCATATCAAGTGGAACGTCAAGATATTGGTTTGTCAGGTGGCAAACAGGATCAATATGCTGCAACCTTCGGTGGGTTTAACTTTATCGAATTTTATGAAAAGGATAGAGTTATTGTAAATCCGCTGAGAATCAAGAATTGGATTAAAAATGAGCTTGAAAGTTCGTTGATTTTATACTATACAGGTACTTCTCGTGATAGTGCTAAGATCATTGAAGAACAGATAAAAAATACAAAACAGAGGAAAGAGGCATCCGTTCGGGGAATGCACGAATTAAAGCAACAGGCATATATGATGAAAGAGTGTATTCTGAAAGCAGATTTCGAAGGATTTGCCAGATGCATAAAAAACGGATGGGAAAGCAAGAAAAAGACTTCCGATGTGATTTCCAACCCAGAAATTGAAGAGATCTATGAATTGGTAATGAAA
>CAYLLJ010000007.1:49052-53073 GCA_964384725.1 uncultured Oscillospiraceae bacterium | reverse complement strand
GGTGGTAAAGCTGCCAAGATATCCGGTGCAGGCGGCGGTGGATTTATGATGATAATATGTGATCCACGGAAAAGGTTCGAACTTGAAAATGTATTATCTAAAACGGATGGCAAAATTATCAGGGCAAATTTTACCGAAAAAGGCACAGAGGCCTGGATCATATATTAATCGAGACGATTTTGGGAGGAATTCATGAATTATATTAATGAATATAAGAAATATAAATTTCTGCTGCAGCAGCTGGTTGCCAGAGATTTTAAATCAAAATATAAAAGATCAATTTTGGGGGTGCTTTGGAGCTTACTAAATCCATTGCTCCTGATGACAGTTCAGTATATCGTTTTCTCGGCACTATTTCGATTTGACATTCCCAATTACCCGGCATATCTCCTGATTGGAATTGTTCTGTTTAACTTTTTTTCGGAAGCAAGCGGACAAGCATTGGTATCTATTACCGGAAATGCAGGGCTGATAACGAAGGTGAATGTGCCAAAGTATATTTTCCCCATTTCAAAGGTGCTTTCTTCCTGTATCAACTTGGGATTTTCCTTGATTGTACTGGTACCAATGATCTTATTTGCCGGAATTCCGGTAACATTGAAATACTTATTGTTACCTTTTGGAATTATCAATCTTATTATTTTTACTACAGGATTCAGCCTGATTTTGTCTGCCGTCATGGTGTTTTTTCGGGATACACAATTTTTATTTGGGGTAATAATTGTGCTTTGGATGTATCTTACACCGATATTTTATCCGGAAAGTATTATCGGACCGAATTTCCAGTGGATGCTGCAGTGCAATCCGCTTTATCATTTTATAAGATATACACGAAATATTATTCTTGATAATTCTATACCGACTCTCAGAGCGCATATTTTTTGTTTGATTTTTGCATTTGGGATGTTGCTGTTAGGCATATATATTTTCAAAAAGATGAAGGACAGATTCATCTTTAATTTATAGGAGCTTCATAATGATTACAATAGATCATGTAACCCTGGACTATAAAATACAGCATCAGAAAACCAGTAGCTTCAAGGAATATGTTATTAACTACTTTAAAGGAAAAATAACATATGATACGTTTCGCGCGTTGGACGATGTGAACTTTGAAATAAAAGAGGGCGAAGTAGTCGGCGTTATTGGAAGAAACGGTGCAGGAAAAAGCACATTGCTCAAGATCATCGCGGGGGTTCTGAAACCCACTTTCGGTACCGTTGAAGTAAGGGGAGTTATGTCTCCCATGCTGGAGCTGGGCACGGGTTTTGACTATGATCTGACAGGAAGGGAAAATATATACCTCAACGGCGCCATACTAGGATATTCAAAGGAGTTCCTGGAATCGAAATATCAGGAGATCGTCGATTTCTCAGAGCTTTATGATTTTATTGATCAACCGATCAGGACTTATTCCTCCGGAATGATTATGCGCCTGGGATTTTCTGTTTCGGCGATAGTTAATCCAGAAATATTGATCGTTGACGAAGTGCTCGGCGTTGGGGATGCTCACTTTTTAGTGAAGAGCCAGAAAAAAATGTGGGACTTGATCAGCGGCGGTACGACTGTATTAATGGTATCGCATAATAACCTTCTAATAGAAAAGTTTTGTGATAGGGTGATATGGCTCGACAAAGGGAGAATGATAATGGATGGAAAAGCAGATGTGGTCTGTCGCGAATACGAAAAGTGTGAATAATTGTTATAAGGGAGAGTTGTTTTGTTGGAAATACAGTATACTGGAGAACGCCTGGTTCCGGGCAAAGTTGACTATGAATTAGAGCTTGAACATGTTTTAAGATATAATTTTGCTACTCAGTTTGTAAATGGGGGCATAGTATTAGATGCCGCCTGCGGGACCGGATATGGAACAAAAATACTATCTGAAAATGCAGAGAAAGTAATCGGAATTGATATATCCGAAGAGGCAGTTTTGTATGCAAGGAATACATATTCGGCAGATAATGTAGAATATGTTGTATCACCGGTTGAAAAACTGCAGTTCCCCCAGTCCACCTTTGACACGGTTGCTTCTTTTGAAACATTAGAACATTTGGATGGAGATAGTCAGGAACTGTTCTTACAAGAAATCAAGAAAGTACTAAAACCTGAAGGAAAATTAGTGATTTCCACACCAAACCACGATGTCTACACTACACGGGGGGAAAACCACTTTCACATCAAGGAACTGAACCTTAATGAATTCAGAAATCTTTTAGAGCAATATTTTCGCGATGTAGTTATTCTCGGGCAGCAGTTTGAAGTGACAGGAATTATCTCAGATCAGAGCAAGAGATCTGAAAGCATTACTTCTGGATTGGATTTGGACAAGGCTGAGTATTTGGTCGCGGTCTGCTCCGATGTATCGATTGAAAAAATAATAAGTTTTACAATTCCGAGAAGCGACGGGAAATATAAGAATCTACTGGATTGGTGCGTGTCCCTGCACAATGAAGATAGCAGAAAAAACAAGTGGATAGAGAAACAAAAGCGAGAACTGAGAGATAAGCAACTTTTCATTGATAACCAGGAACAAGAAATTCGAGATAACCGACAGTTTATTAAAAATCAGAAGCAGGAACTTCAGGAAAAGCAAAAGCTTATCGAAGTGGGAGAACGTAAGCTACAGTGTGAACAACAGCGCATTATTGAACTACAACAAGCAGTAATCAATAAAGAAGGCCATATCGAGCTGTTGCTGGAATCTGATCGGGAATTAGAGCGAATCAAATCATCAAGATCGTGGAGCTACCTGATTTATTTCTGGAAACTCAGGGATATTATGGTTCCCCACGGAAGCAAAAGGCGCTTGGCAATAAAACTATGTGTCAAATTTATTAAAAGACCCTTAAAATTCATAAAAAAATGCACTCCGGCACGGATCGGGAAATTCTTTTATTATTTAAAAAGAGAAGGTGTGTCCGGAGTTTCTCGAAGACTGGACGAATGTATTACAGGCTCAATTCACTTTGAATCGATCATCGTGCAGGAAGTATCATCTGAAAAAACGATCGAGGATTACGAGAGGATTACATTTCCTTTAGTTGTCGATGTTCCGAAAGTATCGATAATCATTCCCGTATACAATCAGTTCCATTATACCTATGAATGCCTGAGAACTATTTTATTGAACACGGAGGATGTGTCGTACGAACTGATTTTAGCAGATGACTGCTCGAATGATTCAACTAAAGATATTGCAAAAATTGTCCAGAACATAAAAGTAGTTAAAACAGAAGAAAATCTTCGGTTTTTAAGGAACTGCAATAATGCGGCCAAGTATTGTAACGGAGAATACATTTTTTTTCTGAATAATGACACACAGGTACAGCAAGGTTGGCTTTCATCACTTGTCTATCTTATGGATAACGATAAGAAGATAGGACTTGCGGGATCAAAACTGGTATATCCTGATGGCATGCTGCAGGAGGCGGGTGGTATTATTTGGAATGACGCATCGGGATGGAATTACGGGCGGCTTTCGGATCCGAATGATCCTGAATTCAATTATGTTAAGGAAGTCGACTATATTTCCGGCGCAGCGATCATAATCCGCAGGAACCTTTGGGAAGAGATCGGAGGATTTGATGAACAATTTGCCCCTGCCTATTTCGAAGACAGTGATTTGGCCTTTGAAGTAAGAAGGCGTGGATATAAAGTTGTTTATCAGCCCAAATCCGTAGTAGTGCATTTTGAAGGCAAGACCAATGGTACGGACATAGGGAGCGGCCAGAAACAATATCAGGCTATAAACCATAGTAAATTCCTGGACAAGTGGAAACATGTGCTGGAAACGGAACATTTTTCGAACGGCACCAATGTTTTTCTGGCCAGGGACAGAAGCAGAGAAAAAAAGACTATTTTGATCATTGACCATTATGTTCCCCAATATGATAAGGACGCAGGATCCAAAACGGTCTATCAGTATATAAAGCTTTTTCTCGATCAAGGATTTAATGTTAAATTTATCGGGGACAACTTCTGCAAACAGGAGCCATATACAGGTGAGCTTTCCGGTAGG
>CAYLLJ010000007.1:9449-49042 GCA_964384725.1 uncultured Oscillospiraceae bacterium | reverse complement strand
ATACTACTCAAAGAACTGGAAGCAATGGTTCAAAGATAACAGCGATCATATTGATTATATCTTGCTTAACCGACCGCATATCTCGATAAAATATATCGACTATATAAAGGAAAACACCAGCGCGAAGATTTTTTATTATGGTCATGATTTGCATTTCCTCAGAGAAATGCGTGAATTTGAATTGACTGGGGAACCTGATTTGCTAAAATCCAGTGAGAGTTGGAAGGAGCAGGAAAAGAGGCTCATCTCCATGGTTGACTGTGCTTATTATCCATCTCAGATCGAAGTGGACGAGGTCGTAAAAGGATTCCCCGGGGCGAGCATTAAGGCAATCCCAGCATATTTATTTGACAACGTTGAAGAAGTGGAGCGAGATTTTAAGGCAAGAAAAGAAATCATTTTTGTCGGGGGATTCGGTCATAGGCCTAATGTTGATGCCGTCCTTTGGTTTGCACAAGAAATTATGCCGAAGTTGGCTGAGCACAATTTGGGGGTGACAATCATCGGTTCCAATGCGCCAGATGAAATATTGAAATTGGGCAGTAAAAATCTCATTATTAGAGGATTTGTAACTGATGAAGAACTAAGAGATTATTATAATAACTCAAGATTGGTTATCGTGCCGCTTAGATATGGCGCTGGAATTAAAGGCAAGGTTGTTGAAGCAATGTATCACGGAGTGCCAATCATCACAACTTCAGTCGGAGCAGAAGGAATTAAAGGCATAGAAAGCGTTGTTGTGGTGAAAGACGATGCTGAGGAATTTGCGGATGCAATAATCAGCCTGTATAACGATACGGATATACTTGAAAAGATGTCCAAAAAATATTCTTCCTATATTCAGCATCATTTTTCAAATGATGCTGCAATTGAAGCAATCGGAAAGGATCTTGGGATCAGATGAGCTCAAACAGGCAAACATGCCCGGTTTGCGGCGGAGTCGGACTTTTATACAATACTATAGCTAATGAAGCCAATGACTATCATTATGACTATTACCGATGTAAAAGTTGTCATTGCATTTTCATTGATCATGCAATAATAGGATCAATAGACAATGGGGAACCCTTGCTCCGATATGATGAAAAATACTGGGAAGCTGAATTATCTTCAGCGATTGAGAGATCATATGGTGTGGCACTGGCTAGAATGGCAGAAGCCTTTTATTATTCCCGTATTCCAATACATAGATTTCTTGACATTGGTGCTGGTGCGGGATATTTTTTAGATGCTGTCGCCATCCATCTACCGGATCACAAAGACCTGTTTTATGGAATTGAGAAATTCCCTCCGGTACCTGAAAAGCGAACCTCAGCGAAAAACTATCTCACCTGCGGTTATGATGATTTGAATATGAAGTTTGACGGCGGTATCTGTATTGAGGTCATAGAGCACCTTACGCCAAAAATGCTGAGACAATTGTTGACCGATATCGCCGGCGCCTCAAATAGAGGTGCATTATATATCATTAATTCAGGGATGGATAAGTACGTAGTGAAAGAGGACCCCGACTATTTAGATCCCTTTGTAAGAGGACACATCATGAGCTGGTCTTTCAAGGGAATAGAAAAGATGTGTGAGGGATCCGGTTTTAGAGCACTGCCGATAAATGGAAAAACATGGGCGTTAGCGTTGGAATTTGACAGCGGTTCAGGAAAGTATGAAGATATTACCCGCAGAGTATGGTCTCCTCGGGACGAGAATATAAAAGCCCTGACGGATTCGAAAACCGGAAGCGTTTTAAAACTACTGGGATTTGAAACAGCTAGAGCATATCAAAGCAACAACTTATTTTATAATATCTTACAAATCTTGAAAGGAACTTTTAGGGGTTGGTGAATTATGGCTTTTAATGCGCAGAAATGTCCGGTTTGCGGCGGTAGGGGAGTGTTCTATAAATTATTCTCTAGCGGTAAGTATAGAGAAGAATATACGTACTACTTATGTGAGAACTGTAATTGTTACTTTATTGATACTAGCGTCTTAGACAGAATGGATAAAGGAGAATTTCTGATTCAGTATGACGAAAGTTACTGGAAGACTGAATTAACAAGTGCAGTTGCCAGGTCATATGGCCCGGCTCTTGCGAGAATGGCGGAAGCGATTCATTATGCCAGAAGACCTGTTGAGAAATTCCTGGATATAGGTACCGGCTCCGGCTATTTTCTTGATGCGATCGCGGCTTATTTGCCGGAACATAAATCAATATTCTATGGTGTGGAAAAATACCCTCCGGAAGAGGGAAAAACAACGGAATCGCCGAACTATTTTAGATCCGATTATAAAGACTTGAACATGAAATTTGACTGCGGCATGTGTGTGGAAGTGATAGAGCATCTGACTCCCAAAATGTTGCATGGCTTGCTGAAAGATGTTGCCGGTGTGTCAAATCCAGGTGCACTATACATAATTAACTCCGGGCTATCGGACTATGTTGCTCACGAAGACCCAGATTATCTGGATCCTTTTGTTAGGGGGCACATCATAAGCTGGTCGATAAATGGAATAAAATCAATTTGCAAAGATTTGGGATTCAGTGTTTTTCCGATCAGAGGAAAAACATGGGCAATTGCGATTGAATATAAGAGTACTGCGCCTCTAAACGAAGATATAACAGATAGGATATGGTCGGCGTTGTCGGAAAACCTGGAAATATTGACTTCTGAAAAAATGGGAAGTGTTTTGAAAATTTTAGGCCTTGAGTCAGTAAGGGCGTACTTATAAGGAGGGACCTTAACATGATTAGTTATCAAATAGGCGAAATTAGTATTAATGCAGATGAGTTGGATTATCAAGATCTCAGCAGAGATGATCTTCTGGAACTATACTGGGCTTCTCATCCAAGGTTTCGTTTTTTAAAGGATTGCGATAAGAATGCAAATTTGCTGGACATTGGTGCGAGCACTGGAGGTTTATTCTTCTGGAAGCAATGGGGAAAGCCGGATCGGTCGGATATAAGAATGACTGGAATTGACCTTGAAAAAGGTGAGTATTTCGATTACCTTGACGATTATAGAGTTATTAATATTGATAATGCAGAATTACCTTTTGAAAACACTTCTTTTAATACAATAATGATTTCAAATGTTGGTGAACACATCAGAAATTTTACGTCAAAAAATTCGAATGCAGGCAATGTCCATTTATTAAATGAAATTTTCAGAGTTTTGGATAGAAACGGTAAATGTTATATTGAATTGCCGAGCCATAGCACAAAACAGGCTCCCAGCAGAAGACTCTTTCTCGAGCAAGGTATACCTGTTTCCACTGTTAATTTTTATGACGATAGAACCCATATTGATACCATGGATCCTGATGAGCTTGCTGAAGAGTGTATTAAGATTGGATTCAAGGTTGTAAATGGTGGCTATATTGAAAATGATTTTTTAGTGGATAAGCTATTATCATACGGCATACTAAACAAAGATGCTGAATTGGTAACATATGGTGCCTGGTTAAAGTTTTCTTCTGAACACTATTTAGTTTTATCAAAATAATTATAAATTGACGAGGGGTTTATGAAAAGCATAATAAAGAAAAATAAATTTGAAATCACTGTAATCGCCTTATTTTCATTGTCTTATGTTATATATTGCAATTATATAATGGTTGAATTACCGCATATGTCTTGGTTTGATCAATTCTTCATAGTTGAGGGTTATTACAATAAGACATTAACACTATCGCAATTAGTAAATAGATATTGTGAACACGGTCTATTCGGATACAATGTTTTATTTTTATTAAACTTGATCGTGTTTAAATTGACTACCTTTTTTGATGTATACTTAAATGCCATAAACGTGATGACTATAGGAATAATATGTGTATATTCAGCAAAAAAAACTTTCACTGAGAATTCTAAAAGATATAAATTATGTGTAATTCTTATCTGTATTTTTGAATTTAGCTTTATACAATCTTCTTCTGGAGCAATGGAAACACAAGTACGGCTTGGTATTTTATTTTTTGTAATAGCAGCCGTTATGATAGATAAAGTTTTCATGAAAGATGTTACAATTAAGTATCTTATGTGTACAATTATAATGATATTCATCAGCATTAATATTTTTGGGACTTTATATTCTTACGCAGGTATTCCAGTCATATTTCTGATAATATTAATTAACTTAGTAAGAAGTAAAAAAATCAATAAGAATCAGTTGAGTATTTTTTTTACTTATATAATTTCTATTCTTTTGTACCTATTTCAATACGGCTTAATTGGCAAGGATAGTATGGTTTCAGGTAATTTATTAAACGGAATTGTGGGTATTTTAAGTAATCCGATGTATTTACTGAAATCTATTCTTGGATATAATGCAAACACAGTTTTGGGATATGCAATTTTTGTTGATAAAGTCATCCCTGATTCTGTATATTTATTTATTGGAGTGATAGTAACCGCTATATTTATTTTTTCAGTAGGATGTTTTTATAAGTCTCGCATGTATAAGATAACAATGTTCCCCATTATGCTTTTAGGTTATTCGTTTTTTGTTTTAATACTAATTGTAATTGGTAGATACGCAGGCGATTGGGGTTGGTTTGCAAGTTATTGGTATACTGTCCATACTAAATTAGCTGCTATTGGATGTTTATGGATATTAACTTATAGCAGTCTGCTAATGGTTAATAAAAACTATAAGCCCGGCATTAATATGGGAATTATTTTTTTAGTAATATGTATAGCCATCGGGAATTATGTGGAGCTTAAACGAGCACCCTTTGTAAGAGCTTATTATTTAGAAATGCAGCAATATTTGTTTGCAGAAAGCATTAATGACCTGCCCATTACCGATGGTATAACTCCACTATTGGCATCACCGGAAATGACAATAAATGCAATCAATTTAATGAGAGAACACAAGCTGAGTATATATAAAAAGAATCATACTTATGAAGATCTAAAGCAACTCAAAAGTGTAATTGGAACCACCTTAGACACCGCTAACATAATCTCTGGTTACTTTGAAGATGGCTGGTCAGAAAAATCAGCAGAATTTGAAATTAAAACAGGACCGGAGGGGAAATTGGTACTGAATTGTTATTATCCTAAAGAAATTACGGGAAAAGAAACTGGTACAGTTTATATAGACGGTGAAGCAAATCCATTTAAAATAACAGAAGCAAACTTTATTATCGAGTTATCTGTGAAGAAGGATAGTATTATAAATGTGAAAATAGTCAATGACTTTTCCTTCCCAGCAGAACCCCCAGATGTCAGGGAACTGAGTTTTGTTCTGGGTAGTGTGCAGGGTAAATGATTAGGCATACAACAATTAATGCATTAAATATTTATTTGGAGGAAAAAGTATGAAAGTTGTATTATTAGCCGGTGGGCTTGGTACACGAATCTCAGAGGAATCCCATTTAAGACCGAAACCGATGATCGAGATCGGAGGCGCGCCAATCCTGTGGCATATTATGAAGTCGTATTCTCATTACGGATTCAATGACTTTATAATATGCTGTGGATACAAGGGTTACATGATCAAGGAGTACTTCGCGGATTATTATTTACATCGGTCGGATATCACTTTTGATTTCTCTTGCGGAAATCAGATGGTGATACATAGCAATGTAGCCGAGCCGTGGAAGGTCACGCTGGTTGACACAGGCTTGAATACTATGACAGGCGGCCGTGTAAAAAGGGTGCAGCAATATGTTGGTGACGAGACGTTTATGTTAACATATGGGGATGGTGTATGTGATATTGATATAGAAAAGCTTGTTGATTATCATAAAACACATGGCAAGATTGCAACTATGACAGCTATTAATGTGGGTCAGAGGTTTGGCGTATTGAACATAGAAGATGATAATACAATCAATGCCTTCAGAGAAAAGGACGATATGGACGGCGGTATGATTAATGGAGGCTTTATGGTTCTTGAACCAAAGATTTTTGACTATATCGAAGGGGATAATACTATCTTTGAAAAAGCGCCCTTGGAAACAGTCGCCAGCTTAGGAGAATTAAAAGCATACAAACATGATGGCTTCTGGCAATGTATGGATACACAGAGGGACAAGGATCTGCTGGAACGGTTATTGGCAGAAGAGAAGGCTCCTTGGGTCAAGTGGTATATTGAAAGGTGAGGATTAAATTGGAATTTTGGAATGGGAAAAGAGTTTTTATCACTGGTCATACTGGTTTTAAAGGAGCCTGGCTTTCAAGGATATTGATCAATGCCGGATCGGAAGTAACGGGTTATGCACTGGCTCCGCCGACAAATCCCAACCTTTTTCAGTTAGCTGATATAGGCAGCTATATGAATTCTATTATTGGTGACGTAAGGGATAGGGAGAGTCTGACAAAGGTGATACAGGATGCAAATCCGGATATTGTAATCCATATGGCAGCACAACCCTTGGTGAGGGCGTCGTATGATGAGCCTGTTTACACATATGAAACGAATGTAATGGGTACTGTAAATCTGCTTGAAGCTGCCAGACTGTGCAACACTGTCCGCTCACTTGTCAACGTGACAACAGATAAAGTGTATGAAAATATGGAAAGAAAAAAAGGCTATGTTGAGGATGAGAAACTATGCGGATTTGACCCTTATTCCAACTCCAAATCCTGTTCCGATATCATAACATATAGTTATAGGAATTCTTTTTTTGATAAAGAGGACAGCCCTGCGGTATCCACGGCTCGTTCAGGGAATGTAATCGGAGGCGGTGACTTCGCTAAGGACAGGATTATTCCCGATTGCGTTCGAGCGGCTGCAAAAAAGGATGCCATTATCGTTAGAAATCCCCATTCAGTAAGACCATATCAGCATGTTTTGGATTGTTTGTCCGGTTATCTCCTTCTTGCTGAAAAACAATTTGAAGATAAAGTAAAATATGAAGGTAGCTATAATTTCGGGCCCAATGAAGAGGATATAGTAACGACCGGAACCCTTGTAGATATATTCTGCAATACATGGGGGGAAGGGCAGTCTTGGGAAAATAGAAGCGACAACGGACCTCATGAAGCTAACCTATTATCACTGGACTGCGCAAAGGCTAAGTCGGTTTTGAAATGGAATCCAAGATGGGGCATCAACATAGCAATTGAGAAAACAGTAGAATGGTCAAAGGAATACCTCGGAGGAGGAAGTGTTTTAAGAATCATGGACAAGCAGATAAATGAGTATTATATTAAGGGGTAAGATATGTTTAAGGATATGAATGAAAAAGAGGCCAGAGATAAAATATTAGAGTTGATTGGGGAATACTGTGATAAATATCATGTGAAAAAAAGTTATGAAATCGGACAAAGGATTCCTTATGCGGCAAGAATTTACGATAGAAAAGAGATGATAAATCTTGTTGACAGCTCCCTGGAATTTTGGCTGACATCCGGAAGATATACAGATGAATTTGAAAAAAAGCTGGCAGAATTTTTGGGAGTAAAACACTGTGCGTTGGTTAACTCCGGCTCCTCTGCAAACCTGATGGCATTCATGGCCTTGACATCACCATTGCTCAAGGAACGTCAAATAAAGCGCGGTGATGAAGTAATTACAGTTGCTGCAGGGTTTCCGACGACAGTGGCGCCTATGGTTCAATATGGCGCAGTTCCGGTATTTGTTGACGTAACGATTCCGCAGTACAACATTGACATCGATTTACTGAAGGAGGCGATTTCTGGTAGGACAAAGGCAATCATGCTCGCTCATACATTAGGAAATCCCTTTAATATCAAAGAAGTAAAGGCTCTGGCTGATCAGTATAATCTATGGCTGATCGAAGACAACTGTGATTCGTTAGGATCACGATATTGCCTAGATGGAGAATGGGGACACACAGGGACATTTGGAGATATCGGGACATCAAGCTTTTATCCTCCGCATCATATGACAATGGGAGAAGGTGGGGCAGTCTATACGAATAACAAGATCCTTGCAAAAATTGTGAAATCCATGCGGGACTGGGGCCGAGATTGTGAATGCCCATCAGGCGTTGACAACTTGTGCGGACATCGGTTTGACAGGCAGTATGGTCAGCTTCCCGCCGGTTATGACCACAAATATGTCTATTCTCATTTTGGTTATAATTTGAAAGCCACAGATATGCAGGCGGCAATCGGATGCGCACAATTGGGAAAACTGCCTGACTTTATAAAAAAAAGAAAAAAGAACTTTTCCATACTGAGGGAAGGGCTTAATGATATCGCGGATAAGCTCATACTTCCGGAAGCAGAAAAAGAATCGGACCCAAGTTGGTTTGGCTTTATGATAACCTGTAAAAAGGGAATCAGCAGAAATAATTTAGTACAAGGTTTAGAGTCAAGAGGAATTCAAACAAGAATGTTATTTGCAGGAAATATAACGAAACATCCATGTTTTGACGAATATCGCGGTAAGCAAGAAGGATATCGAGTAGCAGGACAGCTTACCAACACGGATCAGATTATGAATGATACATTTTGGATAGGAGTTTATCCGGGCATGACGGATGAAATGTTAAGATATATGGTCGCCGGCATTCATGAATTAGTATAAATATGATGGGGATATTATGAAAGTTTCTGATTATATTGTTCAATTTTTAATAAATAATGGAATAACGGATGTGTTCGGATATCCGGGTGGTATGGTAACGCATTTATTGGATTCCTTTGACAAAGAAAAAGGGAAGATACGTGCGCATATCAATTATCATGAACAGGCATCCTCCTTTTGTGCCTGCGGTTATGCAGCGGTATGCAGCAAGCCGGGAGTTGCTTTTGCTACAAGCGGACCCGGCGCCACGAATCTGGTAACCGGGATATGCAATGCATTTTTTGATTCAACTCCTGCAATCTTTATTACCGGGCAGGTCAACGTTTATGAAGGGAAAAAATCATTAAAAGTCAGACAAAAAGGCTTTCAGGAAATGGATATCATTTCGCTCGTTAAGGATGTTACAAAATATGCAGTCTATATTGAAGATGAGAAAACGATCAGATACCACCTCGAAAAAGCATATCAAGTATGCAAGGATGGGCGGCCGGGCCCCGTACTGCTTGATATTCCAATGAATATCCAAAGAGCAGAAATAGATGTTGAGAAACTGGGGGGATATCCTGTTGAAACAGAAGAAGACAACGTAAATGATAAGTGGAGACAGATATTACAAGAGATTTTAAATGCGAAAAGACCTTGTATAATAGCCGGAGCCGGAGTACGTAAAAGCGGCATGACAAATGAATTCAGATCGCTGGTCAAAACATTAGGCGTCCCTGTTCTAACCAGCATGATCGGTGTAGATGTGCTCCCTACCGATTCCATCTATAATTTTGGCTTTATTGGGGCTTATGGAGCAAGAAGCTCTAATTTTATCTTGTCAAAATCGGATCTTATCATAGCATTAGGAAGCAGATTAGACGGAAGGCAGATCAGAAATCCTCAGACAGATACTTCGCCTGAAGCAAAGATAATAAGAATCGATGTCGATAAGGATGAAATGTCTAATAAAGTAAGCGATAATGAAGAACAAATCGTTGTCGACTTAAGAGACATTATACCATACCTCCTCATGGCCTGCAAAGAACAGAAATTGATTCGATATAACGACTGGATTTCAATATGTAATGAAATAAAGGGACTTCTATGTGATATTGATAAAGAGTATCCCAATATTATTATCAGAGAGATCAGTAAATATATAGATGATCAATTAGTTATTACAACGGATGTAGGCCAGAACCAGGTTTGGGTTGCACAATCATTTTTGGTCAAGGAAAATCAGCAGATATTATTTTCTGGGGGTCATGGCGCAATGGGATATTCCTTACCGGCTGCGATCGGCGCTTATTATGGTAGCAAGGATGCTGTTTTCAGCTTCAATGGAGACGGTGGAATCCAGATGAATATCCAAGAATTGCAGTTTATTGCAAGAGAAAATTTGCCTATAAAGATAATAGTCTTGAATAATAAATCATTAGGAATGATAAGACACTTTCAGGAAATGTATTTTAATTCAAATTATGTTGCTACGAAACAAGCCTGTGGCTATACAACTCCGGATTTTCAAAAAATTGCGCAAGCGTATGGATTGAATTATGTATCAATAAAAAGTATTGAAGATATAGAGTTGTATGAAAAGGTCTTTAAAGATAAGGATGCTACATTTATAGAAGTGTCTTTGAGTGATAACACCTATGTTTATCCAAAACTCGCGATGGGTAAACCAAGCAATGATCAGGATCCTTTAATCCAAAGAGATCTATATAGCTATTTACTAAGCCTTTAGAGTAGAAAACTGTGACAAAGGAGAATTCAGTGAAAAAAGTAATTGTTTCCGGAGCAACTAGTATGCTCGGAAGTGCACTAATTCGTGAATGCGTTGCAAATAATGTTAACGTGCTTGCAATTGTACGCAATAATTCTCAAAAGAGAAATATAATTATGGATTCTTCTCTGGTGACTGTTTTAGAATGCAATTTAGATGATTTGAAATCGATTGAAAAACAAGAGGGTGAATATGACGTTTTTTATCACTTTGCCTGGGCGGCAACGTCGAAACATGGGAGAAATGACGCAATAGAACAAAGTAAAAATATTGAGTTTACTCTTGATGCTGTTAAATTAGCACAGAGATGTGGCTGCAATGTTTTTATAGGTGCAGGGTCACAAGCAGAATATGGGGTAGTAAATAAAGAAATTAGCCCTGACACACTGTGCAATCCACAAACGGCATATGGCACCTCAAAATTTGCTGCAGGAAAATTAAGTTCGATTTTGTGTGATGAATTGGGGATGCGACATACATGGGCGAGAGTTTTTAGTGTCTATGGTCCAAATGATTCGCCGGATACGCTAATTAGCTACTGTATAAAGAAACTTTTGGCAGGTGAAAAACCAGTACTTACAAACTGTGAGCAGATATGGGATTACCTTCATTCCTATGACGCTGCAAGAGCATTTTATTTACTGGGTGAAAAAGGAAAAGATCAGACGGTTTACTGCATTGGCAGCGGTCATGCAAGACCGCTCAGTGAGTATGTTGAAATAATTCGCGATGTTATAGATGAAAGGCTGCCATTAGGAATCGGAGAGAAACCGTATGCCTCTGATCAGATTATGTTTTTAAAAGCGGATATAAAATCTCTATCATATGATACAGGATTTATTCCTAAACTTGAATTTTATGCCGGTATAAAAAATACAATTGCAGCTGTTCAGAAATATTTGTAAGTGTAAAGCAGGAGATTTTATTGATAAATATCAAAGATATTACGAAAAATGAAATTTTAAATATCGGAAGACAGTTTTTCAAATTTGGGCTGGTTGGGATTTCAAATACTCTAATAGGTTTGGCCTGCTATTATGTACTTGTTTACTTTGGTGTTCATTATATCATAGCGAATACTGTTGGTTTTATAATAGGTGTGTTGAATTCATATTATTGGAATAACAGATATGTTTTTATAGATAGAAAAGGAAGCCAGCTTGGCGCTGTCTTCAAAATGTACATTGCTTATGGAGCAACATTTTTACTGGGAACGTTACTTCTTTTTATTATGGTAGATATTTTATGCATTTCAAAAATGATAGCACCAATTATAAATTTAGTAATAACGATTCCTTTAAACTTTATTTTAAATAAATGCTGGGCGATGAAATAGTCTTTTTTTAGGAGGCAGCTGTATGAAAAATATCAGTATCTTGGTACCGACTTTTAATGAGGAGGAAAATGTTGCTATGCTTAGTGAAGAATTGACTAAACTATTTCAAAATGAACTGAGCGATTATTCCTATGAGATCCTTTTTATAGACAACAATTCAACTGATCGGACAAGAGATATCATTGAACAATTGTGTAAAAACAACAGTAATATTAAGTCAATTTTTAATGCTAAAAATTTTGGACAGTTCAATTCGCCTTACTACGGTTTGCTACAGACAAGCGGTGATTGCACGATTTTAATGTGCGCGGATTTTCAGGATCCCCTGGATATGATTCCTAAATTTGTCCGGGAATGGGAAAACGGTTATAAAATCGTATGTGGCATTAAAACATCAAGCAAAGAGAATAAGTTTTTATACTTCCTGCGTTCCTGTTATTATAAAGCAATAAAAAAGATGTCCGATGTGGAACAGATAGAACATTTTACAGGATTTGGTCTTTACGATAAAGAATTTGTGGATGTGATGAGAAAACTGGATGACCCAATGCCTTTTCTTAGAGGTATTGTAGCAGAGTTTGGTTATAAACGTAAAGATATTCCATATGAACAGGCAAAACGCAGAGCAGGAAAAACCAAGAATAATTTTTTTAAGCTATATGATGCCGCAATGCTAAGTTTTACGTCTTATACAAAGGTTGGTCTGAGAGTAGCTTCGTTTTTGGGATTCATAATTGCATCTTTAAGTTTTATCGTTGCTCTGATTTACCTAATTCTAAAACTGACTCACTGGGAAGAATTTGCAATGGGTTCTGCTCCAATCGTCATTGGGGTGTTCTTCATCGGAGCCATTCAGCTAATCTTCATAGGTTTACTTGGGGAGTATACACTCAGCATAAACAGCCGTGTTATGAAAAGACCTCTTGTTATAGAAGAAAAGAGAATAAATTTTGATAAGGGTGAATTGGATACATAGAAAGATGTATAAAAATCTGTTATTAATTAGCAAGGGGTAAAGAAAAGATATGGAAAAAATAATCATTTACGGTACCGGCAAATTAGCACAGATGCTCTATTATCTCCTCAAAGAAAATAAGGAGTATGAGGTCATATGCTTTACAGCTGATGAAGAATACTGCAGACAGGATACTTTTCTTTCCCTGCCTTTGGTTCTCTTTGACCAAATCGATAAAATCTATCCTCCCGATAAGTATAAGATGCTTACAGTGATAGGAGGTCTTGGTGGGACGAAGATTAGGCAAACCATGTTCCAAAAAGCAAAAGAAAAGGGTTATAACCATATCAATTATATTCATCCAACGACAGTCATAGAAGGAACTGTCGAAATGGGCGAGAATAACATTATTTTCCCGTATACAATATTGGGATTTTCAGGTAAAATGGGGAATAACAATATACTTAGAGAAAAGGTATACTTGGGTCATGATTTTATACTGGGAGACCATTGTTTTATCGGAGTGGGATGCAATATAGGCGGAGAGTCCAACATTGGGGATTTATCCTATATTGCCATGAACACTACTATATCTAATAATATCTCAATAAGGGACAAAACCTTCATAGGAATAGGCAGCCTTGTTTTAAAGAATATTGAAATCTCAGGCGGGAAATATTATGGCAGGCCTGCTAAACAAATTCCTAAATGAAAAGGGGATAGGTCAGGGTCACATGGATAAAATAATTATTAATTTTACTCCAACGGGAATGCTTCCCGGAAAAAAAGGCAGCCCTTTTGTTCCAATCAGTTCACGCGAAATCATAGAGGATGTAAAAGCAGCGTGTAAATTGGGCATCACCATGGTGCACCTACATACAAGAATTGAAAACAGCGGTGAGCCCTGTTACAAAAAGGAAAAATATGCTGAAATCATTGCGGGTATACGCGATTTTTCAGAAGACCTCGTTATTTGTGTATCGACAAGTGGGCGTACCTTTTCTGAAGTCTCAAAAAGAGCCGATGTCTTATTTCTTGATGGAGACCTGAAGCCAGATATGGCGAGCCTGACTCTGAGCTCTCTAAACTTTAATAAACAAGCCAGCCTTAACGCGCCGGAAACAATACAGCAGCTTCTTAATGAAATGAATATGAGAGATATAAAACCGGAACTTGAAGCTTTTGATTCAGGTATGATAAATTATGCCAAATATCTTATAAAAAAAGGTTTGCTGACACCACCGCATTATATGAACCTGATTCTGGGCAATGTTGCATGCGCTCAGGCAGATTTGCTGCACCTGGGCATCATGATAAACGATCTGCCTGAAGATTGTTACTGCTCTCTCGGAGGAATAGGCGAAAATCAGATTGTTATGAATTCACTGGCGATTGCCATGGGATTAGGAGTCAGAACAGGGCTGGAAGATAATTTATGGTATGATAGTAAAAGAACGAAACTCGCAAAGAATATTGACTTGCTGGAACGGGTACATATGCTGATACATGCTAACGAAAAGGAATTGATGCGTCCGGCAGAATTGAGAAACAGACTTCATCTGAGGGGAAAAGCGAGCCAATGAATTATAAATTCTATGACCTAAAAATAAATAGCGATAATCGCGGAAATTTGGTCGCTATCGAGGGCATGAAAAACATTCCTTTTGAAATCAAAAGGCTGTTTTATATTTACGGAAACCAAGATGCATTGCCTCGCGCAGGACATGCCAATCGGCAAAATGAGGAAGTCTTAATTTGCTTGAACGGAAGTTGCCGCATATTTTTAGATGATGGAATTCGTCAGGAGCATTTCGTTATAAATCGACCGAATCAAGCATTTTACATTGGGAAAAATGTTTGGGTGAAAATTGATGAGTTTTCTGAAGCCTGTATTCTCTTAGTGTTAGCCAGCAGGGAATACGACTCGGAAGATAAAGTTTGTGATTATCAAAAATTTAAGGAAATTATTCGATGATAGAATTTTTGAATTTAAACAAAATAAATGCACCATATGAATCGGAATTAGAGAGAGCATTCAAAGATGTTGTAAGCTCCGGACAATACATTTTGGGGGAACAGGTCAAAACCTTCGAAGAAGAATACGCAACGTATTGCGGAGTTAAGCATTGCATAGGAGTAGCAAACGGTACGGACGCTTTGAACCTGATCTTGCAGGCGTATGGGTTTTCAGATATGGACGAAATCATTGTTCCTGCGAACACGTACATCGCTACTATTATGGCAATATCCCAGAGTGGATGCAAACCGGTTTTGGTTGAACCGGTTTTTTTGAACTATAATATTGATTCACTGAGGATAGAAGAAAAAATCACAGAGAAAACAAAGGCGATCCTGCCCGTACATCTTTATGGGCAGTTGTGTGATATGGAGGCAATCCGTGAAATTGCCCACAAGCACGATTTGAAGGTGATAGAAGACGGTTCCCAGGCACATGGAGCGGTGATGAAAGGCTGCAAAGCGGGTGCGCTGGGAGATGCGGCCGCTTTCTCTTTCTATCCCACAAAGAATCTTGGCTGTCTGGGCGATGGGGGCGCTGTTACAACAAATGATGATTCCTTAGCGGAAAAAATAAAATTCTTGCAGAATTATGGGTCTATTGAAAAAGGCAAGAATCATTATATAGGATTCAATTCAAAGTTGGATGAAATACAGGCGGCAATATTAAGGATAAAATTAAGACATTTGGACGAAGAGAATGAAAAAAGGCGCTCTATTGCAAATTTTTATATCAAAAATATAAAAAACAATAAAATTGTGTTACCTGCATTTTCGGATGAAAGTCATGTATTTCATATTTTTGCAATCAGAGCGGAAGAACGCGCTCAACTACAGTCTTATTTACAATCGAATGGAATTCAAACGGCAATTCACTATCCGATTCCGCCCCATAAGCAATCGGCCTATAAAGAGCTAAACACTTTGTCTTTCCCTATAACAGAGCAGATACATAGAGAGATTTTAAGCATTCCGGCGCATATTGCGCTTAAGAGTGACGAGATAATAACCATAGTGGAGGTTCTCAATGCTTTTTAAAAAATTAGTTTCTGTGATAATTCCGGCTTACAATCATGAAAAATATATCGAATCATGCTTACAATCAGTAGTCGAGCAAACTTACCCAAAGCTTGAACTGGTTATTGTCAATGATGGATCTGCAGATAATACTCACGAAAAAATCGTTGATTTCATTGCCCGCCACAAAAAGAGATTTAAAAAGGTATCTTATATTAACAGGGAGCATAAAGGGATCGGGGACACATTAAATAAACTGATTGCTTTGGCAAAAGGCGAATATCTTTATCAAATTGCTTCCGATGACATGGCAAAGCCTGAAGCCATAGAGACCCTGTATCGGTTTATGAAACGAAATCCGGGGTATGCTTTGGCTGTAGGAGACAATGAGATTATTGATAGTAATAATAACATAGTGTATTGGGACGAAGTAAGGAATAATGTATCAGATATTTCTGAAGCTGTGTATAGCACTTTTGGAGGGTTTCTCAAAGTGCATAGACCGGATATAGATTTTAATTCGGAGCAGTTCGGTGAACTTTCTACCTTGCTTAAAGGGAATTATATCCCAAATGGCAAGATGTTCCGTAAATCTTCACTTGTTAAAGTGGGGGGATATAAGAAAGATTTTCTCGAAGATTGGTATATCAATATTATGTTGGCGAAAAAGTATAAACTCAAGTATTTAGATCAAACATTGTTTTGCTATAGATGGCATGATAGCAATTCAATCAAAAATACAGAATATATCAGCAGGATACAGGAAAACATGAGAGAGTTCCTGGAATCAGAGCGAGAAAAGCCAGAGACCGTGAGATGATTGTCAGACAAGGTAGCAGGACGGCCAATCATCTTTCGGTCTTATTGCAGTCAAGGAACAAGTGTTCCTAAAAAGCTTGTAACTATCTACTTTGTATGCTAAAATAATTGTATATAAAATGTAAACAAAGCGGGAGTATAGAGATGTGTATAAACCCGATAAAGTTAATAGGAAAAGAGGTTGATATAATTATACCTGTTCCATCTTCTAAAACTAGAATGTATCAACCTGCAATTGAAATTGCACATTCTATAGCGGATAATTATGGTATTGGTTTTGATGAAGATGTATTAGAAAAGGTATCAAGTTTAGAATCGAAAAATATGGATAAAAATAACAAGGCACTAGAAGGAACTATTATAGCCTCAAAAAAAGCAACTAGATCTCATAAAGTTTTACTTGTAGATGATTTATATAGCACAGGAAGTACCTTAACGGAATGTGTAAAGGCATTAAGAAAAGATCGGTTTCTCAAGAAAATATATGCGCTTGTAATAACAAAAACGAGGTGATACTAGTGAGGGTTTTTATAGCTGGCCCAAGGGCGGTATCAAAACTAAATAAATCCGTTGAAGATAGACTGCTCAACATTTATAATAATAACTTTACTGTCCTTGTGGGTGATGCTAATGGTGTTGACAAGTTAATACAAAATTTTTATTTAAAATTAAATTATAAAAATGTAGTCGTATATGCAAGCAAAGGGTTAGCAAGGAACAATATAGGAAATTGGCCAATAGAAAATGTTGTGGTGGCTAATAAGGTAAGAGGTTTTGATTTTTATGCGCAAAAAGATATAGCAATGTCCAAAAGCGCAGATTATGGTTTTATGATATGGAACGGCAAAAGCAAAGGAACTTTAAACAATGTTTTAAATTTAGTATTCAACAATAAAAGGGTTTTGGTCTATTTTATTCCGCAAGATAAGTTTATTTTAATCGGCAATAAATTAAAATTAGAGCAACTCATTTCTTTATGTCCCTTAGAAACTAAAGAAATATATAAAAAGCTTATAAGTAAAACCTTCAATTCTGCAGAACAGGTTTCAATGTTGTGACAGTCAGCAGTGTATAATGGTACCATGAAGGGTGAATTTATCCGTCAACTGACAGCAGCTTTATAAATCCCCATAATATCAACAAAAACATTCTCCAATGAAAACTGCTTGATTTTTTCAGAGGATATTACTTCACATCTTTCCCTGAAATCAGAATCAGTATAGATTTTTATTACCTGATCCGTCAATCCCTCCTCATTCCCACTCTCAAACAACAGCCCATTCTCCCCATGCTCAATTAATTCCCTATGGCCCTTTATATCGCTTGCCACGACCGGAAGTCCGCAGGCCATGGCTTCCATGACGTTGAAGGGGAGCCCTTCAATACGGCTTGTGGTAACTGCAGCCTGGCAGCATGCATAGAGCTCGGGGATATTCTTGACATATCCGGCAAATAGGACTTGATCTTTGATGCCTAACTCAGTAACCAGTGATTTTGTATCCTCCAGCAAAGCACCGTCTCCGGCAAGAACAAGTTTAAGGTCATCGGGCGATATGTTTTCTGGAGCATTTGAAAGTTGAATCTCCGGTAATGGTCTTTCCGGATGTTTCGCAGGCTTTCCTACTGTTTCTGCCTCTTTCGCCACCTCAGTCTTTTCCTCAAGACCTCTTAAAACATCTAAAGCTTTTGCGAAACCCTTAAGCAGTAGTTCATGATTTTTTCGCTTGGAAAACTCCGCTGCATACACAAAGGCAAAGTCATTTTCTTTTAAGCCAAAGGATTTCTTCCATTCGTCAATTGCCGATTGCGGTGTGGTCTTCACTGCTTCAAATTTAGACAGGTCGATTCCCATACCGTCTATATAATAAATCTTATTGCTTTTCCCGCACAGCTTATATTTATTTGCAATTTCCAGATCCTCATGGTTCATGACCATCAGCACATCAGTGACCTTGCCGCAAAGCATTTCAGGCAGGATATAAGCCCATTTTTTCAAACTGTTATCATCATGAAAAAGGTACCCATGAGCTGTATGGAAGATTTTAACCTGCTTACCGGGAGCTTTGATTTTCTTAGACAGCTTGGATTTACCAGCTAATATAACAGCCAACCGGGTAACGATTCCGGCAAGGGTTGACTGGGAGCTTATCACGTCAAAGCCTTCCGAAAGTAACAGTCTTCTGGTTGATAAAATTGCACATATATTTTGAAAGCCAAAAAAGCTCTTGCTGACAGGCAGAGCGACGGCTTTCACTTTCCAGCCCATATCTTCAAAAGCTTTGAGATAGGGAAGATGGAAATTATCAATATGCGATTTTGTCGAAGCGGTAAATAGGATTTTTCTGCTCATATTTACTGTTCCTTTTATGTTACTATTCACAGCAGACTTTAGTTACTGTTCACACTCAGCACATATTTATATATATTCATTCGCTTTTGCTCACAAGGCCCTTAAAGATTGTCATGACTAATATTTTGACATCAAATAAAAAGCTCCAGTTTTCTATATAGAATATATCGTGCTCGATTCTGCCTTTGATTGAAGTATCTCCTCGGAAACCGTTTACCTGAGCCCAGCCGGTGATTCCCGGGCGAACCTGGTGCTTGACCATATAAAGGGGGATCTCTTCTTTAAAATTGTAGACGTGATACGGAATTTCGGGTCTGGGACCGACCAAGCTCATCGTTCCATTCCATACATTGAAAAGCTGCGGCAGCTCGTCGATGCTGTACTTGCGTATGAAGACGCCAAATTTTGTTTTTCTGGGGTCATCTTTTGTCGTCCAAGCAGTTTTATCGGAATCATCAGTTGCAACTCTCATAGACCGGAATTTGTACATCATAAAGTTTTTCTTGTTAAGTCCTACTCTTTCCTGCTTATAAAGAATCGGTCCCGGTGATGTGGCTTTCACGCAAATGGCAGTGAATACAAGAAGAGGGGACAAAAGGATGATAATGAATAAGGAAGCAAAGAAGTCAAACAACCTTTTCATCCAGTTGTTTAACAGGTTGTCCAATGGGATATGCCTGATGTTGATGACCGGAAGCCCTTCAACCTCATCGATATGGGGCCTTGCCGGAAGATATTTTGTATAAAACGGGATGATGCTGACCTTGGTTCCCGATTTTTCGCAGGCTTCAATAATATCGGTCAGATAATCATATTGATCATATTCCAGTGCGACAACGACTTCATCAATAGCCTCTTCTGCCAAAATCTTTTCCAAGTCCTCTATCCTACCTCTGTAGGGGATCGGGTTTTTGTAGCCTGCAGAATCATAGTCCTTAAATTTGTCACTTAAGAAGCCGGCAACATAATATCCTAAATTTCTGTTAGAAACGATCTTTTCTACGAAGTTGACCGATAGATTGTTGTAACCTAATATAAGCATTCTCTTTAAATTATAGCCCTTTGACCTGAAGTGCCGCAGTGTTTTTCTGAGGATTATACGGCTCAGGATCATCAAGGAAGTATTGATTACACCAAATATGAGGATCACAAGTCTGGAGATATTTACCTCTTTGAAAAGGAAAGATATGATGACGATCAAGATGATTCCTAAAATATTTGCCTTAATTATTCTGCTTATTTCCAACATTAATCGCTTTGCACGATAGGATTCATACAGCTGAAAATAATTGAAAATCAAGAGATAAATCGGAATTGCTACGATTGATATCTTGAGGTAAAAATCAATCTGGATATGGGGTCCGCTATAATTCAAAAAACGGAGAAAAAATGCATCCGACATGGAAAACAAAAAAATAAGGATGTCGAGGAAAATCTGAGCTGTATTCAATATTTTCTGGTTTTCTCGAATCATAAATATACCTTTCACATTTAAGCTTCACGGTTTGTTTTGCAATCATTAAATTATATATCGAAAAATCGCGAAAATCAACCAGGGCGCTGGAATTTAGAATAACAGAATGATATACTGATATCAGGCAAAAAAGATTCTTATCTTTGATTTGTAGATTTTCATCATCAAGTGATGAACTCTAACTAAATAATTATGCATGAGGAGACCGGGATATGTCCATATTGGTTACGGGGGGCGCAGGCTACATAGGCAGTCATACCTGTGTGAGTCTTTTAGCAAACGGATTTGACATTGTTGTTTTGGACAACCTTTGCAACAGCAAGGAGAGCGCCGTTAAATATATCAAAGAGATCACCGGAAAGGACTTTCCTTTTTATCGATATGATCTTCGCGATATTGAAGGTGTACGATCGGTATTTGCAAACGAAGCAATAGAAGCTGTGATCCATCTTGCTGGGTATAAAGCAGTGGGTGAGTCGGTTAAGGAACCTTTAAAATATTATGAAAATAACATATTAAGCACATTGAATCTGCTTAACTCCATGCGCGAATACGGGGTCAGGAATATGGTCTTCAGCTCCTCTGCAACTGTATACACAGGAGCATTGGGAAAACCGCCCTACCAGGCATTGACGGAAGAATCCCCTCTTGCCGTTACAAATCCTTATGGCAGAACAAAGTTGATGATCGAAGAAATCCTGCGAGACCTGCATCAATCAGAATCGGGTTGGAATATCATTTCATTAAGGTATTTCAATCCTATCGGGGCACATGAAAGCGGCCTTTTGGGTGATGATCCGAATGGAATACCGAATAATTTAATGCCCTATATCGTGCAGGTGGCTGCCGGTAAATTGGAAAAACTGAATGTATTCGGAGACGATTACAATACCATAGACGGCACCGGGGTCCGTGACTATATTCACATAATGGACCTTGCTGACGGGCATGCTGCCGCCTTGAAGAAATTAAAGGAAAGCAGCGGCATTTTTGCTGCATATAACCTGGGAACGGGGCAGGGATACAGTGTTCTGGATATAATAAGAACTTTCAGCAAGGTCAATGGGATCGAAATACCATATGTAATTGCACCCAGACGCGATGGTGATGTAGATACATGCTTTGCAGATCCATCAAAGGCTGAACGTGAACTGGGCTGGAAGGCAACTAAAAGTTTAGAGGATATGTGTAGAGACTCATGGAATTTTCAAAAAACAGTATTACAAATTGATTGACCTTGTCTGAATTGTGGTCTATAGTAATAATGTATTGGGAATAAAATCCATTTTAATCATCTTAGAGATAACAAAAGGGGGAAATCAAATGAAGCGATTGGCAATATTTATTACAGCATTCTCACTGCTTTTCACTACAAGTATCACAGCTGCTTACGCAGCCAATTCCGGATCTGCGACTCCGGTCCAAAAAAAAGTAATGTTTTATCTAAAACCTGATATTTCTGTTGAGATGAACGGTGTCAGACAAGTTTTTAAAGATGTAAATAATCAGATCGTTTATCCGATAATATATAATGGATCCACATACCTTCCGATCAGAGCCATGTCTGCTTTGATGAAAGAACCGGTCGAATGGGACAATGGAAGTAAGACCGTCTATATTGGAAAAACCATTTCACATCCGGTCAAAGACGCAGCCCTCATTCCGGTAAATGCAGCGGTTTCGGCCAGCGATGATAAGAATACATATTGGGGAACAGAACCGGGACTTGTTACAGGTTATTCAAAGCCCGATGTCTTGGTCATGTACGATTTTGTGATCATATCCTGTAAAGACGTAAACGGCGGAACCATATACCCGATAAATTACAATGGATCTATTTATCTGCCGCTTAGAACGCTTTCAAACCTGATGGGTGAGCCTATCGACTGGGACGGAGAAGCAAAGAAGATCTCCATCGGAGATGGTGAGGAAGAGCCCGAGGAAGAAGAACCAATTGCGGAAGAGCCGGAAATTGAGATAGACAAAACAGCAGTGCTGTTTAAGGATCTTTATGATAGAGAAGAAGCATTATACTATGAAGCTACAGCTAAGATTACAAATATAAAGGATGCGACAACAGAGGAAAAACAGGTTATTGCTTCTACTGCAAGCGAAAATTACCTGAAAGCCGGATCGATTGCTTTGGAAATAAAAAATGTAGATCAGTCTGACTTTACTGAAGAAGAAAAGGAAGTGTATGATAAACTGGCCGCCTTTGCAGAAAGTAATGAATATTACATCCTGGTGCTTGAAAATATAGCTTACCTTGCAGCTTCGGATTCGGATTATTCCATGCTGGCTGAGACATTCCTCTATTTTGCTATGGAAGCCCAGACAAAGATGGAAGCAGTTAGGGAGTCACTGCCACAGACCGAAAGATGATTGGCCGTGGCCGTGATTGGATTGATTGGCTGTGGCCCATGTGGCCAATTGGACCAGACTGCCCATAAGCCCCATACGAAGAACGGTGAACTTAGTTGTTCGCCGTTTTCTGTTCTGCTGTAGTTTTACCGGCAGCCAATCAGGCGGCCAATCATCTTTCGCTCTCTGAGAAGCCAAATACTAAATCGCTCGTATTATTGTTTCACATTCTTCTCGCGAAACCTTATAAACGGCGCTTCCCGTATCTGCTCGAATTTAAATATATATTTACAGAGAGTGGAAGAAAGAATAAAATCATAATTATATAGATTATAACTTATAGATTTCTACTGCTATTAGATTTTTAATATTGGAGGCTGCAATTAATGCACTTATCTACAAAGCTGTCGCTGATGAATATAAGAGTTGAATCAGGTAATTCGGCGAACTTCGCCAGGGGGCAGCAATATTTCAGAAAACATAGAGTTACGGACGTGAAGCTATGGAAGCTTGCGAGCGGAGAAAAGCTTGAAGCTCACGTAAAGGGAGAGAACGGTTCCTGGTACACTACGACAGCAGATATAGAAAATACAGGTGAAATCGGCGCATGTAACTGCACATGTCCTGCTTATGAGGCATACGGACATATATGTAAGCATATCGTAGCATTGATGAATTATCGATATTATAATACGGATTCTCATTCATATACAATGATGAACGTCGAACCGCCTTATGGTGATACGCCTTATGGTGATACGTCTTATGGTGATACGTCTTATGGTGGTTCGCCTTATGGTGACGCCGCCACAAAGAATGGCGGTATAATCAACCGAACTATTGCTCAATATGACTATAAAAAGCCCGTCAGGAATACCGCTGTTGTATCCACTGATTCACGCATCAGGTCCATCATCGATCGTTATGTAGTTGATGATGTTGCGAGATCCGTAGCAGATGAAAATGTCAAGGCAGTACCTAAACTTGAAATATATAATGGAACTGTATTCCTTAATATTACTGTCGGAAGAACCAGGCAGTATGTTGTAAGAAATGTAGAAAGCTTTTGTAATGATATAAAAACAAGAAGCAGAGTTGCTTATGGCAAAGAACTGGATCTGGTCCATCATATCGATGCCTTTGAAAAGACATCTCAGCCATTAATAAAATTCATCATGCGTAAGCAGGACGAAAAAAACCAATATTTCAGAAGCAATGACATTTACTCCTATCGCTACTACGACTATTACAATAGCACCAACGGACCGGAGAGAGATAAAAGGAATTTAAAGTTAACTCCTTCGGGATTTGACGAACTGTTTGAATTACTTGCAGGAAGCATAGCAGATATCAATACATTCGGCACATATGGGATTCCCGGAATTAGCCGCACTGCGACAAAAATAACAGATAGAAGTCCCGAATTCTTTCTGGAAATCAAAGAGCTTGATAATAAAAAGGGATTTGTACTGCATTTGCCGGATTGTGAATACATTTTAGGGGCGAAATATATATATTTGCTTTGCCGAGATAATTCAGAGTTTGGAAAGGAAAAAGGACTTACTGATACCTTATGCCGATGCAGCCGGGAAGTATCTAAAAAAATCAAAGATTTGGTGACAGCGAAGCTCGAATCCAGGCAGCCGCTTTTGATTTCAAATGCGGATATGATATCCTTCTATACCAATGTTCTGGAGGAGCTTAAAGATGTGATTGACATCAGGGGCGATCTTGATAGACTCAGGAATTATGCACCTGATGAAATGCAGGCAAATATTTATCTTGACAGCCCGCAATATGATGCAATTACAGCAGTAACAAAATATCAGTACGGTGAAGTTGAAATTGACCCGGATGATGATAGCATAATAGCGCCAAAGAATATCGCAAGAGACGAAAAAAAAGAACGAAGAATCACTGTGGCGATGTGCAAATATTTTAAGCACTATGATCAAAATCGTAAATTCCTGTTTATTCAGGGTGATGATGATTTGATCTATCAATTTGTAACGGAAGGATTCGAAGAAATAGCTAAACTTGGCCAGATATTCGCATCTGACAAGTTTAAAAATATGGGTGTGAAAAGGCCGCCCCAGATCTCTGTCGGGGTCAGACTTGAAAGTGATCTTCTGAATATCGATCTTGATACTAAAGAATTGCCGCTTGATGAGGCAATGGATGCATTAAATCAGTATAAGCAGAAGAGAAAATATTACAGAATGAAGGACGGCAGCTTTTTAAAGCTAAATGATGCCGGGTTTTCGGAACTGGCCGATATGATTGATGGGTTAGGGCTTTCACAGAAGGATATTTCAAAAGGTCAGATCACAGTGCCCAAATATAGAGCGATGTATCTTGATAATATTTTGAAGAATTCCGATAATGTGACATTTGAAAGAAACGCACATTTTAAAAGCCTGATTAGAAACATGAAGGCTATTGATGATAGTGACTTTGCAGTTCCCGAAAGCCTTAATCATATTATGAGAGGATATCAAAAGGACGGCTTCCGATGGCTTGCAACCATGGACAGCTATGGCTTTGGCGGTATTCTGGCGGATGACATGGGTCTGGGCAAGACTCTTGAGGTGATTTCCTTATTGCTTTCTAAAAAGGAAGAAGGGCAGAATTGTGCAACACTGGTAGTTTGTCCGGCATCACTTGTACTGAATTGGCAAAATGAAATTCAAAAATTTGCGCCTGAACTAAACGTGCTCTGCGTTATGGGATCACTGGCAGAAAGAAAAACACTGTTAAAACAAATGGATGATTACGACGTGATCATAACCTCCTATGATTTGCTGAAAAGGGATATCGAACGTTACCGAAGTAAAGAATTTCGCTATCAAATCATTGACGAGGCTCAGTATATTAAAAACCAAGGAACACAGAATGCCAAGGCGGTAAAGGCAATAAAAAGCGTGCAGAGGTTTGCGCTCACCGGTACTCCTGTAGAAAACAGACTGAGCGAACTCTGGAGCATATTCGATTTTCTGATGCCATCTTATCTTTACAATTATAAAAAATTCAAGGATATATATGAAACTGATATTGTAAAAAATGGCGACAAGGAAAAGACACAGAAACTGAGCAGACAGGTGGCTCCGTTTATGCTGCGCCGGTTAAAGGCCAATGTATTGAAGGAACTGCCGGAAAAGGTGGAAAGCGTAGTCTATTCAAAGATGGAGGGGGAACAGAAAAAATTGTACCTTGCCAATTTGGCAAGAACCAGATCTGAAATAGATAAGAATATACAAGAGAAAGGCTTTGAGAGCAGTAAAATTGCTATCCTTGCACTTTTGACCAGGTTGAGACAGCTTTGCTGCCATCCGTCTCTTTTTTATGAGGATTACAGAGAAGGAAGTGCAAAGCTGGAGACTTGCATTGAACTCTTGCTTGAGGCAGCATCCGGAGGTCATAAGGTACTGCTTTTTTCTCAATTCACATCTATGCTGGATATAATAGAACGAAGATTAAAAGAGGAAGGAATCACATATTATATGCTTACCGGCGCCACATCTAAGGAGAAGCGGTTGGAGATGGTGGACAGGTTCAATGTAAACAATATACAGGTGTTTCTTATTTCATTGAAAGCCGGTGGCACAGGCCTCAATCTGACAGGTGCAGACGTAGTGATACACTATGATCCATGGTGGAATATTGCAGCACAAAACCAAGCTACAGACAGAACTCACAGGATAGGCCAGAAAAATAGCGTTCAGGTATATAAGCTCATAGAAAAAGGAAGCATTGAAGAGAAGATCCTAAAACTTCAGGAAAGCAAAAAGGATCTGGCCGATGCTATCGTAAAAGATGATATGACAGGTATAGGAGCCCTTTCTCAGGAGTCGCTGCTCGCGCTTCTGCAGCCATAGAAACATTTCCCGGTTAAGGTAACCCTAATATCGAAATGTGCCAATCAAGGAGAAAATCTCATGAATTAATTAGAAGTAAAAGATAGTGCTAATCTTAATCTTGAAAATTCATTAATGGCAATACTAAAGGCGGCATACTTGCTTCAACAGTAATTAAGGTTATTAGCGGTCTTATATAGCTGTAGAGAATTGCCGGGGCGTTTTGCTTTAACAGTCTATTCAGTAATTCGTCCTTCTCTGAAAGTTCTTTATCCCATGTAAAGCATCCTTCAATTTCAACATTCATTTTAAATGGTGCATCGGCAAATTCTTCTTTATCAAATATATCAATCTTTAATACTATTATTGCTTCAAGTGCCTGTTCTTCCTCACCCTTGATTATGTTAACGGTGTTTTTTATTTCTAAAGGCAATGAACCCTCAAAATTAAAACCTTTATTTGTCTCGTATAACACACTATTCAATCGAGGTTTACCCTTCATTTGAAGATTACTTTGTTTCAATATATTAACCGCCTTTCATGCTACTTCTGCATTGGATTCGTCAATTCTATTTTCTATAGCTATATAATTAATCTTACAGGTATTATCAACATTGTTAATTTTGCCTGAACATATCTCGTCAAATTTTAGTCCTACTGAAATACTCTGATTAGCAATAGTATATTCCAACTCATTGAAGTTGTAGGTATATAGGTTTGCTTTCTTTCGAAGCTCCTTTGTAGCATTCTTATAGTAAGAGTCATAATGTTTTGATTCAATGTTATCCTTGGCGCGTTTTATCATTTCTAAAAACCAATCGGGATCGGAATCAATCTTTCTAAGAATATCATCATGAGCACGATCCTGTATTTGATGGTTTTCATATCGGGTTATAGTTGCTTTACCCCAACCTAACACCTCAGAGAATTCTTTTTGGCTAATACTATACTTTTGCCTTATAGATTTAATTTCAATAGACGTTAATAGCCCGACTTTAGACCTATATGCATCTTTTAGAGCTAATGAGTTTGCCCGAATCATGTCCTCGCTTTCAAAATATTCATCAGTATTCGGACAGTATTCATAATATGCCTTAAATGATATTTTCTCATTTTTTAAGTTTCTTTTTTCTTCTAATTCAACCACTAAAACTTCATGTTCTTCCATACAACTAACACAAAATTTTAATTCTCTTTTAATAATATTCATTATATTCACCTATTTCTTCCTATAAGTAAGGAAAATCATGATTAGTAAATGGCCATTCTGCATAATGAAATGACATTATATAGACTACATCGTTAACACCTTCCACGTTGCTTTTCATCAATTCGGCCCTAATTTTTATATACACATCATCATTACCATATTTTTTTCCAAATACACGCATCTCGGATCTTGTCGGATAACGAGTGTCTTCAACAGTTTCGATATAATTTTCAATTTCAATTTTATGTAGCTCTCGTTTTAAAGCATCGACGCTATCCTCATCGGGGAATAAATTATTAATTGTAAAATGATTCGTAAATCTCTCATTCTTTTCTGTATCAACAAATCTGTTTCGCTGAAGGGTTATCTTTGCATATCCGCTATGGATAGCATATTTTAATATACTAATATAATGACTAACTTCGGTTTTTGTTTCAATCCGTTTTTTCTCATGACCATTGCTTGCTATCATTATAACACCCCTAAAAATGCTGTCAAACATTTTCGGTATCAATTGATACCACATGCCGAACCGACATTCTTTTTAAAGACCATAATGGATGTCATAATCATACCTTATATGTAAAATTATTACAATATTATATAACTAATTGTAATAAATTAAATGGCTTTATAACAATAATCATTTACTGTTTTGCTTATTTTAAACAAGGAAAAATGAGTTTATTAAGTTAACAACCTTACAACTTTATCAAAAATCTATAAACTATGTAGCCATAGACCGAAAGATGATTGGCTGTCAGTCAAGCCACGGCCAATCATCTCTCGGTCTATGTCATCTGGCCTCTACAGCCAATCCTCTCTCGGTCCCTGACATCAATGGCATGAGCTTACATTATGCGCTGATTACTTGATAAGTAGGTCAACAGGCTTACAGAGAATTCATTGCATATATGTTCGGATTCTTCAAGAAGCCGCTGGAAAATAGTGAGGTTCCTATCATAATCACCGGTCAGAAATGAAGTTACTTCCTCAATCGTGCTTTGTAAATAGCTGTGATGAATATTTCTCCACCGGTCTTGATCTATGTGAGGATTTATTCTGGCAAATAAGGCTACTCTATCATCAGCGTTCTGATACAACCTTTGTACTATCCTGTTAGCCTCATCAACGTTCCCGTCAATTTGAGCGGTTACCAGTCTCTTTATCAATTCAATTTGTTCATAAATCAATACTAATAATTCATCCACCAATTCATCATCAAAAACAGTTTTTAATAGATTTCCATATTGTATAGGTATTTGTCTAAGCTTGGCGTATGCACTTTCCGCATATTCCGGGCTGACAGTTCTGGCAATTGCATATATCCTCGTCCATACTGCCAAATCAAACCAGAACATTCGAATGTTATATAAAAAGCTCATCAATGAATATGTGGTGCATTGATCTGTAGAAGTGATTCTGGATTCAGCCGGACTAAAAACAGGGCGTTGAGGTGATAGTATTATATAGCTATATAGTCCGTAAGCAAAATAGTCCCCCATCAAATCGGATTGAGCCATAAGACGATCAAATAAAAATACACTTCTGTTAAAATCACCGGAAGCAAGGGCGTTTGCTTCTCCTATAGTAAAATTAAGATAAGTATCCATTAAATTTCTCCATTGAACCTCATACCAAAAGGGGTTTATGGATGACAAAAAAGCTGCTCGTCTTTCATTATTCTCATATAAACTATTGACAATTTGGTTGATTTCATCGGTGTCATTCCTTAATTGTGCCTCAATAAGCTCGCGAACCCATATGTTGTTTTGTGTTAATAACTCGTTATATTGTTCTGCTATTTCTCTTCCGAAAATGGAGATCATAATATCTGTTAGCTTATTCGAAATATCTAATAAATGGCCGAAAATAGGCTCTGAAATCCCCAGGCCCGAATAGCGGGAACTCATTAATAACCTCAGCCAGACTGTCTTTTCTCTCCAGTACACTCTGGAATTAATGATTATTCGCATTTGTGCAAGGTTAATACATAGTTGATTTTTTTTAGTCATATTCCCGCACCTTTCATAAAACTCTACTTACAATGGTATTATTATATGATAGAAAATATAATATGTTATTACGCACCTGAAGTCCCTTTCGGGGACCCTGGCTCGCAAAAAGGAAAAGAAACCCACAATTTTAATTTGTGGGTTTCGATTGGAGGATTAAAAATCTCTTGTATTGTGAAATCTGTCGTATTAAATTTTTGCAGGTGTTGTCCCTACTGTACTTGCCAACTCATAATCATTTACAGCTAAATTATATTCAAGCAGAGCTTTGGAGTAATCGAGCTGAGCGGTATAGTATCCCAACTGAGCGCTCTCGACGTCGGACAGGGTTGCCATACCGGCATCATACTGGAGCTGTGCGAGCCTTTCTGTCTCTTTTGCATTTTCAACCGTCTTTTTCCCGGTCTGTACTGCTGAATATTTCTCATTCATCTTCATATATTTTGTCCTCACATCGCTTTCTACAGTGAGAGGAGCATTTTTGCTGTTTGTTTCAGCCATCAGCATTGACATTTTTGCCTTGATATAAGTGGATTAGCTTCCCGGGTATGCCTTAACATTTTCTAATTGCATTTTTGACATCTCCAGGTTGTGTGCGGCCTCATGCATTTCGTTTCGTTTTGCAAGAGCATCTTTAATGGATGCAGTCAGTGATTTAGAGGATAAGGGAATTTCCTTAATGCTATCAGTTAAAGTGACATTTTGCATCAGGTTGTAACCCATAAACTGATTAAAGCCCATCTTCATTGTGTCCAAGCCGTTTTGCGCAGCTATCATTTGATCTTTCGCCTTGTTTACTGAAATCTCCGCTTCAAGAACATCTGCTTTTGCCACTGTTCCAAGCTTGTACTTTAATTGGGTATTGCTCAGCAGCTTCTCCTTCAGAGTAAGGTTATTCTTTGCTATCAGTGCTTGATTTTCTAATTCCTTTAATGTGTAGTAATTTTTTAAAGTATCACTTTTCAATCCATTCATTTCCGTAGTATAGTTTTTTGGCCCCTGGGCCGCAGCATATGTTCTTTGTATTTTTAGGATATTTCGATCGGTTGTACTGTAATCGCCTCCGGCATCTTCTGATTTATTGATCAATCTTACCTTTTCTCCGTATCCTCTGGCCACACCATCAGCACTTTGCTTGTTCAGTTCAGCCATCTCTGCCCCTGGGCTGTCTGCAAGCATCTTTTTATAAGCATCAGCCAAAGAGAGCTTCGCCGGGGTTCCGGTAAAGGTCATGTCAGGAATGATTGTGACGGCGGTTCCTGTTGTTTCTATCGCTGTCGGTGTCACGGCTGTGTCTATCGCCGAGTGTGTTGTTGCTGATTTGATTGAAGCATCAGTAGCAGCAGCAGCAGCAGCTTTATCCACAGCCTCAGCAGCTGTAGTTGTTTTGTCCGCAGCTGAAACAGTTGCAGTTGTCTTGTCCGCATTCGCAGCACTCGGATTCGTTGTATCTGTCGCAAAAGCTACCGTGATCCCGCCCAAAATCAGGAGTATAGTCAGGCTTGTGCATAAAAACCTTTTCATTAATCTCAATCCTTTCTCTATTTAAATTCAACGGTTCTGTATGTATTTTACGCATAAATAAAACCGTAGTCAATAAAACGACCGATTTGAAATAATTATTTAATAATAAATCCTCAAGCGGTTTGCATATTTCATCGTATTACGATAACATAGAACAAGAAAAAAGGGTCTAAGGAAAAAAGGTCAAAGAAAAGAAAGGTCAAAGAAATATGAGAGAGATCAGGACAGTCGCCATCATGGGTCTGGGCAATTTAGGCATTATCTTCGGAAATCATCTTTCAAAAAAGATACCGAGGGAGGATTTAAGGTTCATTGCAGACAGGGAGCGGATTGCCCGCTATGAAAAAGACGGGATTTTCTGCAATGGTGAACGCTGTGACTTTCAGTATGTCACTCCTGAGGAATATACATGGCCGGCAGACCTTATAATATTCACTGTCAAATTTCAGAACCTGGTGGAGGCAATTGATGCGGTAAAGAATCAGGTGGGCGACCATACGATCATCCTTTCGGCCTTGAATGGAATAACCAGCGAAGGGATGCTCGAAGAAGCTTATGGAATGGATAAGGTACTGTATTGTGTTGCTCAGGGAATGGACGGGATCAAAGAGGGAAACCGGCTGACATTCGAACATATGGGTATGCTTTGCTTCGGTGACAGAGAAGAGGGGACCGTTTCTGAACAGGTAAGAATGGTAGAATCTTTCTTTCAAAAGACTGAGTTCCCTCATGAAGTTGAAACTGATATGATGAAGCGGTTATGGGGCAAGTTCATGTTGAATGTCGGTGTGAATCAGACTGCCGCGGTCTATCTTTGCGGTTACGGCGGACTGCAGCAGGAGGGAGAGGCAAGAGATATAATGATTGCGGCTATGCGTGAAGTGATTCCGATATCTGAAAAAGCAGGTATTCCTTTAACGGAAGAAGATCTGTCATACTGGTTGGGAGTTCTGGACGCACTTAATCCGGAGGGAAAACCGTCTATGCAGCAGGATATGGAAGCAGGAAAAACGACTGAGGTCGAGCTTTTTTCAGGAACAGTGATTGCATTGGGACAAAAGTATGGGATCTCAGCCCCGGTTAATGAATATTTATACAATGAGGTAAAAGCCGCCCACGTCTAAAGAAGGATACCCTTCAGAGCATTTGAACTTAGCAATAATTTTGATTGAAGTTGACAAAAGGGTATGATATAATTTTTTTCACGGGACATGATGGGCGATTAACTCAGCTGGTAGAGTGTCACCTCGACAAGGTGGAAGTCGTTGGTTCGAGCCCAATATCGCCCACCAGCAAATCAACAAAAATGAGGACTTAAGTCCTCATTTTTTATTGGAAGCACTCTGCTATTTACAATTTAACTGACTTAACGTGAATGGTTTGGTATAATTATTATCAGTACGTACAAGGGGGGAAATCAATTGCAATGAAAAAAACCAAAACAGCGATTATAGCAGCGATCCTGATTGTGGCGCTTATGATTACAATAACTCCTGTTTTTGCTTTCAGTGAGAATGAAAGCCGCAGCGTGGAGAGCTTTTTTATTGATACCAAGCTGCTGAAAGGGGACGGCACGGGATATGGGTTGGAAAAGACCGCCAACCGTCTGGAAGGCATTATTATTCTGCTCCGTATTATGGGCAAAGGAGAGGAAGCGCTGGAGATGCAGGATCTTCCCTGCAGATTTACGGATGTGCCTGACTGGGCAAAGGGATATGTCAACTACGCATATGAAGAAAACATCTCCAAGGGAGTAAGCGATACCTTGTTTGGAGTCAGCGAAATAATAACGGTGGACCAGTATAACACTTTGCTGCTCAGAGTGCTCGGATATGACGACAGCCAGGGAGACTTCCGATGGTATGACTCTGTGGATAAGGCTGAGGATCTGGGCATATTGCCGTCCGATATGATTGAAGCATATTTGTGGAGCGACTCATACACAAAGGGCGATCTGCTTGATACCTCCTTTTGTTATCTGGAGGCAAACTATAAGGATCAGAAACAGACCCTGATCGGCATGCTGATCGAAACAGACGTGGTTTCAGATGAACTTGCAGAGACATACGGACTCGATGTGAAAGGCTGGGATAGTATAACCACCGGTTTTAATGAAGAGAATTACCTGAACTTCACGATCAACGAAGACGGTAATTTGAACATCTCCGGATTCGGTACGGATAAGCAAAAAAGCTATCTTCTTGTCCGTGTGACTGATACCGCAAGGGGAACGGAGAAAGTGAGCAAGGTGGGGCGTATGGACAGCTCCGGGCACTACGATATCAGCCTTTCAACCGGAAAGCTCACTCCGGGCGAATATTATGTAGATGTTTATGCGAATGATGAAAGATATAATTATTATACCAGCATCATTTTATCAAACGTGATCCTTAAAAAGATAAAGGATGACTCTTATTTCGAGGCGTCGCCGGTATATGGGCGAAATCTTAGAATACACAGCGGTAACCGGCAGGTGAAATCTGATAACGAAATGACGCCCAACACGAGATCGACAGATGAAAATATCGCCGTTATTACAGACCTTGCTGAAGAAATCACCGCTGGCATCGCGAATGATTATCAAAAGCTTCAGGCGATCCATGACTGGGTAGCGGAAGAAATATATTATGATAAAGACTTTCTTAACGGCAAGACAAAGCGGACCAATATCCATTCAATTGCCGTGCTGAACAATAAGTATGCAGTCTGCAGCGGGTATTCCAATTTAATGAATGATTTGCTTGCAGCGGAAGGGATACCAAGCCGGCAGATCATCGGGTATACTCTTGGCGTTACTGATGATGGCAGCTGGGATGATTTGGATTTAAACAGCATGGAACCGAATCACGTTTGGAACGAAGTGTTTATTGACGGACGCTGGATCATAGTCGATGCCACCTGGGATTCCACAAACGATTACGAAAGCGGGGAATTTATTGCCGGAGATGGCGTGTCCAGGCTGTATTTTGATGTTGCTTTACAGTTCTTATCAAATACGCACAGAACAGTGATACCATAAACATAACTATAGTGTGATCTGATGGCCAGCAGAAGCAAACCGGACTTGTTCCTTGATAGATTCATGGAAAGCAAACAGGGCTTGCCTATGAAAGCAGGCCTAACGAAAGTAAACCTTGCTAATAAAGGCTTTGCGTATTAAAATAATGTCAGAAAGAGCCGATGAAAACTACAAAGAATCGTACAGGGCGTACAGAGAGTACGGAATGTTAAGCAGTAGAAATCTACAAATCGAAGATTTGTGATTTCTTTGCATAAGTCCGCCGACAATCTGTTTTACAGATTGGGGCGGGCTAGTAAAGGTGGGATTTGAATGACCGGGGAAGAAAGAAGAACCAAAATCATAAAAATCTTACAGGACAGCTCTGAGCCGGTTTCCGGCGCGGAACTGGCTAAAATCATGAATGTAAGCAGACAGGTGATCGTTCAGGATATCGCATTGCTCAGAGCCGTAAACCGCAATATCATATCCACCACAAAAGGCTATGTTCTGTACTATCAGGAAAACCAAAAGGTAAACCGGTGCTTCATGGTCAGCCATACTGATGAGCAGATAGAAGACGAGCTTTGCACCATCGTGGATAACGGCGGCAAGGTGTTGGATGTTATCGTAATACATGAAATTTATGGTGAAATATCAGCCGGGCTCATCTTGAAAAACAGAAGAGATGTCTATGATTTTGCTGCCAAATTAAAGGCAAACAAGACGGTTCCCTTGAAGGGGCTGACCGGCGGGATTCATCTCCATACTGTGGAGGCGGACTCGGAAGATATCTTGAATGCCATTGAAAAGAAATTAAGAGAGAAAAACTATCTTATAGATACGACAAGGAATACGTTGCATGAGACAATTTGACGTGCTGATCATTGGAGCCGGAGCAGTGGGAAATGCCATTGCGAGAGAAATATCAAAAAATAATATGTTTTTAATCGCTGTACTGGAAAAAGAACCTGATACGGCTTTTGGCATAAGCGGCAGAAACAGCGGGGTGCTGCATTCGGGTTTTAACAATAAGCCGGGGTCACTGATGGCGAAGCTTTGCGTTCAGGGCTCGGAAGGCTTCGAGCGGGAAGCTGAAGCTCTGAGAATCCCGTTTAAGAGAACGGGAAAGCTTGTCATTGCAAGATATGAGGAAGACCTGGAGCGCCTGCATAAACTGAAGGAGCAGGGAGATGCTAATGGAGTCCGTGAGCTTCGGATCCTTTACCGGAAAGAATTAGCGAAGCTTTTAGGATACGAGACCGGAATAGCAGCCCTTTGGTCGGGAATGACAGGGATATTCGATCCATTTCTATACACTGTAGCTTTAGCGGAAACCGCTGCAGCACAGGGAACTCAGTTTTTCTTCGGCAGGCAGGTGTCAGGGATTGTGAATAAAGGCACTTCAGAGGAAGGCTTTGTGATTACTGCTGAGAATCTGTCGTCAGGGCTTCAGGAAACATATCAGGCCGATGTTCTGATTAACAGTGCCGGCTTGTCGGCCGATGTAATCAACAGGATGCTTGGCCTCAATGATTACAGCATTTTCCCTTGCAGAGGAGAATACCATATTCTTGATAAAAATCTATCAAAGGAACTGAAAATTCCTGTTTACCCCGTTCCAAACGAGCGGGAAGGCGGCTTGGGAGTCCATCTGACTCCTACGATTCACGGGAACCTTATGATTGGACCAAGTGCAGAATATTTGAGCCGCGAACAGGAAAGAGAAGATTACAGCGTAACGCATGATGTCATGGAACAATTGTCCGATGAGGGGACCAACCTGTTCCCGGGACTTGATCTTGGTGGCTGTATCCGCAGCTTTTCGGGGATCCGCCCCAAGCTTCTTTCAGAAGAAGAAGGAGGCTATGCTGATTTCGTCATTGAGAAATGTGAACAGGTGCCCGGATATATCCGGCTGATCGGAATCGAGTCGCCGGGACTTACATCGTCTATTCCTATAGGAAAGATGGTCGCGGAAAGCGTCGGCGGTGTCGGGACATAGGCCAACGCCAGGAAAGCCAGGAAAAGAAGTATAGCGGCGAGCATGGGCATAGTTATGAACGGGGGCATAATAAGACTGAATTATCTCAGATTCAGAAGCAGGGAGATCAAAAGATGCTATGCCGCTGTGAAGGAATCACAGAGGAAGCTGTCCTTTCAGCTTATGACCGGATTCTTGAGCTTGGAGCGATTCCGACAATTAAGGGCTTAAAAAGCAGGACAAGAGTTACCATGGGAAATTGCCAGGGAAGCTTTTGCTCTTTGAACATCGTCGAACTATTACAGGATAAGAGGCTGATAGATCCGATGCAGCTGATGTGGAACGGATTCGGAAGCCGGATGTTCGAAGGGAGAGTGAGAGGATGACGCTGAAAAAGCAGGTTGTCGTCATTGGGGGCGGACCCGCCGGTATGTCAGCAGCAATCTCCCTGAAAAAAAGAGGAATAGAAGATATCATTCTTCTTGAAAAGGAAAACCGCCTCGGGGGAGTGCTTTCACAGTGCATCCACGACGGGTTTGGCTTGATATACTATGGAAGAAACTACACGGGACCCGAATATGCTTTTCTTTACGAGCAGAAAATATCAGAGTACAAGGTTCCTTTTTATACTAATGCCACCGTCCTTTCGGTTCGTGCTCTTGTCGAGGAAAAGAACAGTGCAGCTTCTCTAATAACAGTTCAGACAGCAGAAGGAAGACTAAAATACAAAGCCGAAGCAGTAATTGCTGCTACAGGCTGCAGAGAGAGGGGAAGGGGTCTTTCAAGAATACCGGGCACACGGCCGGCAGGGATCTATACGGCTGGAACCGCACAGGCATTCATGAATCTGCAGAATTTTATGCCCGGGAAAAAGGTGATTATCGTCGGCTCGGGAGATATTGGATTGATCATGGCAAGAAGGATTACTCTTGAGGGAGGAAAGGTATTTTGCGTGGTTGAAAAGGAAGATGTTCCCGGCGGTTTGAGGCGTAATATCATCCAATGCCTTGAGGACTTTGAAATCCCGCTTTTTACCAATACCATAGTCGCCAATGTCTATGGCAAGGAACGTGTCACCGGAGCAGACATCGCTAAGATCGATTCGTTTGGCAGATTAATAGACGGCAGCACCCGTCATTACGACTGTGATGCTTTGATTTTATCGGTGGGGCTGATCCCAGAGGAGGATATGATAGAAGACAGGCACAGCGGCGTGTTCCTCTGCGGAAATGCTCTTTACGTTCATGATCTGGTCGATGATGTGACTTTAGAAGGTGAAAAGATCGCCGGTCAAGTGGAAACATATCTGAATCGCATTGCAGTCGATGAAACCCCGGAAGAGAGCAGATATTCCTTCCCCGGTATTGAGCTTACGCGAAAACAGAGGGCTGAGCTGATGCGGAAGAAGAAGGATAAGGCCAGAAAAAAGGCTGAAAGTAATGAAAAGACAATCACATGTATCCTGTGCCCCAACAGCTGCGAGATAACATTTGATCTGCTCGGAGGAATGTGCGGAAAAGGGGCGGAATATGTGAAAAATGAGATTTTAGATCCAAAAAGAACGCTGACGACTTCAGTGAAGGTGCTTGGCGGTGTTATGCCATTGGTAAGTGTAAAAACGACCGGAACCATTCCCAAAGAAAAGCTGCGGGAGGCGATGAGGCTTGTTTCAACAATTACAGTCGAAGCTCCGGTGAAATCAGGTCAGGTCCTGCAAAGCGACTTTATCGATGAGGGAATTAGCCTGATTGCCACCAAATCAGTTGCAAAATCAAATTAAGGCAACCTAAAAAATAGGGCAAAATCAAAACTATTTTGTAATACTATAATTAATTTCGAAAGGATCAGGCTTTATGGTAAAGTATACGCGGATTGCTCTTTTAATCATCGCGGATATAATTTGTATAAATGCGGCATATATTATTTCATTTCTCCTGAGGTTTGAATTTAAATTCGAATCGGATATTTTCTGGGGATATTTTGCAGTTTATGCAAATAACATTTTTCTTCTGACATTGATTAAGTTAGCTATATTCTGGACGTTTGGACTTTACCGGAGTCTGTGGCGATATGCGGGAACGGAAGAACTCTTTAGAATTGTGATGACTGCGCTTACTGCGACGGCGGCAACCATAGTTTATCTGGAGTTTTCTCAGCAGATGTTCCCAAGAAGCATTTATATCTACAGTTTTATCCTTGACATCGTTTTCATCGGAGGAGTTCGCTTCGGATATCGGATACTCAGGGAGTTAAGAAATCCCGGAACTTTAGGCAGAATGCTGATAAACATCCTGAAAGGAGGCCGGGGTCAGGATTACAGCAAAGTCATGGTCGTCGGAGCCGGAGATGCAGGAGCCTCCATCATCAAAGATATCAAACAGCATCCTGAGTATAAAAAACATGTCGTGATTGCTGTCGATGACAACCCGAACAAGCTGAATCAGACTATTGCGGGGGTCAAGATCGCAGGAACTCACACCGCGATCAAGCAGTTAGTGAGAAAATACGGCGTAGATGAAATCATCATAGCCATTCCGTCGGCGAACAAAAAGGCTATACAGGAAATAATCAACGAATGCAACAAAACAAGATGCAAAATGAAGATCCTTCCGGGTATCAGCGATCTTATCAACGAGAGAGTCAGTATCAGCAAGCTCCGTGATGTCGACATTGAGGACTTGCTCGGAAGAGAGCCGGTGCAGGTAAATCTCAGGGGAATCAGCAGCTATCTTGAAGGGAAAATCGTATTGGTAACCGGGGGCGGAGGCTCAATCGGATCAGAACTATGCAGGCAGATAGCAAGGTTTAAGCCGAGAAAACTCATCGCACTTGATATTTATGAAAATACTATTTTTGAATTGTCAAACGAAATAAAAAACACATATCCCGGTCTTGAGTTTGAAGTGGTTATCACATCGGTCAGAAGCAGGCAAAGGCTGAAAGAGGTCTTCCTCAAGTATAAGCCGCATGTAGTTTTCCACGCAGCCGCACATAAGCATGTGCCTTTGATGGAGCAGAATCCGAAGGACGCAGTGATCAACAATATCGTCGGTACAAAAAATATGATCGACCTGTCCGATGAGTATGCGGTTGAGAACTTTGTCCTGATTTCAACAGACAAAGCCGTCAACCCTACCAATGTAATGGGAGCGACAAAGCGTATAGCCGAGATGCTTCTTCAGGAAAAAAGTGCTCATTCCCGCACAAGCTATTCTGCCGTAAGGTTCGGCAACGTGCTTGGCAGCAACGGAAGCGTTATCCCGCTGTTCAGGAAACAGATAGAGCGCGGAGGACCTGTCACGGTAACTCATGAGGATATCACCAGGTATTTCATGACAATACCCGAAGCGGTGCAGCTTGTAATACAGGCAGGAGCTTTAGCGACGGGCGGAGAGATATTTATTCTTGATA
>CAYLLJ010000007.1:7725-9439 GCA_964384725.1 uncultured Oscillospiraceae bacterium | reverse complement strand
GCTTTCGGGGTATACACCGTATGTGGACATTGATATTAAAATCACAGGATTGCGTCCGGGTGAAAAACTTTATGAAGAGCTTTTGCTTGACGAAGAAGGAATAGAAAAAACCGCACACAATAAGATATATGTGGGGCATCCTATACCGCCTTCCCCTGAATTCAGCGAAATGTTGGAAAAAGAGGGGACTTATACCGAAGAAATGATCCGTAACGGTATTATGGGAATGAAGGATGAGGAAGTGAAGGATTGGTTGCAGAAGCTGCTGCCAAACTATAACAGGGATAATTCACATACCGGATCGCCCAATTCGTGAAATAGTTTATTTATAAATTGGTATTTATTTAAGGGGGGTATTGCCATGTGTAAAACGATAAAATTAGATCTGTCACGATCACAGATTATATCGCAGGATCTGAATGCATTCAGTGAAGAGCTTGCAGCTTTAAAAAAGAAGCTTTGGTCCGGAGAAGAAGACTTTACCGGCTGGGTGAAGCTGCCTTATGAATATGACAAAAATGAATTGAAAAGAATTCTTCAAACAGCTGAAAAAATCCGAAAGCAATGCCGGGTTTTAGTCGTAATAGGAATCGGAGGTTCTTATCTTGGGGCAAGAGCAGTCATCAGTGCGCTTGCAGACGGAGGGGATTCAGCCCCTGAAATCTGCTATGCCGGTCAAAATCTTAGCGGGACTTATCACAAGGAACTTCTAAAAAAAATCAGAGATAAGGAATTCTGCCTGTGTGTTATTTCCAAGTCGGGAACGACAACAGAACCAAGTGTCGCTTTCTCCATTTTGAAGGATGAGCTTTATAAGAAGTATGGCCGTGAGGAAGCAGCAAAACGGATCTATGCGATCACAGATGCAGAAAAAGGAGTACTCCGGCAGGAAGCTGACCGCGAGGGCTATGAATCCTTCGTCGTACCCGATGATATCGGGGGCAGATATTCTGTTTTGACTGCCGTAGGGCTTCTTCCGATAGCTGCAGCCGGAATTGATATTGAAAAACTGCTTCTTGGGGCAGAAAGCATCGCAGATAAGACTTCGCCAGTAATAGAAGAAGACGGAGAGGCAAAAACAGTCCAAACAGATGAGGCCGCATTGCTGGCGGCAGCAAGAGTTTCTTTGCTGAACAGGGGAAAAACCGTTGAAGTATATGAATATTATGAGCCAAAACTGCAATATTTTACGGAATGGCTGAAGCAGCTCTTTGGGGAGAGCGAAGGCAAAGACGGAAAGGGGATCTTTCCTGCCTCATTGCAATTCAGTACGGATCTTCATTCCATGGGACAATTTCTTCAGGATGGAAACCAAATCTTCTTTGAGACGGTCTTAGACATATCGAATCCGCCCGGGGATCTGATCGTTCCGGAAAGTGCAGGGGAACTGTTAGCCGGAATGAGCATGAATGCTGTTAATCAGGCTGCTGTTCAGGGTGTTATTGCTGCTCACGAGGAGGCGGGGATTGCGATCATAAAACTGGACATTCCCGAATTGACGCCTTACTGCTTTGGTCAGCTGATTTACTTTTTCGAAACCTCATGCGCTCTGAGCGGATACCTTATGGGCGTCAATCCTTTCGACCAGCCAGGAGTCGAAAGCTATAAGGCAGAGATGAAGAAAGTTCTTAAGAATAGATAAATAAAGTTCTTAAGAATAGATAAATAAAGTTCTTAAGAATAGATGAAGAAAATCCTCAAGAGCAGATGACAG
>CAYLLJ010000007.1:3790-7715 GCA_964384725.1 uncultured Oscillospiraceae bacterium | reverse complement strand
AATAGATGAAGATAAAAAAGTGGTTGATAATTATTGGAAAAAGAGGTACTCTATAAGAGGATAAAACCCTGTTAATTCTCTGACAATTAACAGAGTGGAGTGGAAACTATCAAATGTATGGAGGAACAGAAATGAAAAAGATTGGAGTATTAGGTACTGGAACAATGGGAGCCGGAATAATACAGATTCTGGCACAAAGCGGATATGACGTAGTGATGCGTGCAAGGAGAGAAAGTTCAATCGAAAAAGGAATTGCAACAGTCAACAAAAATTTATCCAGGATGGTTGAAAAGAATAAGATTACTGCAGAAGAAAAAGATCTCTATATGTCAAGAATCACGGGATCAACTGACATCAATATCATTGCAGATGCAGATCTGGTAATTGAGGCTGCTACAGAAGAAATGGAAGGAAAGAAAGCTTTGTTTGCTGAACTTGATGCATTATGCAAGCCCGGCACTATTCTTGCAACCAATACATCATCCCTGTCAATAACAGAGATCGCTGCATGCACAAAAAGACCTGACAGAGTTATAGGAATGCACTTCTTTAATCCTGTACCAGCAATGAAGCTCGTTGAGATCATCAAAGGTCTTACAACATCCGACGAAACAAAGGAAACCATTCTTGAGCTCACAAGAGTCCTTGGTAAAACACCAGTTGATGTAAATGAAGCACCTGGTTTCGTAGTAAACAGAGTCTTGATTCCGATGATCAATGAAGGCATTGGCATTTTAGCTGACGGCGTTGCTAAGGCTGAAGATATTGACCAGGCTATGATGCTTGGTGCAAACCATCCAATGGGACCTTTAGCTCTTGGAGATCTTATAGGACTGGACGTTTGTCTTTCCATCATGGAAGTACTGCATGCTGAATATGGCGATGATAAATACAGACCGCATCAGCTGCTCAGAAAGATGGTAAGAGCAGAAAAATTAGGAAGAAAAACAGGAGAAGGATTCTACAAATACAGCTAGGATTTTAATTACAGTCAGTGAAGATAACGATGAAGATTTTTTTAAAAACATTCATCTCAGGTTTTTTAATATTGACCATGCTATTAGTCCCCATTCAATGGGGACTAAGTTTTGTCAGCGATTTCAGATTGTTCGGCGGGACGGAGAGCTTGATAGATGATATGCCCTATCTGGTCGATCAGGACAGCCCTTTCTTTGAATCATTTAAGGACAGCAGCAGGGTAAACATCCTTATGATCGGCGTAAATGACAGCCTGTCAGATACCCTGATGCTTGGAAGTTATGACCTGAAGACAAAGCATGCCGATATTATATCAATTCCAAGAGATACATATTATGAGAGAGACGGAGCGAACACCGCAGCTGAGAAAAAGATCAATGCCGTATACGGCGATGACAAGGCTGTGGGTACTGCTATGGCAGTAAGCGATGTGCTAATGGGAATCCCGATTAATTATTATTTGGTAGTCGAATATGACACAGTGAAAGAAGTCGTGGACTCCATGGGCGGTGTGCCTATGAACATTACTTTCCATATGCACTATAACGATCCTTACGATGATCCTCCGCTAAAAATTGATATACAGCCTGGCTATCAGATTTTAGACGGAGACGAGGCAGTGCAATTTTTGAGATTCCGTAAAGGTTCAGGAGGATATGCAGGATATCCCGAGGGGGATATCGGCAGGGTTAAGGCACAGCAGGAGTTCATGAAATCCGCATTTCGGCAGGCTCTTGGATTCAGTCTTCCCAAAGTAGTGAAAACTACGTTGGAAAATGTTGATTCAGATATTCCGCTTGGTATGGCATCAAAACTTGCCGCCAGTACAGTGGGCCTCAGCGGAGAAGATCTGACAACCTGGATGATACCGGGGAAACCCGAAACAAGGAACGGAGCATCCTACTGGTTTACAGACGAAGAGGGCATAGAGACGATGCTCATGCAGATTTATGACCCTCAGCCGGAAACGGAACAAGAACAGTAGTAGAAACGTAATCAAGAGCAGTAATAGAAACGTAATATAGGGAAATTCACCATCCCTATTTATTTTTTTTGCTAAAAGGTATAAACTATGAATACTGTCATATGCTTTTTAGGGTTATAGAGCACTAAAGCGAAGAACAACAGGGGATAAGAGAGGAATTTTTAACATGGGGATGGAGATCAAAAGAGGAAACGGAACGGTAGCACGAAAACAGAGGAATCCTGCAGCAAGCTTCTTAAGAACTTTTTTCATAGCATTTATTGTCTTTTTAATTCTATGCACGCCGACCTTGGCCTTTTTTGATAAGGTTACCGATTACAACCCGTGGGCAGACGGAGGAAACATTTCGTTGGAAGAGGATCTGCCTGTGATCATAGATGAGAAGAGTCCGTTTTTTGAGGCATTCAAAGACAAAAACAGGGCAAATGTTCTGATTTTGGGTGTAAATGCTAATTTAACGGATACAATAATGGTTGCCAGCTTTGATATGGATGCGAAACATGTTGATCTGATCTCTATTCCGAGAGACACGTATTACCACAGGAAAGGTTATAACGGCGATGGTGAGAATAAGCTCAACGCCGCGTACAGGGGTGATCCTTTAAATACAGCAAAAGCTGTCAATGAAATACTTTTGGGCATGCCGATCAATTATTATGCCGTCGTAGATTATAAAGGTGTTGAAACAATAGTAGATTCAATGGGCGGAGTCCCAATGACCATACGCAAGGGCGGTATGTATTATAAGGATCCTTATGATACACCACCGCTAATCATCTCAATACCAGAGGGGGAGCAGCTGCTGGACGGCAAGCAAGCGGTTCAATTCCTGCGATACAGGAAGGGCTACCTGGAAGGAGACCTCGGTCGTGTGAAAGCACAGCAGGAGTTCATGAAATCTGCTTTCAGGCAATGTATCAGCTTTGACCTGCCCAAAATAGCAAAAACAGTATTTAACAATGTAGAATCTGATATCACTCTCGGTGCAGCCACAAAGCTTGCTACAAAAGCCATCGGAATCTCAGGTGATGATATAGAAACCTATATGCTTCCCAATACTGCCCAGCCGGACCCTCCGTTTTATGTTATTCCGGATGCAGAGAAAACAGCTGAAATGATCTATAAGATCTATTCTATAGAACCGGAAAACACATCGGAAGCTGCAATTAATTAATCAATGAATAAGAACAGTTAATGAATAAGTTTAATCATCAATAGCCAAAGGAAAAACACTGCTGCGAAGTAAGTGAGTACAGGCTTGGAGAAAGCAAAATGAAAAAGCGACGTATAAAAATCATTATGCTGGCATTAATAACAGGGCTAAGTCTCTTCTTTTTACCGGGGAATGTTGCCTACGGTATGGGGGCTTCCGGCTTTACAGATGTAGCTTGGGATTATTGGGGTTATTCATATATTGACTTTGCTGCGGGGCAAGGCATCATTAACGGATATCTGTCTAACAACGGAACCTATCAGTTCAAGCCTGAAAATCCAGTATCAAAAGAAGAATCCATGGCAATGCTTTACCGTGCACTTGATGCGGCGGACAAACTTGAGAGCGATGAGGATTTCACTGCTGAATACATGGAGCTGTTTTCTGAGCATCAGATAGCCGAATGGGCGCTGAAATATGTTGCATACGGTCTGAAGCATGAATTGCTTACAGAGCAAGAAGCTGCCGGGTTCACAGATGAAGCCGGACTTGGAATTGAAGCTCCAAGAGAGCAAGTAGCGCTTTGGACTGCAAAAGCAATGAAACTCAATCTTACCCCGGCATCTTCTCTGATATATATCGACAAAGACAATATTTCTGAAGAAATGACAGCCTACGTTGATCTCCTGTATCGCCACGGGATCATGCGGGGAGATGACAAGAAATATTTTAATCCTTCTGATGGCATAAAAAGAGCTGAATTTGCAGCAATCTGCAATCGTGTTTTCGAATCGGCAAATTCCGGAACC
>CAYLLJ010000007.1:2801-3780 GCA_964384725.1 uncultured Oscillospiraceae bacterium | reverse complement strand
GAAAAAGAAGTTGATTCACATCGCGGAACAATCGTATCCGTAGATACCTATTACTGCAAATTAATGATGACTCAGTCGGATGGAACCGCTAAAATGATTCAAATAAATCCGAAAACGCAGATTGTAATTAATGGCAAGGTAAATTATAATGGACTTGGCGGAATCAGCACAGGCACAACCGCAGTGGTTGCATGGGGTGCTTTTTACGATCCCGAAGGCACCGAACCTGAGCATAAAGTTCTGCAGCTGCATATTATAACAAAACCGGCAGCAATAACCGGATTATTGACCGGGATAGAAAAAATAGACGATAAAACGTCAATATTGGAAATAGAAAATGAAGACGGAGACAGCATTTATTACATTTTGGATCAGAATAGCCTGACTGATGGCACCCCCAAAAAAGGGAAGCAGGTCACATTTATTGCAGATGGTGTAAAGATTCTTGAAATGAAATAATATTCACTAAAAATGAAATAATGTTCTTGCTGCCTCTTCTTAACATTCTGTCTGGCTGTCCGGTTCTTAATAGATGCCGAAAAAATTTCAGTCGAAATCTACTTCTTGAATTCTTTAAGCGGTGTGAAGCCGCCTATCAATATCAGCTCGCCGTGATTTGCAATACAAACAAATTTTCGGCTGACTGTGATCTTAAAGCGTGATTTGATTAAATTTCTTCGTGAACGCACCCCCATAATTATAATTGTAAATAATACTGAAAGGATTAACATACAGGGAGGTTATATGGACATAGAAGTTTTAAAAGGTAAAAAGATTGCGGAGCTTCGCGAGGTTGCGAAAACCTTTCATATTGAAAACTATGAAAAGATGAAAAAGGCCGATCTGCTCCAAGCAATTGCTCATCCTGTCATATCTGATGAGACCAAAAAAAATCAGAAGGATGAAGTACCTGTAAGAAAAGCACCGGTTAAAGTTTCCGGTAAAACGAATGATTCAGCAGCGGCACCGAAAACACAAA
>CAYLLJ010000007.1:0-2791 GCA_964384725.1 uncultured Oscillospiraceae bacterium | reverse complement strand
TCCGGTAAGACTGATCAGTCGTCAGTGGCACCTGATACACCGGCTGCAAAAGCCCATCATGCAAAAACTGTAGACTCGGCACCTGATACACCGGCTGCTCCGGCTGCAAAAGCCCAGCACGCGAAAGTAACAGATGATGAATCAGCTCCTGCATCAGTTTCTGAGGAGAATGCCAAGAAGACTCATGAGGCTCGGGAGGATCGGCCCGAAGTGGAGGGCATATTGGAAATTGCAGAAGGCGGCTTTGGCTTCCTGCGGTTCCATAACTTTCTTACCAGCGAAAAGGACATCTACGTTTCCCCATCTCAAATCAGAAGATTCAACTTAAAAACAGGAGATAAAATAAGAGGAATCACAAGACGGCCAAATGACGGTGAAAAATTTGGCGCCCTTCTATATGTCAATTCAGTCAACGGTGATGAGCCGGGAGTAGCGATCAGAAGACCGGACTTCGATGATTTGACTCCGATTTTTCCGAATCAGAGAATATCCTTAGAAACAGGAACAACAGAACTATCCATGAGACTGATCGATCTCGTCGCTCCGATAGGAAAGGGGCAGCGAGGTCTAATTGTTGCTCCGCCGAAAGCGGGGAAAACTGTACTCTTAAAGAAGGTCGCAAACAGTATAGAAAAGATGTATCCGGAAATCGAGATGATTGTTTTGCTGGTTGATGAGCGCCCTGAAGAGGTAACTGACATGCAGAGGTCCATCGGAGGAGAAGTCATATACTCCACATTTGACGAGCTGCCGCAGAACCATGTTAAGGTAGCCGAAATGGTATTGGCAAGAGCTCAAAGACTGGTTGAACACGGTAAAGATGTGGTGATTCTTCTTGATAGTATCACAAGGCTTGCAAGAGCTTATAACTTAGTGATTCCTCCCACGGGAAGAACTCTCTCGGGGGGGTTGGACCCCGGTGCTCTGCATAAACCCAAAAAATTCTTCGGTGCAGCGCGTAAAATGGAGGAGGGAGGCAGCATTACGATTCTTGCAACCGCTCTTATAGAAACCGGAAGCCGTATGGACGATATGATCTTTGAGGAATTCAAAGGAACCGGCAACATGGAGCTTCATCTTGACCGTAAGCTTTCCGAAAAGAGAATATTCCCGGCTATCAATCTTAATAAATCGGGAACCAGAAGAGAAGATCTGCTCATGAATCAGGACGAACTTGAAGCCGTCTGGACGATGCGCCGTGCCATGGCTAACATTGGAACGCAGGAGGTTACAGAGAATATCATAGACCAGCTTGCTCATACTAAAAGTAATGCAGATTTCATAAAAGTTATTAAAAAGACAAAACTTGAAACATATTCTTAGAACATATTTTTGAAACATATTTCACATCTATTAGGAGCACCTGAATGAGTTTAATCATAAAAGAATTGATGCAAATTGGAGAATCTGCCTTGGAAAAGGCGGGATGCATGGACCCACGGATAGATACAGAACTGATAATTCGCTTTCTATTGTCAATTAATAAGCAGCAGCTGTATATCAAATGGGGGGAAGTACTGGATGAAAAGAGCTGTGAAGAATATTTCAAACTGATAGATATTCGTGCTGCGGGAATGCCGGTTCAGTACATAACCGGTGAACAGGAGTTTATGGGAATTCCTTTTAAGGTTAATAAGGACGTTTTGATACCGCGGCAGGATACTGAAACCATTGTGGAAGAAGTTATCAGTGAAATCAAGAGCAGGTCAGAACAAAGGAAAGCACCGATGGGCGGATATCAGATCCTGGACCTGTGCTGCGGAAGCGGTGCAATCGGTGTGAGCCTTTGCAAGTATTTGACAAATATTAAAGTCACAGCAGCGGACATCAGTGCCGGAGCGATCGCAGTGGCAAAGGAAAATGCGGAAAGTGCGGGCGTAAGCAAATCAATGAAATTTGTGGAAAGCGATCTTTTCAGATTATTGAAAAAAGGGATATCAGGTACAAAGTATCATATCGTAGCATCCAATCCGCCTTATATAGAACGGAATATAATTCCCGAGCTGCAGCGAGAAATCCGTGAGCATGAACCGATAATAGCTCTTGACGGCGGAGAGGACGGACTTGATTTTTACCGTCGGATCATTAAAGATGCACCGGATTACCTCAAACAGGAAGGAATGCTGTTTCTGGAGATCGGGTACGACCAGGGGGAATCTGTCAGCAGCCTCATTGATCAGTCGGGAAGATTTAATGATATTAATATTCTCAAGGATTTAGCCGGTCATGACAGAGTAATAAAGGCAAAAGTAAAAGCAAAAGTGAAGGCAAAATAAGTTCGCCGGGAATAAGGAGTTTTTTATGGACAAAGAAAGAATAGAGAAGGCGGTAAGGGAACTTCTTTTAGCCATCGGAGAAGATCCGGACAGGGAAGGTCTTATCGAAACCCCAAGAAGGATGAGCAGGATGTATGAAGAAGTGTTTTCGGGCCTGCAGGAAGATCCGGAGAAACATCTTGAAATTGTTTTTAAAGATGAAAAGTTTGATGAACTTGTTTTAGTAAAGGATATACCTTTTTATTCCATGTGCGAGCATCATCTGGTGCCTTTCTTCGGAAAAGCACATGTGGCTTATATCCCCAAGAACGGAAGGCTCACAGGTTTGAGCAAACTTGCCAGAGTTTTAGAAACTGTTGCAAAAAGGCCCCAGCTGCAGGAAAGGATCACTGCTACTGTCGCTGACATCCTGATGAAGCACCTTGATCCCAGCGGTGTGATCGTTGTCATTGAGGCAGAGCACATGTGTATGACAATGAGGGGAGTGAACAAACCGGGCTCCAAGACGATAACGT
>CAYLLJ010000006.1:66449-67441 GCA_964384725.1 uncultured Oscillospiraceae bacterium | reverse complement strand
GAAATGGATCTTTTCAATATGGCATATTGTGATGTCATGATGGAGGGTGATTCAAAAGGCAGAGTTTTCACTTTCCCGATTCCAACTATCAACATAACAAAAGATTTCGACTGGGATAGCCCTATAGCCGAAAAGATTATGGATATTACCTGTAAATACGGGATACCCTATTTTTCAAATTATATCAATTCTGATCTTTCGCCCGAGGATGCCCTATCCATGTGCTGCCGTCTCAGGCTGGATACAAAAGAGCTGAGGAAGAGGGGAGGCGGACTGTTCGGATCAAATCCTCTGACAGGATCCATCGGCGTCGTAACGATCAATTTGCCGAGGCTTGCCTATATCTCGACAAGCGAATCCGAATTTCGCACCCGATTGTGGCAGCAGATGAACCTTGCGAGAAACAGTCTGGAATTAAAACGAAAGGTCATAGAAGAGCAGACCGATAAAGGACTATACCCCTATTCGGCAAATTTCTTAAAGGGTATAAAAGAACGAACGGGCGTCTATTGGTTCAACCACTTTAACACTATAGGGCTTATCGGTATGAATGAAGCCTGCCAGAACCTGCTGGGTTTTGAAACCGATCTGACGACACAAGATGGCCAGGATTTTGCCGTCAGAACTCTTAATTATATGAGAGACGTTATAAAAGATATTCAGGAAGAAACCGGTAATTATTATAACTTAGAGGCGACTCCTGCTGAGGGGACCAGCTACCGGCTGGCAGAAAAGGATAAGAAGCGATATCCGGATATCATAACCTCCGGAGAAGAAGTCCCGTACTATACAAATTCCTCGCAGCTTCCGGTCGGATTTACAGATGATATATTTGAGACACTGGATCTGCAAGACGAGCTTCAGTCGCTCTATACGGGGGGGACTGTACTGCATCTGTATCTTGGAGAAGAAATCAAAGATATTGGGGCTCATCTTGGCAGCCCCACCTTTGTTAGGATCTACGGATTGAGGAGAATCTTTTGAGTTTCAAT
>CAYLLJ010000006.1:47603-66439 GCA_964384725.1 uncultured Oscillospiraceae bacterium | reverse complement strand
CCGACTTTCTCAATTTGTAATAACCACGGATATATTTCCGGAGAACATTTTACCTGTCCTGAATGCGGCGGATCCACCGAAGTATGGAGCCGTGTCGTCGGATACCTACGACCGGTTCAGAACTATAATAAAGGGAAAAAGGAAGAATACAGACAGCGTATTAAATATGTTATTAAGGATGACTGCAGTCAGGCGGAAAAGATTCATTCAAATAAAGCATTATAAAAGCAAATGATTTCGATTGCTAAGCAAATGACTTTGGAATTGGCTTGGCAGTCGAAATTTTGGTAATTGGCAAAGGAGTTGATTAGTATAAACCTGTCCGGAATTATAAAGAGTTCATTGATCGATTTTCCCGGCCTGGTCTCCTGTGTACTGTTTGTGCCCGGCTGCAATTACTCTTGTTTTTTTTGCCATAATCGTTCTCTGATTGATGGAAGTCACATAATACTGACACCTCAGTCCGTGAAAGACTTTCTTCTGAAACGTGCCGGCTTGCTTGACGGTGTTGTGATTTCCGGAGGTGAACCGACGCTGCAAAGCGATTTGATTTCATATATCAAGATGCTGAAAGACCTTGGTTACCGGGTCAAGCTTGATACGAACGGCTCACGACCTGATGTAGTTAAAGAACTCCTCAGGCATAATCTATGTGATTATTTTGCTGTTGACTATAAGGCCCCCGCAGATCAATACCAAAATATTTGCGGTAAGGAAGCCGATGCTTGCAATGTGATAGAAACCATCCGGCAGCTTGCCGAAAACGATATACCCTTCGAGGTAAGAACAACCTTGATTCCTCAGTTAAAAATCAACGATCTGAGATTAATGGCAAAGGAAATTCCGCCGGTTCCCCGATATGTTCTGAATAGGTATAAGATACCGGACAAATACCTGACTCAGGATGAAGAAAGAATCCGTGAAAAGCCTTATACTGCGGATGAAATTAAGACAATTACAACTGACCTGACACATTGGCAGCCGAATATAACTGTATGACCATTAATTCATATATCTTCAAGTTTTGCACCGCACCTTGGGCAGAAATTTACCTCAAGCTTTACGCTCCTTAAAGCGACTTTCTGCTTAGGCCGGTAAGCGCACAAGATAGAACTGATCGACTTTTCATCAAACCCGATAAATACCTGGTCCGGACGGGCAAACTGATCCTCAATACAGTTGCAGTTAAATCTTTTCATCGAATCGCCTCCTCCTTTTAATTTTTGCTGCGGCTTTTTCTGCCATATAAATATTATGATATTATTTTTTCTTAATTATTCATCGCATAAAGAAGGAGCCGCTAAAAGCGGCTCCTTCTTATTTAATTCTTTATTCTTTCTTACTCTTGTTCTTTTCGTATCTCTCGGTTTATTATGCTTCCGGTATCTTTGCTATGTTCTTGGCCAGTGCTTTTTTATGCTCAAGGTTGCCCAGTCTTGCAATCATGATTCTTTGTGCCTGAGGTGAGCCGGCGCCATGCATAGATTCAGTTCTGTAGCCAACCGCTCCGGTACCAAGTGTAAGGTTTTCAATCAAACGCATAATCCTGAGTCTATGCTCCGTTGGAACTGAGTCCACACCACGCAAATACTTTTCAACGTAATGACCTATTTCTTTGCTTCTCAAGTCTTTTTCAGAAGGTTGTGTAACCATCAATCCGCCTGCTATATCCTCGGCAAGACGGCATATTTCATATGGGAATCTTGTCACATTATGCTTGCAGATATTTGCAAGAAGCTGGTCAATGAGATATGCCCCGGAAGGTGTGGCTGATCCTTCATATGAACAAGCCAAAGCAGAGGAATAGATAGTTTCATTTAAATGAGTCATTTCTATCAGCTTGTCTTTAATATGAGAAGCCTTTGAGGTTCCGTTGTAATCTGCAGCCAAAGCAGCGGCACCGATCAGAACATCTCCGACTCCAACTTTACACGCATAGCTCGGCCTGTGATGTCCTGCGAACCTTTCTACGAGCATTCCCGCAAATTCCGTCTCCCCATTGAGAAATATTCTCTCGTTCGGGACAAAGACATGGTCAAATATTATCAATGCCTCGTGGCCTCCAAATTGGCTGTTGCCGACATCGATTTGAGAGCCCTCCATTTTTCTTGTATCACATGACTGACGGCCAAAGATGATGGTGATCCCCGGTGCATCAGAAGGTACCGCAAACGAAATTGCATAGTCTTTATCCTCAGGTTTCATTGAAATTGTTGGCATGACTATAATTTCATGGGAATTTACAATTCCGGTCTGATGCGCCTTACACCCGTTAACCACGATGCCGTCAGGTCTTCTTTCCACAACTCTTAAATACATGTCAGGGTCTTTCTGACTGCTCGGAGAAAGTCCCCTATCCCCTTTTACGTCTGTCATTGCACCGTCTACTACAAGATCCTCCGCTTGTACATATGTCAGAAACTTATTAAACCTTTTTAGGTAATCCGTCCCGTACTTCTCATCGATTTCATAAGCTGTGCTGTATACTGCGTTGAATGCATCCTGTCCTACACAGCGCTGGAAGCAGCATGCAGTTTTTTGACCCAGCATCCTCTGACGCTTTACCTTTTGTACCAAATCTCCGGTATTCTGGAACACATGATTATATAAATTTATTTTTTTGCCTGTTATATGAGATTTTACCGTCATCAGCTCTTCATACATAGGATCCAGTGCCAAATCATACGTCATGGCGACAGCATTCATGGAAGGAATAATAATCGGATGATCCACAGGCGATTCCACTTTTTCACCAAACATATAAACGTTCAGATTTAACTTTCGAAGGCTTTCAATATATTCTTGTCCTGTTTTCATAAATATCTCCTTTCATTCACCTTGATATCCGGTATGCCGTATATCCTCTTCTACAATTTAAAATCATTTCTGTATGTTAATCAGTATATACCCTGCTATTAACTGTTTACTCTATAGTTTCTACAGAAATTTTCATGGCATTATTTTACATCAATAAAAAAAGGAAGTTAATACTTCCTCTTTGCAATCATAAATCTATACTGTTTGTTTAATTTCATTTTGAAGTTCTGCAATATTTTCGACCCAGCTCTTGATTGCGTGCTCGTCATCTTGCTCTTGCGCCTTCTTGAGCGCCTGCTTGTACGACAATAGCTTGAATTGCATTATTCGTCGCTTTTCCATAAGCTCACCTCCTAATACTTATTTTATTATACCACATTTTAGCGATTTTAACAAAATAAAATTGGGGTATGGCATATCTGCTCACGAAAAACTCAGACTAAATACCGGAAACTCAGACTAAAATATCAAAGGTGCCTTTATCTCTTTTCTTATGTTATAATGATATAAAGGCAATATCAAATTAATTTTATAAATTGGGTTGTCCGGTATATGATGCGAAAAATGTGAGGATAATAATGATACATGATATAGCCCCTAAGAGTTTTGATAACAGCTATAAAAACAAACATGCAGAACCGCAGGATCTGTTCCTTTCGTATGATGGGAATACTGTACTTATCAAAGAAGATAAGGATAAACTTTGGTACCCGTCATTTGCTGATTTTGAGAAGGAATATCCAAATCTTATAGGCAATTCTACGTTTTTGTTTACTATAGATGAAATTAACTACTATCTGGTAGAAGAAAAGGGTCTTGACTCTATACCGGGATGGATATATGCATCTACCGAAAGATTCCGGGCCGAACCAAAATATTGGCGTTCGTTTGCGGGCGTAGTAGGCTGGCAGTTGAACCGCTGGTACAGCAATCATTGTTTTTGCAGCAGATGCGGTGATTTAATGAAGCGTTCCGGCAAGGAACGCATGCTATATTGCGAAGCCTGCGGATATCAGAGTTATCCCAATATATCCCCTTGTATTATTGTTGCTGTTCATGATGGAGATCGTCTTCTTTTGACAAAGTATAATGGGCGCGCATATACCCGTCACGCTTTGATAGCAGGCTTTGCCGAAATAGGTGAAAGCCTTGAACAGGCCGTACACAGGGAAGTAAAAGAGGAAGTTGGGCTAAAAGTAAAAAATATTAAGTATTATAAGAGCCAACCCTGGCCGTTTACAGATACGATACTTGCAGGTTTTTTTGCCGAGCTTGACGGAGATGATACAATAACGCTTCAAGAAGATGAGCTGTCCTTCGGCGAATGGTTCAATAGAGAGGATATTCCACCCGATACTCTGAATATCAGCCTTACCGGCGAGATGATGATGGCCTTTAAAAACAACACTATAGAGGTGTAACTTAATATTATTCGGCAGTCTGTAATAAGATCTTGCCAAGTTAATAAATAATGCTAAGTGGAAAGGAGTAATTATGACTATATTAAGTGCAGAAAAAAGAAACGAAAACTTAAAAGGTAAGCAATTAAGGAAACAGGGGTATGTTCCCGGAGTTCTGTATGGAAAAGATCTGGAGGATTCTTTGGTACTCCAGTTTCCGCAAAAGGACATAAAGAAGTTCTTAAAATCGAACACTATAGGAAGTCGAGTTGATTTAGAGATCGGCAAAAAGAAATACCATTCTTTGCTGAAGGAGATTACCTTTACTCCGGTCGCCAATGAGCCCGAACACCTTAGTTTTCAAACCCTTATAAGCGGCGAGAAGATTACGAGTGTTGCCCAGATCATACTCATCAATAAAGAAAAGGTTTCTGATACTATTCTTCAGTCACTGCATGAGATTACCTACAGGGCTTATCCTGCCGATTTATTCGATAGTATCGAAGTAGACATGGAGGGCAAGCAAGAAGGTGACATCCTCAGGTTAAGTGAACTTAAAATTGCTGATAATGAAGCTATTGAAATCAAAACCCCTTTGGATAGCTTGATCTATTCTGTCGTGTCTCACAGCAAAGCAGCAGATGATATTTCCGATGCATCCGATGCTGAAGAAAGCGGTCAACCGAACGAAACCGTGTAAACCGCATAATGACATTACTATATTAAAAGGGTTGTATGAAGATTATACGGCCCTTTTTAATATTCTAAGTAATATACAAGAGATCAATAAATCCCTCCTTGAGGTACGATATTCTCCTTATCTCATATGAATCATTTAACCTGGGCCGCACAAAGAATAATCGAATAATATTTCTCTTCAAAGCTTGACCCTCTTGACGGCAGAACGATAGGAACCTTAGCCCCCAAAATACAGCCTGCCATTTTGGCGTCTGCAAGATAAATAAGAGCCTTTGTCATAATGTTTCCGGTTGTTATATTCGGTACGAGCATAATATCTGCATCCCCGGTCACAGGGCTTTCAAATTTTTTTATAGCAGCAGCTTCTTTGGAAAATGTCAGATCACATGAAATCGGACCTTCTATACAGCAATCCCCGAATTTCCCTTTTAGACACATTTTTTTAAGTTCTGCAGCATCAACAGTGTCCCTCATCTTTGGGTTTACAGTTTCAATTGCAGTTACCGCCGCAATCTTCGGGCTATCAATTCTTAAATTGCGGAAGAGTTCCAACGCATTCTCAATTATTCCGATCTTCTCGGTCAAAGTCGGATCTATTATCATTCCCCCATCTGTAAATCCCATTAATTTATGATAAGCGGGTATCTCTAAAATGCACATGTGTGACATAATTCCACCTTTTCCGATCCCTGTTTCCTTATTTACGACTTCTTTGAGAAGAGTTCCTGTTTCCATTTTTCCTTTCATCAGAAAGCTGCCCTTGCCTTCACGAATAAGTTCGACTGCTTTAAAAGCTGCTTCAGCATCCTCGCCCGCTTCAACTATATTTGTCTCTTTTATATCATAAGAAAGAGCTTTACCCAGCTCTAATATGCCGGCCCTTTTCCCTACCAGGATATAATCGATAAGCCCGTTTTCATGAGCTTTCAATACTGCTTCCAATGTATGCTCGTCGTGTGCCCCGGCAACTATTACTGTTTTCCTGTCATCCCCACGACTTACTCCATTTACTAATTCATCAAAATTCCTGTATACCATTTGATTTTTTCCTTTCAATCAGCAGTTCTTAATATTTAGTATACACTTATTTTTATTTATTTGCATACCTCCCTTATTAATTGCTGCTTAATACAAATTTATATATAGAAATATAAAATCCACCTCTTTTGAGATGGATTTTATATTTGCAGAGTATGTAAGCAGCACCGCTTTTCTGCTAAAGGCCTATTTTACCATTTGATTTCTACGACTGGCTTAATAAGGTCAGCCGGCTTATCTTTCATGAGAAGAAGTGCATCTTCAATTTTGTCAAAGCCTTCAAATTTATGAGTGATAAGCTTACTTGGGTCATACTTTTTAGTCTGAACCAAAGTGGCCAATTTTTCCATTCTTAAGCGCCCGCCCGGTGTAAGTCCGGCATTGATTCTCTTATGACCCATTCCAACAGCCCATTCAACTCTTGGGATCTTAATGAATTCACCTGAACCAAGGTAATTAACACTTCCAATGTTACCGCCTGGTTTTAGTATTTTAACTGCCTGTGCAAAGGTATCAACTGTTCCGCCTGCAATAAGGACTTTGTCAACACCAAGTCCGTTTGTCTTTGCCAGAACCTGTTCAACGATATCGCCTTCTTTATAGTTGATGATATCTGTGGCACCGTAGTCTCTTGCTACTCTTATACAATCAGAACGTGATCCGACTGCGAATATATTACCGGCACCCATCAGGTTTGCTCCTGCAACAGAATTTAAACCAACAGGGCCTATTCCTATAACACAAACTGTATCGCCTAATTTTACTTCTGCAAGTTCTGCAGCATGAAAACCGGTTGTTGTCATATCAGTAAGCATAACTGCGGCAACAGGATCAATATCATCAGGCAAAAGGGCTAAGTTTGCATCTGCTTCATTTACATGGAATAGCTCTCCAAATACGCCGTCTTTAAAGTTCGAAAACTTCCAGCCGCCCAGAGCTCCGCCCGAATGCATTGGGAATCCACTCTGTGAGCCAATGCTGCCCCAATCCGGAGTGATAGCCGGAACTATAACTTTGTCACCTTTCTTAAAATCTTTTACCAGTTCGCCGACTTGCATTACCTCGCCAATTGTCTCATGTCCTAAAATCATATCGCTGCGCTCACCGATAGCACCTTCCCAAACTGTGTGGATATCTGATGTGCATGGTGCGACGACGATCGGTCTCACCAAAGCATCCATTGGACCGCATTTTGGAGCCTCTTTTTCTATCCAGCCTATCTTCCCGATCCCTAACATTGCTAAAGCTTTAATTTTCATAGTTTCCTCCTTGTTTGATAACATTTACTGAGTATTTAAGAACTAAGGTTATAGCAGTAGAAATCTACAAATCACCTCCGCAAGCAAAGCTTGCTGCGCTGTACGTTTTGCCGGCCAAGCAAGCTTGGGGCAAAAAAAGCGAAGTTTTGTGATTTCTTTGCATAAGGCCGCCGACAATCCGTTTCACAGATTGGGCGGGATAATAATGGTCACACAATAATATAATGCAAGTGTCATGCCATAATTTAGTTTATACCCGAAATGCTTAATTTTCGAGCATCTCAGCTTATACAAGATTATTCCAACTAATAAGATGTTGCATAAAGCGACATTATTTCGGAATTATATGTTGTAATTTCCTACACTGTAGCAATTTCATACTATTTATTATTTTTATTCTTTTAAAGCTCTATGCTGTGTGGAATAAAGCTAAAAGAAAGCTAAAAGAAAGCCAAATGCTAATTTTTAATTTGGTATTTCTTTATTTTTAAATGTAATGTACTCCTGTTCACTCCAAGGATTCCGGCGGCTTTTGTAATATTCCCCTTGCATTCGTTCAGACAGATTGAGATAGCTCTTTGTTCCCATTCTTCCAAAGTGCACATATCATATTCCGATTCACTTCGCATCATATTATTTTGTATATGATTAAGTTCTTCACTGTCAAACCCGAAGGAGGTATCACCATCCATATTGACAATGTTCTCAATACAATTCTCCATTTCCCTTATATTTCCTGGCCAGGTATAATTAAGAAGTTTTTTATATAAAGAACTGCTTACTTCCGGTATCGGCTTCCCAAGTTTTATAGCTTTCACCTTTAAGAAATGCTTAATGAGTATTTCGATGTCTCCTTCTCTTTCCCTCAGTGAAGGTACATAGATTGGAATCACGCTTAATCTATAATATAGATCTTCACGAAAGGTACCCTGCTCTATTTCTTTCTTTAAATCTTTATTTGTAGATGCAATAATTCGGACATCTACGATCGTACATTTGTTGCCTCCCAATCTGGTGATGCATCCTTCCTGTAAAACCCTTAATAGGCTGACCTGCATATCCAAGGGCATTTCCCCTATTTCATCCAAAAAAAGAGTTCCGCCGCTGGCAAGTTCAAATTTCCCGGGGTGTCCCCCTCTCTTCGCTCCTGTAAAAGCTCCTTCTTCATACCCAAAAAACTCGCTTTCTATAAGGCCCTTCGGTATGGCCCCGCAGTTTATAGCCACAAAGCTGTTATTTCTTCTGCTGCTGCTATTATGGATTGACTGGGCTATCAGCTCTTTTCCCGTTCCGCTTTCGCCCTGAATCAATATTGTGGAAGGGCTATCCGATATATTCTTTGCAATTTCTTTCAGCTCCAGTATTTCTTTGCTCTCTCCGATGATATCGTTAAAAGTATATATTGCAGACCTTCCTGTATACTTACTGACCAAATCATATACATTTTTAATGTCTTTGATGACCGATACAGTTCCTATTATAGTATCAGAGTAATTTTTAATGGGATAAACGCTTAGGTCAAACCTATTCTCTTTATCATTGCCATAATATATTGCTTCCTTGTTTTCATACACTTTTCCGCTGTTAAGTTTATCTCCTAAATGACTCCAATCTCCGCTGAACTCCTTTGCACTTTTTTTTATTACATCTTCTGCTTTAACCTCAAGCATATCACATAACTTACTGTTGACGGATGTAATTATGCCATTCATGTCCGTTGTAATAATTCCAACATTAATAGAATTCATAACCGTATTTAAATATTGATTCGTATTGAACAGTTCCTTTTGGGTCTTATCGACCGCAAGCCGGTTTTCAATAGATTTCACTGCTGCAATGACAAGCCCTAATGTATGAGGATGAGCAAGCTGACATCTTCCGGTCAGATTCAAGCACCCTATAATATCTCCGCCTTCATCATGTATAACTGCAGCGGAACATGTCCAGATATGAAAAGCCCTTAGATAATGATCCTCCCCTGAGATTTGAATCGAACAGTCCTCATAAAGAGCCGTACCGATAGCATTTGTTCCTGCACTCTCTTCGCTCATATCCGCACCTAAAACAATACCTACTTTTGCCTCGTCTTCTATTATGTCTTGATCTCCTATTATTGTAAGAACGATGCCGTCCTTATCCGAAAGATAAATAGAAAACCCAGATCCCTCCAGCACATTATAAATTATCTCCATGAAGGGTCTTGTAATCTTTACCATATCATCATTTTTGTGTTTCAATACAGAAAATTGAGACCCTCTTATTATCCTTACCGGAAATTGCTTGCTATTATCTACTTTATTCTGAATACATCTTTCGTGAGATCTTTCTATTATTTTATCAAAATTATAAATTGCAGACATAATCATTTATCCCCCATGCCATTGAAATCTATCTAATGCTATCCCTGTCTCAGTCTTGTCTCTGTTTCTATATATATTAAAACATAATCCGGCTGATTATTAAACATCAAAATGATTTCCTGCCGCGTTTAAACTTACTATTGCCAAACGGTTATAATAGTTTAATAAAACAAACAGAACCCATTCAAGTGATTAATGGTATATACTGGGAACAAAGGTTTATTTATAACCGTCAAATAATATAATGCCGTAAAATGTTTCTTTAATTTAGTAATTTAATAAATATAAGTACAAAAAGGGGTGAGTTCTTATGAAAAAGAAAAAAACTGCTGTTATTTGTTTCATTTTAGTCATAGCATTGCTGCTGCCGGTCAGCTTAACCGGCTGCCGGTCAGCTTCTCAATCAGAAACTGACAGTCCGCTTGTCTCCTTGGATGCGGAGTCTGCCGTTTTTGCTCCGTATAAAGAGGTTCCGGTAACACTTGAACCTTCAATTGCGGCATATAGTGTCAATGACGGCTTAAGCAATATAACTAATAAAGATCAATTTGATTTCTCTTCTGAAGCTCAAGACCTTCTTATTAAAAATGGTTTTGTGGTGATTCCAAGTCCATGGCGGGAATTTTTCAGTATATATGAAGTCAATCGGTATGATTCTATTCCAAACTTCATTACGACCGATGCGATGCTGCACAATTATCACCTGTATTTCAGTCACCTGCTGCGAACGCTGGAGCAAAACACACTTCGAGACGAATTAAATACTCTGACAGAATCAATGCTGATTGAAAGTCAAGACCAATATGGAAAACTGAAAAACACAGATTGGAAAAACGCCGCCAGACGCAATGTGGCCTTTTTTGCTGTGGCAACGCGGCTGTTAAATCCCGATTCAAATATACCTGCTTATGTTCGCAAAGAGGTAGATCAGGAATTGCAGCAAATTGCTGAACATGAGGAATTTTTCATTCCATCTCCTGTCATGAATATTGGCAATTCCGACAGCGGCGCGGTTCAAATATTAAACGAGGATTATACCCAGTATATCCCACGTGGGCATTATGCCAAGTCTGAGGAGCTAAAGACTTATTTCCAGGCTATGATGTGGTATGGCCGTATGACTTTCCGTGCTTCCAATGAGGATGAAACAAAGTCTGCCGCTTTGATTACATTACTTCTCAGCAGTCAGGAGAACTTCGAACGCTGGAATCGTATCTATGAGCCTACTAATTTTTTCGTTGGTAAAAGCGATGACCTGGGAATAATTCAATATCATCAGCTGTTAAAAAACGCCTACGAAGGGATCCCCTCTCTGAATCAGCTGAGGGATGATGCGGAAAAATGGAATGCTTTCTGCACTGCGCTAAAGGACATGGATCCTCCGGCTCTCAACTCTATACCGATCTATAATGCAGACATACAGCCTGACCGCGAACAGGATATAAAGGGTTTCCGGTTTATGGGTCAGAGGTTCACTCCAGATGCTTCGATTTTTCAGCGCCTTATATATCGTGAGGTACTGGAAAATGAGACCGGGGAACGAAGGATGCTTCCAAACGGTTTGGATATCCCTGCCGCCATGGGTTCTGATACGGCTTATTCCATCTTAAAAGATATCGGCGAAACCGACTATGAAAAATACCCCGAAAATATGGAAAACCTAAAAATAGACATTGCATCTTTAGATGAAGGCATCCGGACTCAAAACCTGTACTGGACCTGGCTGTATACTTTAGAACCGCTCACAGAGCCTAAAGGGAAAGGATATCCCTCATTTATGCAGAATCAAGCCTGGAACGGAAAGCAGCTGGAGACTTATCTGGGAAGCTGGGCTGAACTTAAACATGATACTATACTTTATGCAAAACAAGTTTATGCTGAAATGGGGGGAGGCCTTGAAAGCGAAGACTTTCGAGGTTATGTAGAACCTAACCCTGTTGTTTACGGGCGGCTTGCGGCACTGACACGTATGACCTTAGAAGGGTTAGAAAGCAGGAATTTGCTTTCGGAAGGTACTCGTGATTCTCTGTTGCTCATGGAGGAGCTCTCTTTAAAACTGAAAGTTATTGCTGAAAAGGAGCTGGCTCAGAAACCTCTTACCGAAGAAGAATACGAGTTGATTGAAAGCTTCGGAGGGCAGCTTGAACATCTCTGGCTTGAAGCCATGAAGGACGTGGGTGTTGATCATCCCTCCGCTGTTTATGAAAATCCTGCTGCTTTGATCGCTGATGTTGCAACGGATCCCAACGGTCAGGTTCTGGAAGCAGGAACCGGATTTGTCAATAGCATCTATGCTGTTGTTCCTATTGATGGTACCTTGCGCATTGCAAAAGGGGCTGTGTACTCATACTATGAATTCCCTTGGCCTGTTAACGATCGACTGACTGATTCAAAATGGAAGGAAATGCTGGAAAATGGCAAAGCTCCCGAACCCCCTTTATGGACCAAGGTTTACACCGCACCAAACGAAGAGTAAGTGAGTAGGGAGAGCGAGGTGCCTATATATAATGCGTAGATTGCATTACAAGCTGCTTAAAGGCAGCCTATCACCGTGTAGCCGGCTGCCGGTCATCAGTCGATTAGTGTGTATATGTCTAATATTACTTCTTGGCATTGCGTTGATTGCTAACCCTTTGCCGGCAGATGCCGATGATTCAGAGCAATTGATAATCAAAACGGATGACCTTGACGGTGATGGAAGAATGGAAGAATATCGACTTTCGGAAAAGGCTCTTACTGTCAGGAAGGATGATCAGGATCTTTGGAAGACACCTGACGAATGGCAATTGGAGACCTTTTCCCTGGGTGATGTTAACAATGACGGTAAAACAGAACTAATTTTCAGCCTATGGAAAAAGGGCAGTTTCGGTAAAATCAGGCCATTCTGGCACACCGGAAAAGATGACAGCTATAAGAACCATCTTTTTGTATATAAACTTGAGAAGGATATGTTTAAACCCGTTTGGTGCTCATCGGACCTTGACCGGCCGATCCTTTCCATCGACATACTTGACATAAACGGTGACGGACAGAATGAACTCATCATCGATGAAGGTCAATATCGTAAATCTGCCGGACCTCGGTACTCAATCGATCCTGAGGGGCTTTTGCAGACTTACGTTTGGAAGTGGAATGAATGGGGCTTCAGTTTACTATAAATGCCGGGCGTACGTCATGCAAGTAAAAAGCCTTCCGCTAATGCTGAAGGCTTTTTTACTTGCTTATTATAATGAAGAAGAAGTTTGTTTAGATAACCGGAATAAATCCGTTGTCTTCTACTATTGCCTGACCTTCTGCACTCATGATAAAGTCGATAAAGAGCTGTGCAGCTTCTGTCATATCTCCGCCTCTAACATAAAGGAACGGCCTTGAGATTTGGTAGTCGCCGGCAAGTACAGTTTCGTTGGATGGTATAACACCTTCTACGCTTACTGCTTTTACTGTGTCACTCAGTGAACCGAGGGATACATATCCGATTGTATTAGGGGTAGTTGCAACAGTCTGCATAACTGCTCCGGTTGAGCCCTGAACCAGAGCATCTTTTGTTGTATTGTCAATTTCTTCGCCGGCGTCATTCTTTGACAAGACCTTTGTGATCTCTGTGAATGAACCTCTCGTGCCGGAACCTTCTTCTCTGCTAACTACTACGATAGGAGCATCTTCTCCGCCGACTTCACTCCAGTTGGTGATCTCGCCTATGTAGATTTTTTTGATCTGTTCGATTGTAAGATTTTCTATTGTGGATTCCGGATTAACAACTACCGCGACTCCGTCCTTAGCTATAACGAATTCTTCTGCTACGGATGCTTTTTCTTCATCCTTTACATTTCTTGATAATGCACCAAAGTCAGCTATCTTTTCTGCTATCGCTTTGATTCCCTGGCCGGATCCGCCGCCCTGTACTTCTACCGTGATTCCGGAGTTGGCATCCATAAATGCTGCCGCTAATTCTTCTGATAATGGCTGTACGGATGTTGAACCAGCTGTTACAACGGTTCCTGTAACTTCTGTTGCGCCCTCATCCGGTGCCTCTTCGTTTCCGCCACAACCGGCAAATGTGCCAAGTGCTAATAACATAACTAATGTAATTGCTAATATTTTTTTCATTTTGTTTTCCTTTCTCGATTCTTATTATTTATTATGTTTTCGTTTTATTACATGTCTTATCTTACAGAGCCATTGTTAAATGCCAATAAAGGGCTTGTTAAGCTTTTGTTAAATAAATGTTCTTACTCCTATTCCTGTATTCTTGATGATAATATGCAAATTCATATGTGTTTTAGGTTTTACAAAGATTTAACTTCTTTTTAACTCTTCCAAAATGACTGTTCTTTACGTTAAATGATAATATGTTGCCATAGAATCCAATATAGAATTTTAAGGAGACTTAGCCATGACAGGATATGAGAATTTGAATAGGTTAAATACAAATTAAAAGTCTATAATAACACATTCTGCGTTGATGTCATTCAAATCAGAACTATTGACTTCCGGTTCAGAAAATAGTAAACTATCATGAATATTTCTATTTACAGGAGAGGTCTAACTAAGAGAAGTTGACCTAAGAGAGGTCTAACAATGGAACGTAAGTTTAAAAGAGTATTAATTGCAAATCGAGGCGAAATCGCTATTCGAGTTATTCGAGCCTGCCACGAGCTCGGAATCAGAACCGTGGCTATATATTCAAAGGAAGATAAACTTTCGCTTTTCCGCACCAAAGCAAGCGAATCTTATCTCATCAGCGAAAATAAAGGACCCGTCGAAGCATATTTAGATATCGATGCTATTATAAAACTTGCGCTGAAAAAAGGCGTAGACGCAATTCATCCGGGCTATGGATTTCTCTCGGAGAACCCTGCATTTGCACGCAAATGTGAGGAAGTCGGCATTGAATTCATCGGACCTACTTCTCAAATGATGGAGAAGTTAGGAGATAAGATCCAGTCAAAGCTGGTAGCGAAGGCTGCGGGGGTTCCTGTTGTACCCGGGCTTGACAAGCCTGTTGACAGCCTTCAGGAAGCAAGCGATGCAGTGAAGGCATGCGGCGGCTATCCTGTCATGCTGAAAGCAGCAGCCGGCGGCGGCGGAAGAGGGATGAGAATCGTCCGGAAGGAAAGCGAATTAGCCGTTGCATTTTCCAGCACCCAGAGCGAAGCACTCAAAGCCTTTGGCAATGATGATGTCTTTGTGGAAAAGTATATTGAGGGGCCAAAGCACATCGAGGTTCAGATTCTTGGCGATAAACACGGCAATTTAGTTCATCTATATGAAAGGGACTGCTCAATTCAGCGCCGGCATCAAAAAATTATTGAATTTACCCCGGCTTTTTCCTTGCCGGAGGAGATAAGAGCAGCGATCTGTCAAGATGCTGTAAAAATCGCAAGCTCTGTGAATTACCGCAGTGCCGGAACCGTGGAATTCCTGGTGGACAAACACAACAACTATTACTTTATTGAAATGAATCCTCGGATTCAAGTGGAACATACCGTGACGGAAATGACCACCGGTTATGATATTGTGGAAAGTCAAATCCTTATTGCGGAAGGCTTTTCACTTGATTCGGAAGAAATTGGAATCCCTTCACAGGAGGCCATTCAGCCAAGAGGATATGCGATCCAATGCAGAATCACAACAGAGGATCCGGCAAACCACTTTGCGCCCTATACCGGAAGAATCGATTACTACCGCTCGGGCTCAGGATTTGGAATCCGCCTGGATGCCGGTAACGCTTATACCGGAGCAGTCATCAGCCCTTATTACGACAGCTTGCTTGTAAAAACCACATCCCATTCCAGGACGTTTGAGGATACTGCCAGAAAGGCTATTCGAGCTATTAAAGAAGTTATCCTCACCGGTGTTAAATCAAATATCGACTTTTTAATTAATGTATTAAACCATGAAACTTTCCTTCAGGGAAAGTGTGATACGTCATTTATTGCTGAAAATCCGCAGCTGTTCGATATTTCAGCCCAAACTGATGAAGAATACAAGATCTTAAACTATCTTGGTGAAATCATCGTTAACCAGACCGGAGGAAATAAAGCGGGCTTTGACGTTCCCGTGGTTCCACAGGTTCAAGTGCCGGAAAATTTAAGCGGTACTAAGCAGATTCTTGAGCAGGGCGGACCTGATGCTGTAGTAAAATGGATAAGAGAGCAGAAAAAACTTCTGATCACAGATACAACGATGCGTGACGCTCAGCAATCCCTCATGGCGACAAGACTGAGAAACAGAGATATTTTTAAAATAGCCAAGGCCACTTCGGTTTATGGTAATGACCTTTTTTCACTTGAAATGTGGGGTGGGGCTACCTTTGACACGGCTTATCGCTTCCTCCATGAATCCCCCTGGGACAGACTTGAAGAACTGCGGAAGCGTATTCCAAATGTCCTGTTTCAGATGCTGTTTCGCGGCGCCAATGCTGTCGGTTATAAAAATTATCCCGACAATGTGATCCGTGAATTCGTCAGAGAATCCTCAGCTTCAGGTATTGACGTGTTCCGTATCTTCGACTCGTTGAACTGGCTAAAGGGAATCGAGGTGGCTCTGGATGAAGTGTTGAAGTGCAACAAACTTGCTGAGGTTACCCTCTGCTACACCGGAGATATTCTTAATCAGAAGAAAGATAAGTATTCTCTAAAATATTATGTTGAAAAGGCAAAAGAAATTGAACGGATGGGAGCTCACATTCTGGCTATAAAAGATATGTCCGCCCTTCTCAAGCCTTATGCTGCGGCAAAGCTTGTCAGAGCCTTGAAAGATGAGATTTCTATTCCGATCCATCTGCATACCCATGATACTACAGGAAATGGCGGTGCAACAGTATTGATGGCTGCAGATGCGGGAGTTGATATTGTGGATGCTGCACTTAACAGCATGGCCGGGCTCACCAGTCAACCAGCCATGAACTCTCTCGTAGCAGCTCTTAGCAACACCGAAAGGGATACCGAAATTGATTACAAGGGACTTCAGAAGCTTTCTGATTACTGGGCTATAGTGCGCCCCGTTTACTCCCATTTTGAATCAGATCTTAAATTCGGCAGTGCCGAGATCTACCGGTACGAAATACCCGGAGGCCAGTATTCCAATCTGAAGCCTCAGGTTGAAAGCTTCGGCCTCGGTCATCGGTTCAACGATGTAAAAGAGATGTACAGAGCTGTAAATGAGATGGTTGGAGATATTATCAAGGTAACGCCTTCTTCTAAAATGGTAGGAGATTTAGCGATCTTCATGGTTCAGAACGATCTGACACCGGAAAATATTTTTGAAAAAGCAAAAAACATGGATTTCCCTGATTCCTCCATATCTTATTTTAAAGGCATGATGGGGCAGCCAGAATGGGGATTCCCAAGCGAACTCCAAAAACTGGTACTGAAAGACGCAGAACCCATTACAATCAGACCGGGAGAACTGCTTCCGCCGGAGGACTTGGATGCGCATGGGCGTTATCTTAAAGAAAAATACAGCTTTGAACCTTCCAGGAAGGACATGGTAAGCTACGCTCTCTACCCGGATGTCTTTGAAGGATACATCCGCTATTATATGGAAAACGGGGATGTGAGCCGCATGGGAAGCGATGTATTCTTCCATGGTCTTTCAGAAGGAGAAACCAGTGAGATTGAAGTTGCAGAAGGCCGCGTTCTCATAGTGCAATACCTGCAGATGGGCAAACTGGATCAGGAGGGCTTCCGTACCCTGGAATTTGAAGTGAACGGGAACAGAAGAGAAATCAAGATTAAGGATAAGACTGAAAGGGTCAAGATAGGTGTCTTAGAAACAAGCACCTTAATATTAGCTGATCCTGATTCGGATTCGGAAATCGGAGCAAACATTCCCGGCCAAATCATCAAGATTCTTGTGAAGAAGCAGGATACGGTTAAGGCGGGGCAAAGCCTTGCAGTCATTGAAGCCATGAAGATGGAGACGAATATTACTGCACCAAAAGACGGAACGATCGAATCCATTCTGGTCCAAGAGGGACAGCAGGTCAAGACCGGCCAGCTGATCATCACTATTAGCTAAATGATTTCATCACACATTTGGAGGCTGGATATTATTATCCAGCCTCTTTTTTGTACCTCCGCAAATGCCGTCCGCCTGTTTACGGTGCCGTCCGGGAATTAAGGTAAAATAAAAAGCAGCCCGTCCAATTGGTTTTCCGGCTGCCAAGGAAGAAGGAGGTTGGCTATTATGATATGATATTTTATATATAAACAATCTCTTAAGATTGACTTGATTTTGTAACAGATAGGTTACCCTATCGCTGTGAAGCCCAATCAGCATATTCTTCTGAACTTGATTCACAATCTGCATAATATGTTTCACTGCCTTCGAAATAGATATTATCTTCCAATATTTATCACCCCTTTCCTTTTCTAATTTTAAGTTTATTATACATATTGAATATTAAGCGAACATTATACTTGTGTTAAATGTTTTTAACATTTAACAATATTTTTGGGGATTTTATAAAAATAAGATCATTTGCTTCTTACTGCGAAATGATCTTAAGAATTTTTCAATTTATTAAAATCAAAATTGATTTTCAATAGTGTATCAGCTCCTTTATTATCTCCGTAAACATTTAAATTTATTTATGTTCTTCTGTTTTACGTTTTTCGTTTATTTCCATAGGACTTTCAGGGTATAGTATTTTTTCTCTTAAATAACTGATCGCATCAAGCTCCTCCTTAATATTCTGATATAACTTCTTGATGGTCATGAGTAAACACCTCCGTTCTCATAACATTATTTCATCACAATATAATTCTATCATATATAGCAAAAAAATGTGCTGTAAATACAACACATTTTGCTAATATATTAACCATATTTAACATTGTTACTCATTTATGACTGCTGTCAGTTTTTAGAAATACTATATTCGAAATCGGTACATAATCGGTACATGACAGTTTTCTCATCTAAGCTGGTTTGCTACGGTATCTTTCAGAATAACGTCATGCGCCCCGCCTTCAACAATACTTGTTGCAGATACAAGGGTAAGTTTTGTATATTTCTGCAGCTCCTCTATTGTAATTACACCGCAGTTGCACATCGTAGATTTCATTTTATTGAGAGAGAGGTTCACGTTATCCTTCAATGAACCTGCATAAGGTACATAGGAATCAACACCCTCTTCAAATGTAAGCTTTCCTTCACCGCCAAGGTCATAGCGCTGCCAATTTCTGGCCCTGTTTGAGCCTTCACCCCAATATTCCTTTACATAACTGCCATTAATATTCAGTTTGTTTGTCGGGCTT
>CAYLLJ010000006.1:27821-47593 GCA_964384725.1 uncultured Oscillospiraceae bacterium | reverse complement strand
ATAAAGTCCGCTCCCATTGCTATAGCCAAAGGCATATGATAATCGTAAACAATCCCCCCATCGGAACAAATCGGGATATAAATTCCGGTCTTTTCGTAGTAATCATTCCTTGCTTCCGCAACATCGATAACAGCAGTCGCCTGGCCTCTGCCGATACCTTTCTGCTCTCTTGTTATGCAGATGGATCCGCCTCCTATTCCCACTTTTATAAAGTCAGCGCCTGCTTCTGCCAAATAGAGGAAGCCTTCTTTATCCACTACATTTCCTGCTCCGATTCTGACTTTATTACCGTATCGTTCCCTGACAAAATCAATTGTCTCCTTTTGCCATTCGGTATATCCCTCAGAAGAGTCGATACAAAGGACATCAGCACCTGCCTCTATCAGGGCCGGAATTCTTTCTGTGTAGTCCCTTGTATTAACGCCGGCGCCTACCATATATCGTTTATGGTCATCCAGCAATTCATTTGGGTTCGCTTTGTGGGAATCGTAATCTTTACGAAAAACAAAATAAATCAATCTCTGCGTTTTATCAATGATAGGGAGGGCATTGAGTTTGTGGTCCCAGAGCATATCGTTGGCTTCAGATAAAGTAACTCCTTCATTGGCATATACAAGTGAAGAAAATGGGGTCATAATATCGGAGACCTTTGTTTCAATTGACATTCTGCTGACACGGTAATCCCTGCTTGTCACAATGCCTAAAATTTTCCCTTCAGGGGTTCCGTCATCGGTAACTGCGACCGTGGAATGGCCTGTCCTTTCTTTCAATGCCAGTATGTCCTTAAGTGTTTGATCCGGCTTGAGGTTGGAATCGCTTTTGACAAAGCCCGCCTTATGGCTCTTTACACGCCTTACCATCGCCACCTGGCTTTCTATTGGCTGGGAGGCAAATATAAACGAAATGCCTCCTTCTTTTGCCAGCGCTATAGCCAGTTTATCATCTGAAACTGACTGCATAATTGCTGACACCAGCGGTATATTCATGGTGATTGCCGCTTCTTCTCCCTTCTTATACTTCACAACAGGTGTCTTTAAGCTTACATTCTGCATATTGCAATCTTTAGAAGAATATCCCGGAATCAGGAGATATTCATTAAAGGTGCGTGATGGTTCTTCAAAATAAAAAGCCATTTTGTAACTTCCTCCTTAAAATCTTACTACGGTCTGATATCGTTTTGCTGCAGGAATTCTTCGAGTGTCAGATCATGCTCTCGGATTTCCTTTGCCGCAGGAATTCCTACATATCTTATATGCCAAGGCTCGTATCTATATCCTGTAATATGCTCTTTCCCCTTTGGGAACCGAATTATAAAACCAAACTGATCGGCATTCTCAGCCAGCCATTTCCCCTCCGTCATGTTGCCATAGCTATCGGAAAGCTCGTAATCAACGCTAAGAGACGATACATCAGCAGCTAATCCTGTCTGGTGTTCGCTTTGCCCCGGCTTTGCGCTGAATGTATCTGCTGCCTCCTGCCCTTCATTCGCTACGTAATTTTCATATAAAAGCTTTTGGAAATCGTAGGAACGAAAAGCTGTAGTCATTCGGATTTCAATATTTTCTTCGGCAGCTTTTTCCACCATTTTATGAAAAGCATCTGCCGCCTCTGCCCTCATGTATCTCGAGCTGGCAGAACGGTCATTTACAAAATATTTGATCGCCTTAAGATCATCCGGCTTGTAATCTTCCGGTATCGCATTTTCTTTGTTTACTAAAATGAGCAAACCCCTTTGCTCAGCTTTCTTAAATAATCGTTCCCGGCTGTCATCATATTCAGATACTTCATCATTATTGCCAATACTGCCTTCCCCGTCTTCAATCATTCCGGGGTTTTGTATTTTAGGAACATTTTCATCCCCGCCGTTAATCACGTTTGGGGCATTGGGAGTATAGGGGTGGTTTACTGTCCAGACAACAATTTCTATTGCTATAAGCAGTATGATTATCGTTGCTTTCAACTTGTTTTCATTTGTCATAGTTATCTTGTCCTGCTTAAGAAAAATATTTCCTTTCAATCTATACTAAATTATTTTATATTAGTTAACATTCTTTTTCAACATAAAAGGCTATAGAAATTTACAAATCAAAAAAATGAAAAGATGAGCCGCCTCGTTTACGGTTTGAGACAGTTCATCCTTGATTTTATATATAGAGATTGTTATATACTAAGAGTGACTGCTTACATCATGCCGCCCATTAATTGCCTGTGTAATGGTGACTACTTTACGTGACGTTGTGATTGGAAAATGCCCATTTACTATTAATTGAGAACTTTACTTATGGGCATGATTACGGGTTGCAAGATTATTGAAAGGGAATGAGAGGAGGATCCCCATGACTACATATTTCACCAAGTGCGGCATTTTGACCGTCCATCAGCTTAGAATATTTGACCACATGCGATTTTTGCCCCTGAATTGCCCGATGGTTGGGTCACGAAATCATCCGGTGAACCATGAACGATCACCGTATGGCCTATAATCTGATTTACGCTAAAACGATTAGTGAGAACAGATTGAAAGGATAGTCCGTTATTCTCAAACAGCGGAGGCAAATCACCAGCATGATGAGGGTGCAAGCAATTGTTTGGATTGTAATGCATACCTGTGTCGGCGAATGGATCTTCGCTATTGCCTGTGCAGGTGCCGCCCTCATGAATATGGAATCCGAATACCCTGCCTTCACAGGAACCTTCGTTGTGTGGTAGACCCGATACCTCTGCAACTAATAGCACGCTATCATAAAGTTGGTAAAAATACACAAATCCCCGGATCTCAGGAAAAGCCGGACTCCCAAAAATCCAAGCTACTGCGTCGGGAGATTTTTTAAGTAAATCACTCAAAAATTCTAACTGATAATGTGAAGCTAAAAACAAAGCAATCACCTCCGCATTTATTATATGCAGCAGAGTGATGGAATGTTAGAGGAAAAGTTCTGGCAGGCGGTACCTGGGATCTACATAAAAATTGAGGAGCTGTAAGATAAGCAGGATACCATGCTTAAAGGTCAAGACTGAGAAGTATCACTTGCTGCCACCTAAAACAGAAACGTCCAATCGAACACTCTACATTGATGACGATCTGGCCAAGGAGCTTCGCATGCACAAGGCTCGGCAGAGTGAATTGAGGCTTAAGATTCCATCGTGGCATGATGATTTTGTAATTACAAAAGTAATGAATTATCCAGGCTATCCGGAAACGCCGAAACAGATCGGATTCACAATGCAGCGGATTATCCGCTGCAACAATCTTAAAGACCTATCCCCGCATAGCCTGAGGCATACCCACGCGTCATTGCTGTCCGAAGCAGGAGTCGGCCTCGAGGAGATTATGGAACGTCTGGGTCACAAGGACGATGATATAACCAGGAACATCTATCTTCATGTCACCCAGGACGTAAAAAAAGAGGCCCCTCAAAAGTTTTCAAAACTAATGAGAAGCCCCAATGTGAGCAAATTGTGAGCATTCAAGATTTCAGAGCCGTTAGACCGATTGAAATCAATAGGTTAGAGCTCAGCTTACATCATGCCGCCCATGCCGCCCATACCGCCGCCCATCGGAGGCATCATCGGCTCGTCTTTTTTCACTTCTGACACAGCGGCTTCTGTGGTCAGAAGCATTGAGGATGCGGAAGCTGCGTTCTGAAGTGCGGATCTGCTGACCTTAGCCGGGTCAACGATACCCGCCTTGAACATGTTCTCATAAGTTCCGCTGGCAGCATTGAAACCGATGCCTTGTTCACTGTTCTTTATCTTTGAGACCACTACGGAGCCTTCAAGACCTGCATTCTCGGCAATCTGTCTGAGAGGTTCTTCAAGAGCTCTCATTACAATGCTTGCTCCTGTCTTTTCATCACCGGAAAGGCTTTCAATATATTTTGCAACTGCAGGTATTGCATTTACAAATGCGACTCCTCCGCCGGATACTATGCCCTCTTCTACTCCTGCTCTTGTAGCATTGAGTGCATCCTCTATCCTCAGCTTGAGTTCCTTCAGTTCGGTTTCAGTAGCGGCACCAACCTGAATGACCGCAACTCCTCCTGATAGTTTTGCAAGTCTTTCCATAAGCTTTTCTTTGTCAAATTCGGATGTGGTTTCTTCTATCTGTGCTTTGATCTGTGTTATTCTTGCCTGGATATCATCAGAATCTCCTGCACCGTCCACAATAACTGTATTTTCCTTGTTAACCTTTACAGTGTTTGCTGTTCCAAGCATATCAAGAGTCGCTTCTTTTAATTCATAACCCAGTTCATCGGAGATTACTTTTCCTCCTGTCAATGCGGCGATATCCGCAAGCATAGCTTTTCTTCTGTCTCCAAAGCCCGGTGCTTTTACAGCAACACATTCAAATGTTCCTCTCAATTTGTTTACTACCAGAGTAGGCAGAGCTTCTCCGTCAACATCTTCAGCTATAATCAGCAGCTTTCTTCCCTGCTGTACTATCTGCTCAAGAATAGGTAAAAGTTCCTGTATGTTTGAGATTTTCTTGTCGGTAATCAAAATATATGGATTGTCCAATACTGCTTCCATTTTTTCAGCATCAGTCACCATGTATGCGGAAAGATATCCTCTGTCGAACTGCATACCTTCTACAACTTCTAAGGTGGTTCCCATAGATTTGGACTCTTCTACAGTGATTACTCCGTCTTTTCCTACCTTTTCCATTGCTTCGGCAATCAGCCCGCCGATTTCTTCGTCTCCTGCGGAAACAGAAGCTACCTGGGCTATATTTTCTTTTGTTTCTATTATATGAGCAGTCTTTTTGATTTCCTCTACGGCTATTTCAACGGCTCCTTGAATTCCTTTTTTCAGAATCATAGGATTTGCGCCGGCGGCTACATTCTTGAACCCTTCCTTGATTATGCTCTGTGCAAAGACTGTAGCTGTGGTAGTTCCATCTCCGGCAACATCATTCGTTTTTGTTGCGACCTCTTTAACGAGCTGAGCCCCCATGTTTTCGTATGAATCTTCAAGTTCGATCTCTTTTGCTATAGTAACACCGTCATTTGTGATTAGCGGGGATCCAAACTTTTTATCAAGCAGAACGTTTCTTCCTTTTGGCCCTAAGGTGATCTTCACTGTATTTGCAAGCTTATCAACTCCGGCTTGCAGTTTTCTTCTGGCTTCTTCGCCATAATTTATTTCTTTTGCCATGTTCGATTACTTCCTTTCCATTTAGATAAATTTGTTATTAACCTTATTTTTAAGTCCCTATTGGCTTTCTATCCTACGATTGCCAGAATATCCCTCTGTGATACGATAGTGTACTCTTCACCGTCGTATTTGATTTCAGTGCCTGCATATTTTGAGAATATGACCACGTCTCCGGGTTTTACGTCCATAGGAATTGTCTTTCCATCTTCAACAGCTCCCGGTCCGACTGCAATAATTGCTGCCATCATTGGCTGCTCTTTAGCCTGCCCCGGCAATACTATACCGCTCTTCGTCTTTTCCTCTGCTTCCAGTCTTTTAATAACTACCCTATCGCCTAATGGTTTGATGTTCATTCTTTAAATCTCCTCTCCTTATTTTATTTGTTTACAAATGTTTATTTATTTATCTTTAATAATTTGTTAGCACTCATTGTGGATGAGTGCTAACTATAATTTAATACCGCTAAGCAAAATTGTCAATAGGTTTTTGTCAAATTATTCTTTTAAGTATAAGTTTGCCATATATCTGCTCATTATAGCCTGATTTTGGGCGGGCTATAGTAGAAAAGCTGTTTCCAGCGCAATGAAAAGCCATGGCAGAAATATTGCCGGGATCATGTTTGCAACTTTGATTTCTTTTACCTCCAGGAAATTAAATCCTATTGCTGCGATAAGAAGGCTTCCTGCTGCAGACATCTCGGTGATGATTTCCGGTGTGAGCCAGTCTTTTATAAGGCCGGCGCCTAAAGCGATTGCGCCTTCATACAAGAAAACGGGTATTGCTGAAAAGGCAACCCCTATTCCCATGGTTGATGCAAATATAATGGCTATCACACCGTCCAGAATGGATTTTGCAAAGAGCATTTCGTGGTTGCCCTGAAGTCCGCTCTGCATCGCACCAACGATTGCCATGGAACCTGTACAGAAAAGGATAGTGGCAGTCACAAATCCCTTTGAAAAGTTTCCCTCTCCAAATCCCAATCTCTTTTCTATCCATATGCCTATGTTGTACATGCCTTTGTCAATATTGATCCATTCGCCGATAATACTTCCTGCAACCATGCTGATGATGAGCAGCATGACTCTCTGATTTTCCAGCGCTCCTGCTATGCCTATGTATAAAATTGAGAGTCCGATTGCTTTTTTAATTATTTCTTCAAACCTGGGCGGAAAGCCTTTAATCAAAAGTTTTCCTATCACTGCACAGATGATTATAACGATGCCGTTTACGAGTGGTCCTAACATGTATGATAAATCCTTCCCATATTACTTATTTTTACTGATTTCTCTTATGTAATAGAATAAATACTGTTGGGCAATGCCGCCGTATTCTCCGAAATATTCTGACGCATAATCCTGCATTTTCTTAACATTTCCTTCTTCGATACCGTATATCTGATGCATGACCCTCTTTATCCAAACATCCAAAGGAAAGCTGTCATATTTTTTCATAGAAAAAAGCGTAATACAGTTCGCAACTTTTGGCCCTACGCCGCTCAAACTTAGAAGGTAATCATAGGCATCCTGCGGCGGCATCTTGTCAAGACGATCCAAGGTTTCTCCTCCGTCCAACGCGACTTTTCTTGCTGTCCCAATAATATAATCAGCCCTATAACCAAGCCTGCATGTATCCAGATCGCTTGTATCAATCTGAGCAAGTTTTTCAAGGTTCGGGAATGCATAGTGCACTTTTCCATTGTACTCACCAATAGGATCCCCGAAGTTTGCGCAAAGAGCCCCGATGCACTTTTTAATTCTCGGAATATTGCTGTTCTGCGATATTATAAATGATATCAGGGTTTCCCATTTATCCTGTCCAAGTATCCTCATTCCGTGCCCGAACGATATGGCTTTCCCCATATGCGAATCCTTTTCGGAGAGGCTCTTTTTAATTATGCCATAGTCGCGTTCCAAGTCCAGGTAATCTTTCCAATATTCATTAAAATCATTTAGTGAAGCATTATTTATAATAATGTTATCGTCTGCATAGTTTATATTTGCGGCTTTGCCAAATGCGACACCTGTGTAGCTCCCGTCAATCTCTCTTTCCCACCGGAAGCACTGTCCGTTATCAAAGATATGGTCGGGGTGAAAGTCATTTATATCATGTATGATGATTCTGTTATTATCTTCTGTTATCTTCATTTCAATCCTTTGATCTCTACATCCACTGCCTTTATATGAAATGCGGTCATGGTCCCGACCATTTGAAATACGGCCTTTTGCATTTCAATAGCGGTATTCATAATTTGAAAGCCAAATTTGCATATTAAATAAATAGTAATCTTCATGCCTTCTTTATTGTTTTCTATAGATACTTTGGTAACCGATTCCACTCCTTCCGTCTCACTTCCCAGATGATCTATCACATCTCCGATTACCTTGTCGGAAATAGTGTATTGACCGAGATAGCTGTAGGTTGGACGGACTACTGTCTTTTCAGAAACAGAAGCTTTTCCGCCTCTCCAGCCTCTGATTATCCTTAGGGGGTCTAAGAAATATCCGGAGAATTCACGCTTCAGCTGCAGTGTCGGTACCGGAATAATATGTTTACCCAGCTCCTGTCTCTGTTTCCTTGCGGTTTCACGTTCTTCCTCTGATGTAATATCTTCAATCTGGATGATCTGCTCCGGTTCCGGCAATTCAAGCCGTTTCGATATACTCCGTATCATTTTTTCAGATGTACCTAAAATCAATATTGTTTCCGGAGAAATCGCCTTTATTTTATTCGAAGCAGCCTGCCGATGATCTTCATCGGTAAACAAGGCTGTTTTTATCGCGGCAACTTTTGTGCTTTGACGTTTTGCCGAAATACCTTCTAATATCGAGTTGCCACAGATAAACAGACCATCATCGATGAAGCATTCGATATTCAATTCTTTGCATAGATTCATTGCCTGATAACTTTTGCCGGTTCCGCTCTTGCCGACCAAACCATAAACCTTCATTTTTCACCCCGAATTATTTCCTTCTTACTTATATAAACAAAAAATTAAACTTTTATTGTCTATTTGACAATCGTCTGCTATAATTATAATACTTTTTCAATTCACTATTTAAGGAGGAACTAAAATGGCATATGTTATTAATGACTCTTGCATCAGCTGTGGAGCATGCGAACCGGAATGCCCCACAGAAGCCATTTCTGCAGGGGATACTAAATATGTAATTGATGCTGATAAGTGCATTGATTGCGGTGCGTGTGCAAACGCATGTCCGGTTGATGCTCCGGTTGCAGAATAAATACATTAAATCTGTGTGTACCAGCTTATAGAATGAATAACCGTTTCTTTCGAAACGGTTATTTTCTATTTGATTTCATTGTCTTTCGATTATCAATCCTGATTTTGTCTGTTTCGATTGATGTAATATGCAAGAGAATGCAGGCTGTCGCTTAAATGAACATCTTCCAATGCCACACCATCTTTCACAATCAAATCGGTAGGGGCAAAATTCCATATGCCTTCGACTCCGCCGTTGCACAGTTTATCGACAACTTCCTGTGCGCTGGACATGTTCGTACATACAATGCCGAGATCTGTCTGATTGTTCTTTAAATACTCATCCAGAAACTCGTAGTCTAATACTTCAATGTCATTTATCCTTAACCCGATCAGTTTTGGGTTTACATCAAACATGGCACATACTTTAAAGCCGGATTTATAATAATGTGTATAATTTGCAATAGCCTGTCCCAGGTTTCCGGTACCTACGATTACCATCCCGTATTCCTGATCCAGCCCCAAAATTGCACTTATTTCTTTGTAAAGGCTATTTATGTTATAGCCATATCCCTGCTGCCCAAATCCTCCAAAATTATTTAAATCTTGCCTTATTTGAGATGCGGTATAGCCAATCAAACTACTTAATTCATTTGACGATATTCTATCAACGTTTTTCTTTTGAAGTTCCATTAAATATCTTCTGTATCTTGGCAGTCTTTTAATAACTGCACTTGAAATCTTCATGTTATTTTTCATCTTCGCATTCCATTCTATCCAGATTCTTGTAATCTTTATTATAACATTATTTAACAACATGCACAACAAAAATCGACGAAATAGGTTTGCGAGTGCCTATATTCAAAGGGGAAACCCGCTTTGCGGCTTTCCCCTTTCGCATCTATTAGTTTATTTTCTCATCAACATATTTAACGATATCTCCAACGTTTTGGAATTTCTCAGCTTCTTCGTCCGGCACTTCAATTTCAAACTCATCTTCAATCGCCATTATGATTTCAACCGCATCTAAAGAGTCTGCTTCTAAATCCTTCATCAAACTTGTCTCCAGAGTTACAGCCGATTCTTCAACTCCCAGCTGTTCTACGATTATTTCTCTTATTTTTTCAAATGTCATATTTTACCTCCATGTTATAAGCACGTTAAATTTAGTGTTTCCAATTCTATCAATGTTCAAGCATATTATAAGTTACTGTATTAAATACTGCAATAACTTTTTATTTTTTATTTTTTAATCATGAATTACTATCCACGACTCGTAGATTTCGGAAAGATAATCCTTCAAACGGTTCAAATTGCTTTGATGCTCCGCAAACTTCATGTGGTCTGAGTATATCTCTTCCCTGCACATTTCATTTTGAACCTGCTCTATTTTTATTTCTGTTTCTGCAATAAGTTCTTCCAACCGTTTACGTTCCTTCTCGATTCTTCTTTGCTGTGTCTGTATCTCCTTTGCTCTGCGCCGTTCTTCCATTGATGTCAATTCTGTCTTTTCTTCACCCTCACCTGCTATATCAGAGACTTCTTGGGAGGCTGCCTTTTTCCCCAGATCCTCCAGATAGCTTTTCCCGGATCCGAGGGATTGCTTCTTTTCCATGTAATAATCGTATCCGCCCAGGTAGTCGACAGCACCATCCTCGCTTAGTTCCATTATCCGTGTAGGAACTTTATTAAGAAAATACCTGTCATGTGATACTACAATTATAGTTCCTTCGAATTCTCTTAATGCATCTTCAAAAACTTCTTTTGAAGCAATATCCAGATGATTGGTCGGTTCATCCATAATCAATAGGTTTGCACCTGAAAGCATAAGTTTTAAAAGCGATAGCCGTGCCTTTTCCCCGCCGCTCAATGATGATACGGTTTGAAATACCATTTCATTTTTAAACAGGAATCTCCCAAGAAGGCTTCTGACTTCGGTTTCACTGTAAAGGCGATAATCTGAATGCACTTCGTCTAATACAGTATTTCCTGTTTCCAGGAGGTTTTGCTCTTGATCATAATAACCGCAAGATATATTATGACCAAGTTTGATATATCCATTATCCGGTTCCAGTTCTCCCATAATGATTTTCAACAGAGTTGTCTTTCCTATACCGTTTGGTCCGACAAGACATATTCTCTCTCCCCTTTTAACTTCCATACCGACATTTCGGAAAAGCTGACGCTTTTGATCGCCTCGCCCGAAACTTTTAGAAAGGTCTTTGATGAGCAATACATCGTTTCCGCTTTGATATCGCTGCTTGAAGCGGATCTTCATTTTTCCCAAATGTGCGTTCGGACGTTCCAACCGTTCTGTATGTTCAAGCTGCTTTTCCCGTGACTGGGCCCTTTTAGCTAATTTTTCCGTGCCGTGCTGCTTAAAGCGTCTTATTATTTCCTCTTGCCTTTCGATTTCTTTCTTTTGATGTTCATACTTGCGAAGTGCATCCAGTTCTTTCAATTTCTTTTTCTCGACATAGGCAGAATAATTCCCCTCATATGTAGTAAGCTTATGATTCTCGATTTCAAAGACCCGGTTTACTGTCTGATCAAGGAAGTAACGGTCATGTGAAATCACAGCGATAGTCCCGGAATATGTTTTTAAGTATTGCTCCAGCCATTTCAGGGTTCCTATATCCAAATGGTTGGTGGGTTCATCCAGCAAAAGCAAATGCGGTTTTTTCAGCAGCAGAGAAGCCAAGGCAAGTCTCGTTCGTTCTCCGCCGCTCAGGATGGAAACGGGCTTATCAAAATATTCCTCCGGAAAAGCCATGCTGTTCAGGATTCCGTTGATTTCACTTTTATAACCGTATCCGTTATTGTTTTTATACGTCTCCATCAAATCATCATATTGATGAAGCATTCTTGAAACATCGCCGGATCGGTTTGATTCCTCGGAAATCTGATGAGACAGTGTTTCTAATTCCTTTTCAATCTTGATAAGTTCGCTGAAAATCGAAAGCATCTCTTCATATATGGTTTTTTCAGATTCAAAGTTGTCGCTTTGTTTTAAATATCCTACTTCGGCATTTGCGGACACAAAAAAATCTCCCGCGTCACAGGCCAGTCTTCCGGAAAGAATGTTAAGTAAAGTAGTCTTTCCCGCTCCGTTGGCACCAACAATGCCGACTTTATCGCCCTGATTGATATGGAAGGATACATTGACCAGTATAGGGTCAGCTCCGTATGTTTTTGTGATGTTGTTTGCTGATAAAATGATCATACTCTTAAAAGGGTTCTCTATGCAGGACGGCAAAATAGCCACTCCTATAGTGCCAGATTAGGATAGGCATCAAGATAATAATCGTCCTCTTGGCCAGACTGATATTTATAGTAGGCAGCACATCCTATCATTGCTGCATTATCGGTACATAGGATTGGGGACGGAAAATATAAGGCAAGCCCTTTCCGGTCACATTCTTCTTTCAGCATCTGCCTCAGAAGACTGTTTGCGGCTACTCCTCCTGCAACTACAATCTTATCCTTATTCATCCGTTCCGCAGCCATTATTGCTTTGGCTGTTATGACCTCCATAACGGCAAGCTGAAAGCTGGCAGCCGTATCATTTACATTTGCCTGCAGCCCTTTGAGCTTTTGAGTATTCAGGTAATTCAGAACTCCTGTTTTTGTTCCGCTGAAGCTGAAATCAAGACTGTCCTTTTCCAAGAAGACACGCTTAAATTCAACCGCATGCGGATTTCCTTCCTTTGCCGCTTTATCAATCAGCGGCCCACCCGGATAGCCAAGGCCAAGAACTCTGGCAACCTTATCAAACGCTTCTCCTGCCGCATCGTCTCTTGTACGGCCCAAAACCTCAAAGTGGTTATAGTCTAATACGTTTACAATATTGGTATGGCCACCTGAAACTACCAACGCTAAGAAGGGAGGTTCAAGCTCTTTATGTTCAATGTAATTTGCACTGATGTGACCCTGAATATGATGAACGCCGACAAGTGGCTTCTTCAGAGCATAGGCCATACTTTTGGCTGTCGCCAGGCCGATAAGCAGGGCCCCCACCAGGCCGGGTCCATATGTGACACCGATTAGGTCAACATCTCTTAATGTTATACCTGCTTCTTTCAATGCACTGTCAATTACCGGATTAATATTGTTTAAATGATGTCGTGATGCGATTTCAGGTACCACTCCGCCAAAGACTTGATGAACCTTAATCTGAGAAGCAATCACGTCAGACAGTACTTCCCTGCCGCCAAGGAGAACTGCTGCTGAGGTTTCATCACAGCTTGATTCTATTCCCAATGTTACTAATTTGTTATCTTTCATTACTTCTCCGATTCACGACATTGCCTTATTCATATAAATAATGATCAGAATTTGTCTGTTATTCCAGATTTGTAAATTTGTTCTGTACTCCTGCAAGGCATCGGTCATCCGCAGTCAGATGTCTGCAGTTTTCACAGGACTGATAGTTTATCATGTTGAAGGAGTTCACATCGTTCCTTCTGGTAAACCTGTTGCAATGAGTTGCCGCCGTAAGCATTTCATCGTTAAGGTCATGATTATTCTCATAATAATTGTTTCTGATTTTCACTTGGTGTATCTCCTCTCAAAAATACTATTCATACTTAGTATCTCTATCAAGGAAATTTTAATGTAATAAATTTATTGTTTCCGCCACATTATAACTGCATCTTCACCATTGTCTTCATAATAGCCTTTTCTTATTCCTGCAGGTTCGAATCCGAATTTCATGTAGAGCGATATGGCGGCTGCGTTTGAGGCCCTTACCTCAAGGGTGTGGCTCAAGGTTCCGTTCTTTACTGTATGTTCAAGCAAAACAGATATCAGGGCTCTCCCGATTCCTCTTTTCCTGAATTCCGGGTGCACTGCCACATTTGTAATGTGTCCCTCATCCATTATCAGCCATAGCCCTGCGTAGCCAACTACCCTGCTGTCGATTTCCGCTACAATATAAAACGCCAGGTTGTTTCCTTTGATTTCCTGTTCAAAAGACCACTCACTCCATGGTGCTGAAAAGCACAGGATATCCGTATCTGCCATTGGTTTTATATCTTTTTCTTCCGCTTGTCTGATAATCAGGGCCATCAGGGTTTTTCCTCCAGCCTTCTTTCCGCTTCAGCCTTTCGCATGTAAACAGGTTTAAGGTCATTATAGCTCTTAACCCTGCCGGCTCTGAGTAATTGCAAAGCCAGTCTGGCAACAGACGATGCTTTCTGGAATCTGCAATCATTTTCTGCAAATAACATACGTATATTGTCATTTGACGATTCTTTCTGCCATTCTTCAATCTGTTTTTTATATGGTATAATGCCGTCTCCGAAAAAAGTGACTTCTGAAGCTGCAGTCCTGCAGCTTTCGTTTAATAACACTGTCTTAAGCTGCATGAGCAGATGCGGCAGATCATAAGCTCCTCCGGCTAATACTTCCCTATAAGAATGCCGATTCTTTTCTCTGACCGATACGCAGTGCACTGTTTCCTTTGCATCCTCATCACATATCCACTGAAAAGCACCGCTATAAACCTGATCTCTCTTCGCATCAAATATCGGGCATATGATTCCTCTATAATCCGGAACATGATAAAGGAAGGATTGTAAAGTAGGCACACTGATCGTGTCAATTTCCAAAACCTGAGCCAGCGCCCGTGCTGAAGCGACTCCGATTCTGATACCTGTAAATGAACCCGGGCCCTCTGAAACCGCTATATAATCAATATCGTTTATTGCCAATTCACGTTTTCTCAGTAAAGTATCTATCATTGGCATTAAATTTTGAAGATGATTCATTTTTTGTTCAGAGGCTTCCATAAAGACCTCTTCATTTTCGTTTATCAATGCAACAGAGGCCTCCGCCCCCGTCGTTTCAATTGCAAGTATGTTCATATACATTCCTTTATCGGTTCATTCAAACTATTAATTCTCACTGCTGTCGTCAAAGTTCATGATATTGTAGATTCGCTCGTCTTCTTTTGTCCCGTACTCGATTCGTATAATTATGCTTTCCTCAGGAATGAGTCCTTCGATTTGATCCGCCCACTCAATTATACATACTCCCTGACCGAAAAAATATTCTTCATATCCAAGCTCATACATTTCTTCCGTATCGCACAGCCTGTAAACATCAAAATGATATAGAGGCAATCGGCCTTCAGTATATTCCTGCACAATCGTAAAAGTGGGACTTGTAACCAGTTCCGTGATTCCAAGCCCCTCCGCAATTGATTTTGTGAGAGTGGTTTTCCCTGTGCCCAAATCTCCTATTAAAGCAACAATATCGCCCGGTTTCAGTTTTCGCGCCAGTTCAATACCAAATCTCTTCGTATCCGATTCGTTTTGAATTACTTTCCTCATTCGTCCATAGTCCTAAATGTTCAATCTAAAGATTTGAGGGTGAGCGATTTTCGAGAGAAGAATTGCCGATCTCTATTTGTGCAAAAACCTCGAAATCGATTTATATGTCAAAAATGTGACGAAAGCGTTTAAACCTGCTTTCAACAAGTTGAAAGGCAGAATCACCGTAGCAAGCATAGCCATAACAGCTTCCCTTGGTACGCCTAAGAAGAATGGTGTAACAAGAAGATTCCATAACAGCATGGTGACAGTCATGACTATTGTACCACAAATCAATGCAATAACTGCACCTTTTCTTGTTTTCTTATGTTTATAAATGTGGCCTGCAACAAGAACAAAAGCTCCTGTCGCAACAACATGCATAAAGAATCCGATTATACCGTCGCCTCCAAGCATAAAGGCCTGAATGAAGCTTACGATCACAGTCAATATTATTCCGGTTAATGGTCCGAACGCAAATGCACCTATTAAAATTGGAATGTCTGCCGGATCGTATACCAGAAAAGGCGCCGGCGGAAATGGTATTCTGATAAGTAAAATAAGAACAAGTGAAATGGCGGCAAGCATTGCCGTCTTCGTAATTTTTATTGTTCGCTCAGATCGATTCAATTTCAAATTCCTCCTTATTGGCCGCTAAAAAATTGCGGCAACGAAAAATGGAATCTGTCAGGTCAATAAAAAACCTTGAAAAATATTTTTTCAAGGCAAACTCACATAATGGAAATATTCCCAATCTGTGTTTCTTTCATCCGGACTATACCGTCGGTATCGGAATCTGACCGATTCTGCCTAATGGCTTGCGGACTCGCAGCATGACGCTTATTACCGCCGGTGAGGAATCACACCTCGCCCTGAAACAGATTTTACATGAATAGTATATTACCACTTCCTATATGTGTCAAACAATATTAATCGAAAATCAATAGATGATGAGATGCTGGAAATATTACTGCTTTTTATTTTTATGGCTTGACGTTTTCGATTTCGTTTATTTTTGATTCAATGTATTCTTTGACCTGCTCTTTTGGTATATCTAAAGCTATCGCAAATTCGCTGTAGAGTGAATCCTCAGCTTGTTTAATAAATTTACTATCGATCTGTCCCGGTTGTTTCCCGTTGCTTTTTGTAATTATATTTTTTTCGTATATAGTCTTTATTAATTTTATCAAATCCTTACAATTGTGCGTATGCAAAAGCTTGCTATAATACTCTTTTAGTGTTTTATGGTCCTGGCCGGCGCAATCCATAGCTTGAATTACCGGTATACTGTCAATTAATTGCTGTGTTTCTTCATAAGTGACGACAGGCCGCATAAAGATATCGGTATCAATAGGAACGTAAAGCTTTCCCTCTTTGTAAACAGGATGCAAAGTGTAATATAGTCTATTCTTATCTATCCATGGCATATCAATCTTTCCAATAGACTCCACTCTGCATACTCCGGTATCGCTGCAAATTACCAAATCTCCAATCTGAAACATTTTAAAACCTCTTTTTTATATATTTCATATCCGTATATATGATAACGTGCAGCTTGACAACCGAGTTTACGTTTATCAAAACTGCACGCTGTAATATATTATAACATTTTTTCAGGGTTGATGTAAGCTAAATTCAGTGAATTTCAATACGATCAAGCCTTACGGACCTGACCGCAGGCCAATTCGAATATCGCATCGGCAAATATTTTAGCACTTTTTATCAGACTTGTTACGGTTATATATTCATTTTTTTGGTGGGCAAGCTCCGGCTCCCCCGGGAATTTTGCACCAAAAGCTACGGTGTTTTTTACCGCTCTCGCATAGGTCCCGCCTCCGATTACCTTTGGTTCACAGTCCATATCACCGGTATGTTTTTTATACACATCCATCAAAGTACATATCATCTTATCATCCTTGGGCATATAAATGGGGTCGTGACGGTTCTTCTTTACGATTCCAAGGTTAAATTTATTGATCACAGGCAAGATGGAGTCATATACCTGCTCTTCGTTTATAGTGACCGGATATCGTATGTTTATGGTCAAACTCGCCGATCCTTCGTCGATCTTTCCCATCCCAACATTTAAGATCAGCTTGCCTGAAGGTTTATCCTCAAGACCGCAGCCTAAAGAATCACCGCTTAGCTCAAATCCGATATGCTCATTGTAAAAATTGATAAACTCATTCACATCTTCATTTGCGAAATTGAGTTCGCCAAGAAACTTCATCAATATCGAAATCGCATTGAGGCCGGTTTCAGGTCTTGCCCCGTGGGAAGAAATACCCTGTGCGGTGATCTCAAGGCTTTTTCCGAAACCCTTGGAAGTAATCTGATATCCTGTGGCTTTTCTGAATTCTGCCAACTTAGCTTTGATATCGTCATAGGAATCGGCATTAATTACCGCTCTTGCATGATCTGCAACCATGTTTGCAGCATTACCGCCGGTCATGTTTCTTAAAACGATACCTTTGGAATTTGCAGGGGATTTGTTGATTTTTTTAATCAAATCAAATATAAGAATGCCCATTTCACCATATATGGCGGGGAAATCACCATCAGGGGCAAAACCGAAATCCGGCTGTTTCGTATGCTTTAGATAATAGTCCATCCCTCTCCAGCCGGTTTCTTCGTCCAGCCCCAATATCAGCCTTACCTTTTTTTGGGGGACGACCCGCGCATCCTTTAAAGCCTTCATGGCATAAAAAACCGCTACAGTCGGTCCCTTGTTGTCAATGGCTCCTCTTCCATATATCCTGTCTTCAACCAGCTGGCCTCCATAGGGCTCATAGTCCCAGTCTTTGCCTTCAGGTACCACGTCAAGGTGTCCAAGGATTCCCATGATTTCTTCACTGATCCCGATGACCTCACCTTCTTCATTTAGCAGGTATCCGCCAAATTCGATATGCCCGCCGTAATTATCCATATTTTCTGTGTCGAAGCCTTCCTCTTTAGCCTTTTTCAGCATATATTCAAAAGAATCCTGTATGCCCCTCCCAAAAGGTGCATCACCATCCGGCTCAGAAGCTACACTTTTAATGGCGATCAGCTCCTGAAGGGTCTTTATCATATCCTCCCGGTAATTTTCTATCAAATCCAAGTAGTTCATTTCCATTTGTCCGACCTCCCTATTGATTTCGCGCATCTTATTCCCACGCTTCAGTCTTTATGTATTCTTCTCCCAGCAAGCCGCGGATATCCTCTAAAGCTTGCACGGCACGAAGATAGTGGCCTGATTCGGCCAGGGAAGGATTTTCTGACAATTTATCATTTAGCGGAATAATAGTATAATAATCTTTTCCATTCTTTTTATATTTTTCTACCCAGGTAGGAATCACCGCTGCTTCAGCGGAAAGGACTGTTCCGGTGCTTTTTATGAATTTTAGCTGCACTTGTGCAATCATTCCCTGCTCTGTATAGCGGTTGTCAAGGGTCTCTTGTCTCTGGTTGGATATGAAATTCCCCATGGAATAGAACACCGGAACCTTTCTCCCCGAGACATCGGTAAGCATCTCTACCCCCTGAAGTACGTGGGGATGCGATGCAAAAATGATATCGGCACCATAAGAGACGGATTTTTGTGCTATATACTGCTGATATTCGTTGGGGGATCTCTGATACTCCTCTCCCCAATGGAAATAACAAATCACAAGTTCAGCACCTTCTGTTCTGGCATCGTTTATGCTCTTTTCCACTTTCAAAAGGTCCTCTTCAAGTGTATCATAATTAAATGTACTTAATAGCGGCCATGCTTCTCCGGATATCTCATTTCCATTGATTGTAGGAATAGCACCGATCTCCGGAGTCTCGTAAAAGTATGCAACGATTCCGATTTTAATGCCTTTTACATCGACGATAATGTATTCCTTTTCTCCTTCAAGGCGGGATCCTACTGTGTGCAGCCCTTCTCCTCTGGCAATCTCAAGTGTTCTTTTCATGCCTGAAAGACCCATATCCATGGCATGATTGTTTGCGGTAACAGCCACATCAAACCCGGCCTTTTTCAGAGCGGCCGCCAGGCTTTCAGGTGCATTGAATATCGGGTAACCGGTATATCTTCCTCCTGCAAAGGTCGTTTCAAGATTGCACAGGGCAAGGTCGGATCCTTCGATGTACTCTTTTATATATTTAAAATTGTTATCAAAGTTATAACTGTCTGTGTCACTGTCATATTGGGCCGTTATCTGAGGTTTATGAATCATCACGTCTCCTGCGGCAGATATCTCCAAGTCAATCGGTTTCTCCCGTTCTTCCGCCGCAGGTATGATTGCTTCAGGGCCTTTATCTTCCCCATGTAAAAGAGGCGGAAGCATAATCACTACACTTAGCAGAGTGATCAGCGCCGCCGTTATTATAAGATTTTTTTTCATTTTAAACCGATTCAACTCCGGCAATTTCCGGGTATTGTTCTTTCAGAATTCTCTCTATGACACTTTTTAATGTCATTTGTGCTCCCGGACAGCCATGACAAGCTCCCTGCAGCTTTACCTTGACTATTTTATCTTCTGTGTATTCCACAAATTCTAAATCCCCGCCATCTCTCTGCAGAAATGGTCTTATGTTTTCAATCGCTGCCTTAATATTTTGTTCCATTTTATCCTCCTTATTTCCATGTAGGCTCAACTGTATGAATATGAACAAATTCACCATTTGTTATGGTCTGAATTACAACTGACTTGATCGGATCCCCGTTTTCGTCAAATGTGATGTTGCCGGATGCACCGCGAAAATCCCTCGTTGCCGCCAATTCGTCTTTGATTGCTTCCCCGTTAATGGCGGTTCCTGACTTTTCTATTGCATTTATGGCTAATAAATATGAATCAAATCCCAGGGCCGCTTCACTCGGCGGCGCGGCGCTATTTCCGTATTTTTCCCCGTAGGCTTTTAAAAATACGTCCGTAATTTCAGTTATTACCGCTTGAGGATTATAGACTGCGGAAAAAACAGCACCTTCAACTGCAGTTCCTCCTTCTTTCAAAAACTCCTCAGTACCCCATTTGTCCGTACCGAGAAACATGAATTCCATTTTTAAATCCTTTGCCTGTTTCATGATTCTTATCGCATCGGCATTTTTGCTGGCAAGAAGT
>CAYLLJ010000006.1:0-27811 GCA_964384725.1 uncultured Oscillospiraceae bacterium | reverse complement strand
ATAGTATTTACCCCCGTATCTCTGGCAGCCTTTAGTTTGTCCTCAAAATCCTTGTCATTTTTTGTATATTCGATTACTTTAACTATGGCTTTCTCATCACCCGTCAGCTGGATAAGTTTATCGGTAAATGTCTGTGAAACTGCTGCCGCATAGTCGTCATCCTTGTCCTTGAATATGATTGCTTTGCTTGCTCCTTGCTGTTCGACGATGTATTTTGCTAAAGCTGTTCCCTGAAAGGATTCCACAAAGCAGGTTCTGAAATAGTATTTACTGCTGCTGGTCACCAATGGATTTACAGATGTGATCGCAATTGCGGGGATTTTCGCTTCGGTAAAATATTCGCCTCCTACAAGAGACAGGATACTGCTGTGACTCCCAAGAACAACGGATACTTTCTTCTCTACCAAATCTTTAGCAGCAAAGGCTGCCACATCTACGTCAGATTTATTGTCTGCATACACCAGTTCCACGTCTTTTCCAAGAACCTTCGGGAACATTTCATGTGCAAGTTTGATTCCTTGTAATTCCAGCTCTCCATGTTCCTTTTCGCTCCCCGATAAGGGCTCAAAAATACCGATTTTTATAGTGTCTTTCTCCTTTGCATCAGCAGATAAAAATTTACTCTTGAAATTATCAAAAGTAGCACAGCCTGAAAGTAAAGTTGTACAAATCAATATAACAATTGCCGTAATATATTTTTTTTCTGTAAGCATAGATAAACTCCTGAAATTTAGACTATAATGGTTCGACGGTTGACTTATAAACAGGTTTTCCGTTTTGGATTGCCTTTATAATAGCCGGCTTTACGGCATCTCCGTTTTCGTCTATCGTAATATATCCGGTAGCTCCCTCAAAATCCTTTGTCTTTGCAATTGTATCTCTCAGCGCTGATCCATTTACACTTGCTGTTTTTTCAATTGTATCGATCGCCAGGAGATAAGCATCAAATGCTAAAGCTGTTACGCCGTCCGGCTTTATATCTTTACCGAATTTTTCCGAATATACATCTAAAAATTCATTGGTTCTTGAAGTCAATACTGCCGAAGAATCATATAAGGCAAAATATGCGGCTCCTTCTGCAGCTTTTCCTGCGATTTTTAACATCTTCGGCTCTTCCCAGCCGGCATTGCCCAAAAACGGGAGTATTATTCCAAGTTCTCTTGCCTGCTTCATTATAAGTGCTGATTCCCTGAAGTTTCCGGCTGCAAATATGGCGTCCGCATCAGAGTTCCTTATTGCCGTAAGCTGTGCATTGAAATCATTATCCCCTGCATTATAGCTGCTTACACTTGTAATGCAATCCTCATCTCCGGTCAGTTCTGCCATAGTTTCAGAAAAGGCGCCGGCAAGAGCTGATGAATAATAATCAGAAGCTTCTTGGATTATAGCAATCTTATTGAAGCCTCCATCGAAAGCATAGCTTGCCATTACTTTACCCTGATAGGGATCTATAGCGCATACCCTGAAGTAATAATCATTCCCAATTGTAACAAGAGGATTTGTACATGAAGTTCCGATAGCAGGCACTTCTGTTTCTGAAAAGACCGGTCCTGCGGCAATTGAATTCAAGCTTCCGAAACTTCCGAGTACGATATGGGCACCGAAATCATCCGCAAGGTTTCTTGCCGCGGCGGCAGATTCAATATTATCGGATTTATTATCGGCATACTGCAGCACAACCGGAATTTCAGTTCCTTTAATTGTTACTGAAGGATAAAGCGCATGTGCCAGGTCGATACCATTCTTTTCGCACTCACCGGCAGCGGCGTCCGCACCTGTCAATGGCTCAAATACACCGATTCTTATTTCTTCAGGCAATGTGCTTTCGGCATCCTGTTCATTACCGCCGCAGCCCGTAATGAGTACCGCCAATATTAGTATTACTGTTAATAATACAGAAACCCTTTTCATATTTTCCTCATTCATATATTTTTTCAGTATATTTTATTATATCAATTTGATTGAAAATGTAAAGACGTGGTATCTAAACATGAGTAATGTTATTATTATGCAGTAAATTAATTAAATGATGAAAAAGAAAGGAGAATAAAGAAATGTTATGGAAGTGTTCTGTATGCGGTTATGTTCAAGAAGGTGATAATCCTCCGGCGGCCTGCCCGAAATGCGGTGCCCCTGCCGAGAAATTTGCTGCTCTGTCTGAAGAAGATGCACAAAAAATTTATGCTTCCGACAGAACCAACGACATCCATATGGAGATCATAAATCTTGCGATGGCGATCGCAGACCTGGCAGAAGAGGGAATCGACATCGATCTTGACCCGCCTTGCGTTGATTTATTTAAAAAAGCAAAACATGAATCCTGGGTTATCAAGCAAAGATCCAAAGCCGAAATTGCGGGTCATATCTCAAGAGGTAAATGGTAAATTTAACAGTTATGATATAGGGCTGCTTTCACGTTTAAGTGAAAGCAGCATTTTTAATTTTTGAACTCGTTGCATATTTTTCGTTTTATTTTCCAAACTATGTAGAGGCGATGAAAATCCACAATGCAAAACTTTGTGATTTTCCTTTTCCTTATAGATTCTGCCTGCTGCACTAAAGTTATAGGCAGAATATTAGTATATGGAGGTGATTTATTTTGCAAGGTCAATTAAGTCAAAAAGAGAAGATGCTTCTGGAGGACCTGAAAACGCAGGAGGATCTGTGTGTCATAAAATACAGAAGCTATGCCGAACAGGCAAAGGATCCTGCATTGAAGCAGCTGTTCACTCAGCTTTCAGGCATGGAGCACCAGCACTATGACACAATTAATCAGCTTTTGGGTGGTCAGGCGGCTCAGACGGGTCAATCCGGGAATCAGACTGCTGGTCAGATAAATCTGACGCAGACGCAAGGGACAAGCGGCAGCAATACTGATAAATACCTGCTTCAGGACATGCTTTCAACAGAAAAGTACGTATCCGGTGCTTATGATACGGGTGTTTTTGAATCCTGCAAACCTAATATCAGACAGGCGCTGCAGCATATTCAAAAAGAAGAGCAAAATCATGGCGAACAGTTATTTCAGTATATGAACAGCCATGGCATGTATCAAGTACAATAGAATATTGTGAGGCTTCGGGCAGAGCAAAGCTAAGGCTTCAAACAGAATATCAGATATTCTTCGTACAAAATATAAAACTATATAGTGCTATACGCACTATATAGTTTTTTTGCGGCTGAACGTCTTTTATTTACATGCAATCATACAATCTTTAAACTTAGGGAGTTCGTGGTAAATACGATCGCGAAATAACCAAGGTCAAATTCCATGATGTCACCCACTTTTAATTCTCTTTCCGTATCCTCTATATCTATGATGAGGTGGTCACTGCTGGCACCGATGATTTTGGCGCCCTTATCCCGTGGGTAGACCAAATCGGGATATGCAAAGTCCACTATGCCTATACCAATAAGTGCTTTTTTACGAATTCCCCGATCCTCATAAGTACCTGCTTTCCCAAAAGCGTCGAAAGTAAGTTCTCCCTTAGGGTAAGTAGGTTTATTCTTAATCTCGATTACCTCTGCTTTTAAAGTAAATATATCTTGATGCATAAAGCTCATGTCCAATCCGTAAAGATCTTTTAAGTCGCTTGCAAGAACAATCCCTTCGCCCATTCGCAGATTGTTGATTCTTGGCGGCATTGTTCCGTTGATGACCATCTCGAATGAGATTGTTGCACCGCCTGAGATTATATCCAGCCTGCGCCCGATAGCCTCTTCTATCATCTCGGCATCAGCAATCAGTTCATTCATTTTTTCCGGTGTCGCTTTAACGGAACCATAACAGCCTAAGTTCGTGCCTATACCTGCAAGTTCGAGACCGCTTAACTCATTTTCTACCAGTATAGCCGCATCAAGAAGTTCTTTCTTGTCCCAAAATCCCTCTCGCAGGTCTCCCAGATCCGTCATAAGAATCACCTTGTGTGTTTTGTCCTGTTTCAGTGCCTCTTCATTCAATGCTTTCAGCACTTCCACTTCGCTGTTCAAACTTATATCCGTTATCCTGATAACTTCGCTGATTTCGCTTAGCATTGGGATCCTAATTAGCATATAGGATGCTTTAATCCCATAGTCGACTGCTCTTTGTATCTGTTCCAGCCGGGAAGATGCGATAAATTTGCAGCCGGCATCGGCAAATACGCTTGCACCCTCAGGAATACCGTTAAAGCCTTTAATAACCCCGGCAATGCTGATCCCCATCTCTCTGCAGCGCATCACTGCTTGATCGACATTGTTTCGTAACTTAGCAAGATCCATCTCAACCATGGGGTACCTGATCTCTGTTTTGTCCATTTTCATAATCAAATGCCTTTATTGGATTCAACAAACCGTTTAATTTTTTTCCCTGTAGTCTTATCGAATTCCTCTTTTCGTATGTCAACTTTCTTAATCCTTTTAAAGAATGGAAGCTGAGTGTTAAGCTTATCGACTTCCTTCCAGATAAGGGCTGCGACTTCTTCGTCTGTATAATTTTCTCCCAAGACTTCTGTCACTTCCTCATAATCAGCACGAATACTTGCGGAAAGCAGTGTCTCTCCCGATTCTTTATTATCTTTCCCCCATACAAGACTTTCGCTCACATAGGGAATTTTTCCAAGATAGTATTCCAGCTCTTCAGGATATATATTTTTTCCGTTTTTAGTTATAATGACATTTTTAATTCTGCCTGTTATAAAAACAAAATTATCTTTATCCATATATCCCATGTCGCCTGTGTGGAACCATCCGTCCCTCAGTACCTCTGCTGTAGCCTGAGGATCATTGAAGTATCCGAGCATAACATTTCCGCCCTCAGCACAGATTTCTCCGATTCCCGTTTCGGGATCCGGCTCATGGATCTTCAGCCCGAATCCCGGCGGAGCATATCCTGCAGAATTGTTTTTCGGATACTTATCAGGATTCAGTGCACATATAGGTGCACATTCCGTCAATCCATACCCTTGAACCGCATTAATCCCAAAATCACGGATACCCTGCAAAACCTCCGGATCAATTGCTGCGCCTCCACAGATAATAACCTTCATTCTGCCTCCGAATAGTGCGATTATCTGTTTGAAAAATATCGGAGCCAGATCGATACCGATTTTTTTGGACTTTCTGTTAATAGCGATCACTCTCTTCAAAGTCTTTGCTTTGCCGGTTTTCCTTGCATTCTTCCATATCTTCTTATAAAGACCCTCTATAAGCAGCGGTACCCCCAAAAAAATAGTTGGTCTTGCCTCTGATAAATTTTTTACAATATATTTCAATCCCTCACAATAAGCTACAGAAGCACCCCTGTACAATGGCATCAGAAAGCCGCAGGTACATTCATATGTGTGATGGAGCGGCAGTATTGAAAAGAATACATCTGTTGGTTTCACTTCCAGCAAGGTCGGGGATGCCATCAGGTCTTCAGCTATATTCCCGTGGGAAAGCATTACTCCTTTAGAGATTCCCGTTGTCCCGGACGTAAACAGGATTACTCCCATTGCATCTCTGTCTATCACCGCATCTAAAAACTCCCTATTGCCATTTTCGATCAGCACTTTTCCTGCCGCTATGAGCTCCCGCCATGACAATTTTTGTTCATCACTGATTTTCTGATCCATATTGATCAGATATTTTAAATTGGTTTCGCCTCGTGCTTTCATGTCCAGAAAGATACTCTCATATTTTTGTGAATAAATTATACATTCTGCATCCGCTTCCTTGATCAGCTGCTCCAGCTCAGATGCATTGAGTTCCTTATCCAGCGGAACGGCTACCCCGGTGCCGCAAACAGTGCTCAGATAAGAAACAGCCCATTCATACCGGTTTTCACCGATTATGGAAATGTGCTTTCCTTTAAGCCCCATAGAAGTCAATGCTGTTCCGAGTGCATCAGTATCGGCTTTTACTTCATTGTAGGTTATCCCGCGATATGATCCTCCGACTTTATCTTTAACATGAAAAGCAATATTATCGCCGAACAACTCGGCACTGGATATAAGCATGTGTTTCAAGTCGATTATAGGTCTGACATCCCGGTAAATAACGTACCGATCCTTGCTGTTTTTTATTCCTTCAACCCTATTTAATGCATATTCCATTTCTTGTGGCTTGATAGCCTCATATTGGCTTGCTTTCATATCTTTTCACTCCTTAACCCGCTGACATTATTATTTCATCGTAATTTGTGTCCCGCAGCATATCTTTTAATTTTTTTTGTTGTGGTTTTTTCAAATTCCTCTTCTCTTATTTCAAATCGCTTCACACGTTTGTACAGTGGCATTCGTTCATTTATTGCATCAATTTCTTTTTTAATGATATGTTTCAGCTCATTTTCTGATACTTTGCCATGTGTCTCTTCAATTTCAGCATAATCAGGGAAAATTTCAGCATATACCACCGTGTCTCCTGATTTTTCATCCTCCTGCCCCCATACGACCACTTCATTGATAAAGTCACTTTTATTCAGATAGAATTCTACTTCCTCCGGGAAAATATTCTTGCCGTTTTTCGTTACGATCACATTTTTCTTCCTCCCCGAAATATAAAGAAATCCATCACCGTCAAAATAGCCGTAGTCTCCGGTATAGAGCCAGCCGTCAATCAATACTTTTTTGGTTTCCGCAAGATCTTCATAGTATCCGATCATTACAGAATCTCCTTTGCAGATGATCTCACCCACGCCGTTTTCATCCTGATCGATAATTTTGACTTCAGTACCCGGCACCGGGAATCCTACAGAAGCCGCCTTAAAATATCTGTCCTTATTAACTGATATAATCGGTGAATTTTCAGTCATTCCATAACCCTGAAACATGGTAAACCCCATCGCATTGAAATCCTCAATTACCTCAGGATCGATAGCGGCCGCACCCGATATCAAAAGTCTCATGTTCCCACCCATCGCTTGATGGACTGCCTTAAATAGTTTTTTTGTTGATCGAAGGTTAAATTTGCCAAGGTTTTTGGAAATCCGTACCGCAGTTCTCATTTTTTCTGCTTTTCCGCTTTCCTCGGCCTTTTTCCAGACTTTTTTGTGCATAGACTCAAAGATCAGCGGAACTCCAAGCATGACTGTCGCCTTTGCCTCTGCAATATTTTTGACAATATACCTCAAGCCTTCGCAAATGGCAATGCAGCATCCCTGATAGATACAAGTAAACACATGGCATGTCAACTCATAAGTGTGATGCATCGGCAATACAGACAAACCGGTGTCATTGCATGAGACGTCAACATACTTTGACATGTTATATACATTTGATGTGATGTTTTTATGAGACAGCATAACCCCTTTTGCAAGTCCTGTCGTTCCGGAAGTAAAAAGCAGAGAGCTCATGATTTCCGGATCTATTTCTGCATCCACAAAATTCCGCTGTCCCTCCAGTAAGAGACGTTTTCCTGCTCTCTGAAGCTTTTTCATAGAAAGTTTATTGCCCGTATGTTCAGGTGTATCCATGCTGATGATATATTCTATGGTTTGAATTCCTTTAATAGCTTCTTCAACAACAGAATCAACTTTGCTTGAATATACTATGGTGGTTACTTCTGCTCTTTCCAGCAGATCATGAACTTCATGGGAAGGCAGTTCTCTGTCTAAAGGAACTATTACACCGACGCCATTTACCACGGAAAGATAAGTTACAACCCATTCGTAGCGGTTTTCTCCGATCACGGCAATTTTCTTTCCTGCCAGTCCTAAATCCATCAAAGCGGTTCCGAATTCATCAATATCTGTCTTCAGCTGTGTATATGTAATCGGGACATAAGTACCGCCGGGTGCATTCTTAACCAGAAAAGCTTTCCTGTCGGAATAAAGTTCGGCACTCGTGTTTACCATATCCTTGAGATCTCTTATCGGCCTAAAGCTGTATTCTTCATTTTTAAATCGGGAGCTATTCATAAATTACCTCCACTTCATTTAATATATTATTTTATCATTTTATGCATGTATAATCAACGTTATGGTTTCACGTTCTCGTAAGCATTTTTACCATAAATAAAACCGCCTACTATCGCAATCATGCAAATTGCAACAAGAATCATAAATTGCGGGTGTAAATTAGTTGTATCCACGTTTTTGCTGTTCCATAAAACACACTCCTTTTGTCTAAAGCAAATGTTTTTATTTAGAACAATAACCCCCGAAGTACTATGAGCTCCTTTTATCCGGCAGCTGTGAGATAATTATAGCACTAAACATCAATATGCAGCCCATGATCTCTCTTGAAGTCATAATTTCTTTTAACAGTAAGAATCCGAATATGGCACCAAATACCGCTTCCATGCTTAATAGCAGGGATGCAATCGTCGGGGTTGTATGTTTCTGACCGATTACTTGCAGAGTGAAACCCACTCCGCCGGACAATGCACCGGCATAAAATATCGGAACAGCACATTGGAGAACCGCATTTATAGAAATCTCTTCAAAAATCAGTGCCCCTACCATGCTAAAAAAAGCACATACGCTGAACTGCATAAAAGAGAGCTTTACTGCATCAACCTTTCTGCGCATAAAATGGTCTATTGCCAAAAGATGTACCGCCCAGAAGCCTGCTCCGATCAGGACAATCAGGTCACCGGGTGCTATCGTAAAAGATTCCGTAATACAGAGAAAATACAGGCCCGCTGCACCGATGGCTACTCCAACCCAGCATTTGATGCCCGTTGAACGTCTTAAAAATAAACTGAAAATCGGAACCAGTATAATGTATAGCGCTGTGATAAAGGCGGCCTTGCCTGCAGTCGTGAAGACCAAACCAAATTGCTGAAACGTTGATCCGCAAAACAGAACTATTCCGCATATGATTCCAGCTTTGATCAAAACCTTTCGTTCATCTATATCCTCCGGGAGAAGGATTCCGTTCTTTTTTATAGTATATTCAGCCTGCTCAGGCTGCTGTTTTTGATTATTGCTTTTTTCCATCAAATGGATTACAGGAATCAGCACCAAAGCAGCCAGCATAAATCTTGCCGCACCAAAAGTAAGGGGACCGACATAATCCATCCCCACCCGCTGTGCTGCAAATCCCAATCCCCAAATGATCGCGGTCAGCAGCAATAATAGATTTCCTGCTAATTTTTCCTTATTCAAGTACTATGCTCCTGTATTAGAATTACCAGTTAAGTATAGATGATAAAACCGCTAAAATCAATAGCGCAGAATTGAGATTCACAGGTTCAAGAAGCATCGTATCGCTTTGAAATGAGCTGAGATTATAAATGGAAAGGTATAGAAAAGTATATTATATAAACAGCAGCAGACTCACAGCCATAACTGCCATACCGGCAATCAAACCATATATAGAAAGGTGATGTTCGCCATATTCCCTGGATGCCGGCAATAGCTCATCAAGGCTGATATAAACCATGATCCCCGCTACTGACGCAAAGATGATTCCGAAAATAACATCATTAAAGAATGTATATAAAATAATGAAGCCTAATATCGCGCCGACCGGCTCCGACAACCCTGATAAAAAGGATAATTTGAACGCTTTTTTTCTGCTTCCTGTCGCATAGAATACGGGAACTGCAACCGCAATCCCTTCCGGAATGTTATGAATTGCAATAGCAACAGCTATAGGCACACCTAACTTCGGATCGCTCAATGTGGCAGTAAATGTAGCTAAGCCTTCAGGGAAGTTGTGTATCGCAATTGCTAATGCAGTAAACATCCCCATACGCATTAGTTTTGTCTTGTGTTCTTCACTGTTTCCGTCCATTTCTTCAACAGTATGTACTTCGTGAGGGTTTTCCGTTGAAGGGATCAATTTGTCAATGATGCCAATGAACAATATCCCAAAGAAGAATCCGCCCGCACTCATCCATGCACCTGCTTTAGCTCCAAGGGCATCTGTCAAGGTACTATTAGCTTTTACTAAAATTTCGGCAAAAGAAACATAAATCATGACGCCTGCCGAAAATCCCAGCGACACGGAAAGAAATTTTGTGCTGGTTTTCTTTGTCAGTAAAGCAAGTACACTGCCGATACCTGTAGAAAGCCCTGCAAAAAGTGTCAGAGAAAATGCAAATACTACATTGGAAAATTCCATCATATAAGTCGTGCCTCATTCCTGAACCTAATTATATCTACGCCATATTCCTACTAATTAATGGATTTCGAGTTTCCTTTTCTATATAAACGATACATCTAAAATATTAGCTCATTTTTCTATACATTACAACTGTTTACCAATTATCGATAATCCTGTGATTTACATTTTCAATTAACAGATAGCCTATATCAGATTATGAGGGGGCAGAATCGAAAGGATGGGATCTTCTGAAACGCTCGTGTTACAGCCTTTGATTTCATTTTCAATTATTCAAACGGTATCCTGCTCCCCATATGGTTTCGATAATGCGGGGCTTCCCGGGATCATCTTCAATCTTTTCACGGATACGGTTGATATGGACTGTCACTGTAGCATTGTCTCCAACATAATCATAGCCCCATATCTTTTCAAACAGCTGCTCCTTTGAAAATACGATATTCGGGTTCGTGGCAAGAAACTTCAACAGCTCAAATTCTCGATTCGGGAACTTGATTTCCTCTTCTCCTTTTAAAACCTTCCAGCTTCTTGGCATTATTTTCAGGTTTCCTATTACGATGGCATCATCTGCCAGAGTTTGCGTTCTATTGGCTGCATCGGTCAGTCGGCTGTAGCGTTTCAAATGGGACTTGATTCTGGCGACAAGCTCAGCAGGATCGAACGGCTTTGCTATATAATCATCGGCACCTAACCCGAGGCCCCTGATTTTATCAACAGATTCCAGCTTAGCCGTAACCATAAGGATCGGAATATCGACTTTATCCCTGATCTCGCGACATATTTCATAACCATTCATTCCCGGAAGCATCAAATCCAAAAGGATCAGATCATAGCTGCCATACAGCGCCGCATCAACAGCCCGGCTGCCATCAGAGATAATATCCGCGCTGAATCCGTTTATTTCAAGATAATCTCTTTCCAGCATTGAAATCTCATCATCGTCTTCGATAATCAGGATTTTACTCATGGCATGTCTCCTTTCCGGCCGGCAGCAGGATATCAATGACCAATCCCTGATCATTCCTGGCTGAAACCGATCCTCCATGTGCCTCTATGATATATTTAACGATGTTGAGTCCAAGTCCGCTTCCTCCGCCATCGCGCCTGCCCCGCGACTCATCGCTTCGCCAAAACTGTATAAATAAATTATCCAGCTGCTCTTCCGGGACACCCTTGCCATTGTCTGCAAAATTCAAATGAATCATCTCTTTTTCTCTCCAAACGGATATTATGAGAGTCAGCTGATCCGAGCCTGCATATTTTACCGCATTCTCGACCAGATTGGTGAGTACCCGGTGCATCTGTTCGGTGTCGATTCGAACCGGGTTATTGTCGGATATACATTCCGCGCTGATTTGTATATTCAGTTGATCCAGTTCCTCCTTCGACTGTCCGGCAAATTTCCGGACAAAGACTCCCAGATCCTCATCTGTGAGAGACAACGGAAGATTTCCCGTCTCAAGCTTTGAAAAATAGAAAAGCTCTTGCAGAAGCACATCCATTTCAGATGCCTTGTTATATGCGATTGTCAGATATTGCTCCTGCTTTTCCGGCGTATTGGCGACTCCGTCACGCAATCCTTTGATATAACCCTTGACAGATGTCAAAGGTGTCCTTAAATCATGAGATATACCTGCTATCATGTCAGTCCTTGCCTTTTCATAGGATGCATTGCGCTCCCTTTCTTCCTTAAGATAACTCTGCATTTTATTAAACGCCGAGCATACGGGTGCAAGCTCATCTTTTTCCTCATATACAACCGGTTCGGACAGATTTCCCCGGACTATTCGCCTTGCACCTTCAGCCAAAGCATTTACCGGGCGCATGATACGTTTTAAAAGCCAGCTTGTTAATAACTGACTGACGATCAGAATAACAGCGATCGACGCCAGTCCAATCAAAACAAAAGCTTTCAGAACAACTTCAAAGCGATTTCTTTGCATAATGTCTATTTCGTTTTTATTCCCGCCTTTTGTTGAAATGACGGTGTAGTGGCCGGTTTTTTTCCCGACGATCGCCGCTCCGTATGCATAGAAGATTATTCCCTCCTCGGTCCAGCTGATATTATCCAGAAATGCCATGAAATTTGGGGGCATATGCTCATCGTTTGAATAAACACCATCTCCATTATTAATTACAATCAGCCTGTATCCATAGTTGTCAAGTTCATCTGCAAGCTCTATCCAGTCTTTATCGGTCACATCGAAATCTCTGATTAGGTCTTCTACGGCAAAAGCGTTTGGATCAATTCGCGGAATAGCCGCATCATTGAATTCGCGGGCAGATGAACGGATCACAGATCCGCCGATAAGAAGCAGCGCGATAAGTGACAGCAGCAGCGTTAAAAAACTTGTTAGCAGGACTTTATTTTTTATCTTCATGCGACATCTCCCATCGATCAGTATTCCTACTGCATTATATCAAGAAATCAATCAGTCCTCAAGGCATCGATCGGCTTCAAATTGCTTGCTTTTTTAGCAGGTGTCCATCCGAAGATAAGCCCCACAGCTACGGAAAAGCCTGTGCCGATAGCTATGGCGATCCAAGATATCGCAAAGGTGCTGCCGATTAAAGCAGTTGTGATTACCGATATCCCCAATCCCAGAATGATTCCGATGATACCTCCGATCAAAGATAATGTAAGTGCCTCGATGATGAATAATGCCTGAATCTGCAGCGGTTCTGCACCCAAGGCTTTTCTAAGGCCGATCTCTTTTGTTCTTTCCGTTACCGAGACCAGCATCATGTTCATGATACCAATCCCGCCGACAACGAGCGCAATGGAGGCGATCCCTGCCAGCAGAGCCGTCAGCATGGTGCTCATACTGTTCATCGTTTCTACAATGCTGCTCATATCCATGATCCGGTAACTGTTGTCCTTGTAATTGAATGCTGCGTCGAGTGCTGCTTCAACATCAGCCTGGGTCTGCTCAGACAGAGAGATATCTTCCAGGTAAATATCTACGCTTGAATAGGTCGATGCGCCGGATAGCGCCAGTGCATTACGGTATGGGATTATGACCGTTCCGTCGGCGGTACTGCTCGCATTAAAACCAGCCATCACATCGCTTGAGCTTTCCGTATCTCTAACTCCCACAATCTCATACCCCTGGCCGTTGATCATAATCGTCTGTCCAATGGGGTTTTCGTTTGGGAACATACCCGCCTGGATATCCTGGTCTATGACGCAGGTATAGCTATGCCCGTCCATGTCGGAAGCGGTCAGCTTCCTGCCCATGATAATCTCAGTATCATCAGATTCAAAAAATTTCTCATTTTTGCCCATGATCGATACTTCATCAAGGAGAACCCCCTGCTTTCCTGCGGATCCGGTGAGTGTTACGGAGGGTGCTACGCCGGAAACATTGCCGATCTTCGCAAGATTTTCAATATCAGTCGATGTCAATCCGGATTTCAGTACATTTCCGGAAGCTGACACGGAAATCTTGTTCGTGCCCATGCTTTCAAATTGAGACATCATTTCTCCGGTTGCACTCTGGACGATGGTGATCAGTGCAATGACTGCGCTGACACCTATTACGATTCCGAGAGACGTGAGGAAGGAGCGCATTTTGCTGTTTTTTATATTGTCCCAGGCCATGATTAGATTTTCTTTTAACATTTAGTTCGCCTCCTCGACAATATTTCCGTCCAGGATACGGACAATACGGTTGGCCTGTTTTGCAAGGTTTTCATCATGGGTGATCATGATGATTGTTCTGCCTTCCTGATTAAGTTGCTGAAACAATTCCACGACCTGGTGACCGGTTTTCTGGTCCAATGCGCCGGTCGGTTCATCGGCAAGGAGGATGGTTGGGTCGTTGATCATTGCTCTGGCAATCGCGACCCTTTGCTGCTGTCCGCCCGAAAGTTGGCGCGGCAAATGATTGATTTTATCATCCAGGCCGACCTTATTCAGCATTTCCGTTGCGCGTTCATGCCTCAGCTTTTTATCAGTGCCTGCGTAGATCAATGGCAATTCAACATTCTTAACTGCAGTTTGCCTCGAGAGAAGATAAAACGACTGAAAAATGAACCCGATTTCTTTTCTTCTGATATGTGCAAGAATCTTCTCTTCCTGATCTGCAATTTTTCTTCCCGAAAGGAGATATTCTCCTGAAGTAGGCACATCCAGACATCCGATTATGTTCATCAATGTTGATTTGCCTGATCCCGAGGGGCCGAGAACAGCAATAAACTCACCCTTTTCAACTTTCAGATTTATACCTTTCAGGACAACGGATACTTCATCCCCCATCTGATATTCTTTATATATATCTTTCATGTGCAATATTTCGGTCATTGCGCCGCCCCCGATCCAGGTCCGCCGCTGCCGCCACTCTGCGAACTGCTGCCCCTCGAACCTCTGTCTTGCTGGGGGCCGCCACCCATTGGACCTACGCGCATCTGGCTGCTGTCAGCCGATGACGTATTAATGTAAGCGATTTTATCTCCTTCACTCAGCCCTTTTTTAATCTCAATGTCTCTTCCGTTGTTGATTCCGACTGTGACTTGAATATTTTCGAGACTTCCGCTGTCACTATACCGCTTCACGTATGCATTTGCACCGTTGTATGTTACTGCCGAAACCGGTACGGTCACCGCACCCTTAGCACTTTGAGTAACGACCTTGACTTCTGCGGAAAGTCCCACTCTGAGATCAACATCCTGGGGCAAAGAGACCGTTGTCTCAAAATAGGAAACGCCGTTCTCGACGCTGGCTCCGCGTGCGATCTCAGAAATCGTCCCGATCACCGTTTTGCCGATCGCCTCGACGTTAACTTCCGCCTCCATTCCTTTTGATACCTCGGATAGGTCATATTCATCTATTTTGATGTTGATTTCAAGATCATCATAATTGATCAGATCCATGATGCTGGTTCCCTGGGTGATCGAGTCATTTTCATCCACATAGATTTTGGATACTTCTCCGGCGACTTCCGCATAGCATCTGGTATCCTCATACTGCTTCTGAGCCTGCTGGTAATTTGCTTGAGCCTGGGTTACCTGATTTTGCGCTTGGGTTAGCGCATTCTGCGCAGACTGCACTTCTTCAAGGGTTACGCCCCCTATCTCATAAAGCGACTTTTTCCTGTCATAATCCAATTTGTTTGCAGAGTAATTTGTTTTTGCATTTGAAAGATTCATATTTGCTGTAGTCATTGTCGACTGCATCGTATTGCTGTCTACTTCATATAATAAATCCCCTACTTGAACCTTGTCACCTTCCTTGACGTAAAACTTCTTGATGGGTTCGCTGGAAGTTGCCGCAACATACTGCACATCGCTTGATTCGATATTGCCGCTGAAACTGTAATACTTCGTTAGATCCTGTTTAATGGCTGTTGCTTCTGTCATGGCTGCATCGGGGCTGGCCAGCATCCCCTTTGCAATGAAAATTCCGGCTATGAGCACAGCCGCGACAATCGCTGCGGCTATTTTTCTTTTCTTTCCGGACTTCAATATCTCTTTCACCTCTTATACCTCCCTTTTGTTAATTTGAGCTCATCCCGACCGTTGCTGACATCTCATATGTGATTACTGCGAGGTTATATTTTAATATCGCTTCCGCGTATGATTTTTCTGCATCGGAATAGTTTATTTGTGCTTCCTGAACAGTATCAAGAGTCGCCATACCGAGTTTGTATTTTTCCAGATAAATGGTGTATGACTCCTTGGCTTTATTAGCGCTGAGTTCCGCATTATCTGCAGATTTTTTGGCACTGAGGATGCTGGAATAATTGATCATAACCTCTTTCTTAATGGAGGCTTCTTTGCTTTCATAATTGGTTTGTGCAGAAATTAGGCCCGTGTACGCATTCAGGTATTTTGATGAGTTTTTGGGATACCCCTTGTAGTTGTCTAATTCCTTTTCTGCGGAATAGATATTGAACGCACAGGTGTATAGCTCATTTCTGTTTGCGAGGGCATCGCTTACCGCCTGATCAACGGAAAGCCCGCTCATTTTTACCGTTTCCAGCTTTGAGGTCAGATTGACATCCTGCATTACGTCGTATCCCAGTTCGATATTCAAAGCTATCTTTTTCTCAGCCAAAGCAACCTCAGCGGCGTACAAACTGGAGTCTGCATTGTTCAGCTTGATTTCCGATTCCAGCACATCCTGTTTTGAAGCAACTCCAAGTGAGAGTTTTTGATTGACAAGAGTTAAGAGATTCTTCTGAAGCTGTTCGTTTTCCCTGGCGATTTTAACCCCCTCCTCTGCATTCAGGAGGGAATAATATGCATTATTTATGTTATATGTGATGCCATTCTTTGCTGCGGCATAATTCCTGTCAGCCATTGAAGTGTAATATTCCTTTGCCTTTCTCGTCTTATCCAGTTGTGATTTTGAATAAGTATTATCGCCGTTATTATCTTCGTTGGCTTTGTTCATTTTTGATGTCGATTCCGCATTTGATTTTGCGTTCGCATCATCTGATTTTTTTTGAATTTCTGCAGTTTTTATCGATGCTCCGCTGGTCATTGCAATAGTCAACGCTTGATCCAGCGACAGATCAATTGTTGGTCCTATGAACTCCAGGCCGGCTATAGTTTCCACAACATTTTCGACTGTCGTCTCAGTATTTTTTAAGCTTTGATCCGCTTCCGCGTTCGCTTCAGTTTCCGCGTTTGCGTCAGTTTCTCCCGCATAAACGGCGGGTATTCCGTTTACGGCAATTAGAAACACAACACAGTAAGTTATCAGTTTTTTCAGTTTCATTTTTCTCTTGTATAATCCAGTTATCCGTTCATGGCTACGGAGGATTGGATTATATTTCCTCCTTATTAATGTTTTTATAGACTCCTTATGCTATCTCTCTGATCCGCCATGCCGATTGCCTGCGAACAAAATTCATATTTCATATATAAATTGATAATTGCTACTTATGAGACCTCCGTTATCTTAAGCGTCCAATATTAATTGGTAATGTAAAAAGTATAAACGAGATATAAACAAACATTTTATATTTTATTAAGCGGAGTCCGCTGATAGTTAGTATTGGAACTAAAAATGAGCAAAGTTTGAGGACACCGCCTTAGGACGCGGGAAATAGGAAATGAATTGACAACAGTACGCAAAGATGATATTTTATAATTGTTAACTTAGGCTAATATAGCTCGATAGTATAACATAATTATCAGTAGAGGAAGAGCAATGAATTATAATAAATCAGCAGAGATGTATCTGGAAACTATATATATACTTCAAAACATTCATGCTCATGCTCATGTTGTTGACATTGCCGAACACTTGGGGATAACAATGCCCAGTGTGACCAAGTCTATGAATAAGTTAAAAAATGAAGGTCTTATTAATAAGGAGATCTATGGACATATAACCTTAACAGAAAAAGGAACGGCTGTGGCAGAAAAAATATACTACAAGCACTGTATAGTTACTGATTTTTTAGAAAAATCCTTGGGGCTTTCTCCTAAGGAAGCTTCCGTAAATGCATGCCGGATGGAGCACATTATAACTGATGAAATGTTAGAAGCAATAGAAAGTTATGTGGGAAAGTCCAAGGCATAAATACTATCCCCCAAATCAGGAAAGTCCAATGTATAAGTACTTTCTTATTACACGAGTTATACGGGAAAGTTCAGAGCAAAGTACTTTCTCATACGTTAATCGTTTAGAGAGAGTATATTTTTTTATATTTAGTTGGTTAAAGCTAACAATAAAACGAGAGTTGAATTTGTTTATATAAATTATTTTTTGATCGGTAAGCATGAGAAAGGACAAATATGATGACTTTGAAAGATTCCCAAAACGGGAAAAAGTATATAATCGAAAAATCAACACTCAAACAACCAATGAAGCAAAGATTAGAGGCATTGGGTTTAATAGAAGGAACCATGGTTCGTAAAATTAACGAAGCTTTAGACGGGTCTATTATTTTTATGGTAAGAGGTACGAGACTTGCTATGGGTAAAGAAATCGCGAAGTTTATTTTTGTTCGGGATGTGACCGCAAGTGACACAAAACACAAGAAAAGAAGTCATGTTATCGGTCTTAAAGATAATAGCGGTAAAAAGCTAAGAGATTCAAATAGTATTGGCCATAGAGATGTAATTGGTATTGGCAGAAAAATAAGCGTCGAATAAATTAGGAAAAGAGGTGAGAAAATTGACATCAACAAATAGCAATCAAGATAAATTCTCAAATAATAGTAATCCAAATACTGTGATTAAAAATAAAATACGCAAAGCCGAAGAGTTAAATATTGGCTTTATTGGCAATCCAAATAGCGGGAAGACCACCCTTTTCAACGCATACACCGGCGCCCGGTTAAAAGTTGCGAATTGGCCGGGAGTAACCGTAGAGAAAAAAGAAGGTGCGCTAAGATATCATAACCATGTACATAAATTAGTGGATCTGCCTGGCATTTACAGCTTGACTTCATATTCGATAGAAGAAAAGGTAAGCAGGCAATATATTCTCAGTGATGATGTGGATGTAATTGTTGATATTGCTGATGCTTCTAATCTTGAAAGAAATCTATATTTGACTTTACAGCTTATTGAAATCGGCAAGCCTGTGGTTTTGGCACTTAATATGATGGATATTGTTAAAGAAAGAGGAATGGAGATTGATTTACATCGTTTGCCCGAAATGCTCGGAATTCCGGTTATTCCTGTATCCGCCCGCAAGAAAACAGGATTAGATATTCTGATGCATGCAGTATCTCATCATAAAGCAAGCGAGCATAATAATAACGATGTTGTTGTTTATAGTGAATTAATTGAAAATAAGATAACAGAAATTACAAAAAGGCTGCGGGAATACAATCCGGATATACGTAATCCACGTTTTTATGCCATTAAATTATTAGAGAATGATTCTGAAATAATGGAGAATTGTCCTGTCGATGTTTCTGACATTGTGGATAGAAGTTATGAGACGGATATTATTAATAGGAAATATGATTTTATTGAAGAAGTAATAGAAGAGGTTCTTGTAAATAGGCAGGAAAGATCAGAACTTACAGATAAAATTGACAATGTTCTTACCCACAGAATTTTCAGCATTCCCATATTTTTTGGGATTATGGGGCTTGTATTCTTCTTAACGTTTACTCTTGGTGACGGAATAAAAGGAATATTTGAAGGGTGGCTTGAAAGCTTTAGTTTATGGACTGAAGATGTCTTATCAGCGCTGAATGCAGGAGCAATCCTGAAATCTTTAATTATAAATGGGATTATAACCGGAGTTGGTACAATTTTAACCTTTCTGCCTAATATTGCGATTTTATTTTTAGCGCTGGCATTTTTAGAAGATAGTGGGTATATGGCAAGGGTTACTTATGTTATGAATGGAATCATGAATAAAATCGGGCTGTCGGGAAGAGCATTTATTCCAATGCTTCTTGGATTTGGCTGTACGGTTCCTGCAATTATGGCAACTCGAACTTTAGAGAATGTAAGAGACAGACGAAAAACAATACTTATTACACCGTTTATGTCATGCAGTGCAAAAATACCTGTTTACGTTCTGTTATCCGGTATGTTCTTCGGTAAGTTTGCGACTTTGGCGGCTTTATCTATGTATATTATTGGATTAGCAACGGGACTCTTAACTGCATTTGCAGCAACGAAGATTGAAGATAAAACAGATCAATTAAGAGCACCGGGTAAAAATCCTGAAGTTAATCAATTACTGATTGAGCTTCCTGAATATAAAAACCCTAATGCATATAGTATATTAATTTATGTTTGGGAAAATGTTAAAGCATATTTGTCCAAAGCCGGAACCACAATCTTCCTGGCTTCAGTAGTGTTATGGTTTATCCTGAGCTTTGGTACGGCAGGCTACGTGGAAGACATGTCTCAAAGCTTTGGGGCTGATATCGGACGTTTTCTGGTACCGGCGCTTGAACCGGCAGGACTTGGGTTTTGGCAGATAAGTTTATCTTTGTTAGCCGGCTTAGCAGCGAAGGAAGTAGTGGTATCCAGTATGGGTATACTGTTTGGAATCACAAGCATCGACTCTGCAATAGGGCTTAGTGCGATGCATCAAACACTCGGAGCTATGGATTTTGGTGCATTAAATGCATATTCCATGATGATTTTTGTTCTATTTTACACGCCCTGTGTCGCCACACTTGCCGTAACCGCTCAAGAATTGAAATCAGCAAAATGGACAACATTCTTATTAGTATTCCAGCTAACCTTTGCATGGATAGCATCTGTTATAGTTTACCAGATAGGAAGTTTGTTTATTTAAACAAGGATGTAAGGAGTGATATAAATGGCGAAAATTGTAATAGGCTTGATAATTGCAGTATATGTCGGATATTTAATATATAGACAAGTGAAAAATATAAAAGCAAAAAACTTTTGTGGTAGCTGCAGTGGTTGTGCCTCAGCTAAAAGCTGCAGCAGAATAAAAGAAGGTGATGAATCGTGATTAGTGACTCGATCTTATCTATAGTGCAGGTAGTTCATGAATTTCTTTACCGCCAATGAGGCGGTCTTTTTATCCCTTAAAGCAAGTCCAATGCTTCGATATGCCGGTACATCCAGCTCTTTAGCTATGATTTTGTACGGTACTCGTTTCAGTATTAGCTGAGGCAAGATGCTGATTCCGAGTCCGCTTTCTACCATCGACATAATGGCATAATCATCCCATGTAGTAAAATGTGCTTTTGGAATCAATCCATTCCGTTCGAATATCTCAGAGATTTCAGCCTTAGCCCCCTTTTCCAGAAGCATAAACGGATAATCACAAAGGGAGACTGTCGGGAATTTATCATAGTCTGCCATCGGATGGCTTTCCGGTAAAATTACAAGCAGTTTATCCTGTTCTAAAAAGATTGTCTCCAGATCCGGATGTGCCGGCAATCTTAGAAAGCCACAGTCAACGCGGCCTTCCAGAATCCATGCCTCAATTTCTGTGTAATCACCAAGAAGCAGTTCATAATCAATATTCGGATAGTCTCTTTGAAATTCCTTAATTATATTCGGAAGCCAATGGGTAGCAACACTGGAAAAAGTACCAATACGTATGAGGCCTGATTGCAAGCCATTTAATTCATCCACCTGCATTTGCAGTTTCTGATATTCTTCGCAGACGCTTTTTACATAAGGCAGAATTTTTAGCCCGTCTGAAGTCAGTCGTACTCCTGACCTATCTCGTTCTAACAGAGAAACATTCCATTCTTTTTCCAGGTCATTAATCATTCTGCTTATACCGGATTGTGAATACGATAATGCTTCGGCTGCTTTAGTAAAGCTGCCATATTCCACCGCCTTAATAAAAGCTATATATTTTTGAATATTCATATTCATGCCTGCACACTCTCCTTGCATCTGATTTTATCATTTATAACATGATAAATATTCGCTTTTGTGATTTATATAGTCATGATATACTAAACCCATAATTTTTACAATATGGGAGAACTTATGTGGAACAGTCAATATACAAAACATCCTATCTTAAATACATATCGGCTCTTTTACTATTTGGATCAAACGGCATAGTTGCAAGCTATATTTCACTTACAAGCTATGAGATAGTCTTCTTGCGCACATTGATAGGCAGTTTATTGCTCATATCATTGTTTAAATTGACCGGAAATAGATTTGACATTACAAAAAACAAACGGCACCTGATTTATCTCGTTATTTCAGGTGTCGCAATGGGTGTAAGCTGGATGTTCCTCTACGAGGCTTATCAGCAAGTAGGTGTCAGTATCGCATCACTTGCCTATTACTGCGGTCCGGTAATTGTAATGGTTCTTTCTCCGCTGCTGTTTAAGGAAAGATTCACCCTGCCCAAGGTTTTAGGATTTGTTGCTGTACTCTGTGGAATTCTGCTCATAAATATACAGGCGATTTACGATGGGAAAACATCCTGGGGGCTCTTTTGCGGAGTTATGTCTGCCGTCATGTATGCCTTTATGGTGATCTTCAATAAGAAAGGTCATAGCATAACAGGGATAAGAAATTCAGTTCTTCAGCTAACTGTCAGTTTTTTGACTGTAGCTATTTTCTTGGGCTTTCGACAGGGTTTTGTCATTCAAGTCTCTCAAGATGATTGGCTTCCAATACTCATACTCGGACTGCTCAATACCGGGATTGGTTGTTACCTGTATTTTTCTTCTATCGGTAACCTGCCCGTACAAACGGTCGCTATTTTAGGCTATTTAGAGCCTCTTTCGGCTGTTGCTTTCTCCGTCTTGTTCTTAAAGGAAATACTACAGCCAACACAGATTTTAGGTGCAGTATTTGTTATAGGCGGTGCAGTATTTGCCGAAGGAATATTCAGACGGAAAAATCGAGAAGGTATATGAAATATGTTACTTCAATTTCCAAAAGGCACAGGGTGAAGATGTTACACATTTTCCGCACACTTCGCTTCCCTCACTATTAGTCGTTTCGCCAGCACCGGCTACATAGGAGCTGCCGAATTCTGTATATATTCTCGCATTTTCCCTTAATAATGAATAACATTTCTGCCGTTCATATCCCAAAACACTTAATGCCCCCATGGGACATCTTTTCATGCAAATACCACAACTCCCATTCTTCTTAAACAGGCAGAGTTCCTCTTGCAATGGAATATCCGGTTCGACATCTATGTTTGTAACTATTGTAGAGTATCTTCCGCAGCACCCACTTTTTGTAATGAGCATATTATTCAATCCAAAAGTCCCAAGACCCGCAGCATAAGCAAAATGTCTATGCGACCAATTGCTAATAAGCCTTTCCCGATTAAATGTAGAAGCCTCTTTTGAGACTGCGGCCTTATATCCAATATCACCTATATATTTAATAAGATGAGTGTTAAGAAGTCTAAACATTGCATTAGTATGTTCATAGGCTGATGCCCATTCCGGAGAAGCCAGTCTTCCAGTCCTTTCGTTTGTTTTAGCCAGATCCCTCGTAAAAGGTAAATAGTAAGCTATAACTGTCAATGCGTCGTCAAGCACATCCGTCGGCATAGAATGGAGGGGGCTGATAATTTCTTTTAAAGACAAAATATATGGGTGTGAAGCATTTGCAAATCCAACCAGTGGAATACCCCATTTTATAGCAACACTAAATTCATCTGAATACCTTCTTGGGAAATCACAAATTTCCGAAATGATCTTTTCTTTCAATGCATCACTTGTTTCTTTATTCATTGTCATTTGCCTTTCCACTAATATTATCATGATTATAGCATGTAACATTAGTGTTTGAGTTATTATAATTTTATGATAATCTATTGATGAAGAAGAACCCGCATAAGCCTTCACGGATTGGGTTCGTTTCTTTTGGGAATTATTAATCACATTTAAAGAGGTAGGAATATTATGGGCTTTATAAAGGAATCTTGGAAGGGTATTTTATTATGTATTTGTATTGCCATTCCATCCTGGTTGTTAGGCCGGCTTTTGCCTGTAATCGGCGGTCCGGTATTTGCCATTTTAATTGGAATGATTGTTGCAAATTTTATTCGAAAAAACGATTCTTTCCTGCCCGGCATCACATTAACGTCTAAAAAGATACTGCAATTTTCAGTCATCTTACTTGGATTTGGCCTGAATTTTACGGATATACTATCAAAAGGCAAGCAATCTTTACCCATCATTATTGCTACCATCTCAGCTTCGCTTATAATTGCATATGTTATCTACAAGGCTATGAAAGTACCTTCGAGGGTTTCGACGCTTATAGGCGTCGGTTCTTCGATATGCGGCGGTTCTGCAATCGCTGCCGCAGCACCTGTCATTGGTGCAAGTGATGAAGAAATTGCTCAATCAATTTCTGTTATTTTTCTTTTCAATGTTATAGCGGCGTTGATATTTCCGACCCTCGGCGGTATGCTCGGTCTTTCAAACGAAGGCTTCGGTCTTTTCGCGGGAACAGCTGTGAATGATACTTCATCAGTTACCGCTGCTGCTGCTGCATGGGATGGGATACACGGAAGCAATGCGCTGAATGATGCCGTTATAGTCAAATTAACCAGAACTTTAGCTATAATTCCAATCACACTAATGCTGGCATTCATCCATACTAAGAAAGAAACATCTGTTGATTCAAAAGTAAGCTTAAAGAGAATTTTCCCATTCTTTATACTGTACTTTGTTCTTGCTTCTATAATTACCACGGTATTCAATCTGCCTGCACAAATAACAGCTCCAATCAAGGAGTTAAGTAAATTTTGTATTATAATGGCCATGTCGGCTATCGGCTTGAATACAAATTTTGTAAAGCTGATTAAGACAGGCGGCAAGCCGATTTTTATGGGCTTCTGTTGCTGGACAGGAATTGCTTTTGTAAGCTTAGCAGTTCAATATTTCTTGGGGTATTTGTAATCCGCCGGTTTGATTTTGTTTAGAAGCAACATAATGAGGTATTTATTACCTATTACTGACATAGATGTATCAACCAAAAAGATAATGTAAAAAGTGTTGAAAATATGGAGGGAATAGGTAATGAAAAAATGGAAATGTTTAGTTTGCAGTTATATACATGTAGGTGATAACCCCCCTGAAAAATGCCCCCAATGTGGAGCCCCAAAAGAAAAATTTGTATTAATAACCGCAAATCTTGACGACGGACAAAGCTCATCTGTTTCAGGCAGCAATCCATACTCTGCTTATGAAGCAGACGTTCTTGTTGTTGGAACAGGAGCCGCCGCATTTTCAGCTGCGATTACAGCCCGAAAAAATGGAGCAGAGGTCATCATGCTTGAGAAAGGATCCATGGCTGGAGGAACAACCATCCGTTCCGGCGGCGGTTACTGGATTCCAAACAACAGCCTGCAGCGGCAAAGAGGAATTCAGGATAATAAAGAAGATGCAATGAAATATATGGCTCGTTATTCCTATCCTCATCTTTATAATGTAAAAGCTGACCGGTACGGTTTGCCCAAAAATGAATTTGAACTTATTGAAGCAATGTATGACAATGCTTCAAATGCAGTGGATTTTTTGCATTCCTGCGGTGCATTGAAAAGTACTGAGCAAATTAACTGGTTGGGTAAAACACAAGTCGACTACCAAGACCATCTGCCTGAAAATAAAGGAATTCGCGGCCGCATTTTATTTGCCCAAAACCCCCAAGGAGAAATTGGATATGGCTATGCCCTTATTAATCAATTAGCGGCATGGGCAAATGAAAATGGAATAAAAATACTTGAAAATCATGAGGCAGTTAAAATTCTGCAAGAGAATGGTAAAGTGACCGGTCTTGACGTTAAAGTAAACGGAAACGAGATTCAATCCTTTAAAGCCCGAAAAGCCGTGATCTTTGGAAGCGGCGGGTATTCACATAACCCCAATCTTATGCTTCACTTCCAGAGGGGTCCCCATTTTGGGGGCTGTTCTGCGCCGACCAATACTGGCGACTTTATAAGGATGGCCGGTTCCATCGGATGCAAATTAGGCAATATGAACGGTGCATTCCGGTCACAATCCGTGGTGGAGGGGGTTATTGCAGAGCCGGGAGGATCCAATAACGCATTTTTCATCGTGGGAGATAGCATTATTGAAGTCAATCGATACGGTAAGCGTGTAATGAATGAAAAGCGCAACTATAACGACAGAACAATGGTTCATTTTGAATGGGACCCGGAACGCGCCGAATGGAAGAACATGCTTTTATTTGCTATTTATGACCATCGTACAGCTACTCTATGGAATGATTTTCCCCCATTCGCCATACAAGGGGATCAATTGCCTTCATACATGATTAAGGCGGATTCTCTTGATGATTTAGCAGGTGAAATTTCCAAAAGGCTTGTAAAGATTTCTGATTATACCGGCGGCTTTACGTTGGCTGACGAATTTAAGGAAAACCTAAAGGCGACGGTTGAGAAATTTAATGGCTACGCTGAGAGCGGAAAAGACGGCGAATTCCATCGAGGGGAATTTGATTATGACAAAGAATGGACAACCTATCCTCCAACTGTACCGGGCACTGAATGGCCTCCAAAGGGGAGCAAAAACTACACCATGTATCCCATCAGCAATAAAGGTCCTTACTATTCAATTATTTTGGGAGCAGGAACCTTAGACACCAACGGGGGGCCTGTCATCAACAATAAGGCACAAGTTTTAGGATGGGATGACAAGCCTATTTTAGGATTGTATGGGGCAGGAAACTGTATAGCCTCTCCCGCAGCAAATGCATATTGGGGCGGCGGAGGTACCATTGGTCCTGCTCTGACATTTGGTCATGTGGCAGGTCTCAACGCGTTGAAATAGTTATATCTCTTTGTCAGAATAGGGAATTTAACCTTTACGAACCACCAATAAATACATACTCAGGACCTTTTTAGCCCTGAGTATGTATTTTCTTTAATTTAGTTTATTTTTTCAAGACAACGATCACGGGCTATGCTATTCTCCTATGATTTTTATTAATATCCTTTTCTCCCTTTTCCCATCAAATTCAGCATAGAATATCTGCTCCCATGTCCCAAAATCTAACTTCCCTTCAGTTATGGCTACTACAACTTCCCTTCCCATAATTGTCCTTTTCAGATGGGCATCAGCATTATCTTCATATCCATTATGGAAATACTGGTTATAAGGCTTTTCAGGAGCAAGTTTTTCTAAGAAGGTTTCAAAATCCTTATGCAGCCCGGATTCGTCATCATTTATGAAAACACTGGCTGTTATATGCATAGGATTGCATAGTAAAAGTCCCTCCTTAATACCGCTCTCATTCAGACAAGCTTGTATTTGAGGCGTAATATTTATAAACGCTCTTCTTGCCTTTGTATTATAGGTTAATACCTTCCTATAAGATTTCATATGCCTTCTCCTTCACTTTACCGGTAATAATTAACGCTTGATCCATCCCTTATCGAGCCAATACTGATTATCGGCAGACAATATAGAAAACCCTTTGATTACAAAGGTTACATGGTTGTTATTTTGAAAGGTAATTTATGTTTTGCAAAATAATAAACCACGGTTTAAAAGGCAATTTACCATCTTAAGTTTTAATTAATTTGAGAAATAAAAAAAGTAAAAGCACATTATTCAGATGGGGGTGCGGGTATTTTTTTTACCTGCTTACATTTTATAATCCTAATCATAAAGATAAATAGCTCATACCCAAAAACTATGCTCCCAATAATTATAGGAGTTGTACTGTTGCTAAGCATCAGTGGAGTATAGTATCTTATTTCTTGATATCCCGTAACTAAGCAAATAAGGTAAGGCGTTGCTAATATCGTTGCCAGATAAAGAGCAGGAATTCCAATAATAACCAATTCTAAAAGAGCTTGCTTTATGGTAAATTGGTATCGATTGCTTACGAATATCAACCAGCCAATGATTGCGCCAGCTATAATTAACAATAATGGCTGTAAAAATACAATAGGGAGATTGTCAAATGTTTTACTCGAGTATTCTCTAATACGGATTCCAATCGCAGAATATAGATATATGTATATTACAAATAAAACATCCCACCCAATATAAAAAACAATCCGTTTTTTCATCAATATTACCTGCTTCCCTTAATAATAGCATAGCATAATACATATAAATTGAACATACTAATATTGCTTTTTCTCACTCACAGGATAGGGCAACGCTGTAGAGCGACCCGAGCGGTGAGTTCTGTATCCCATTGTGCTGACCGGTATGTTTTTCTCTCAGCACCATTCTGACATACACAAACCACTATCTTCCAGATCATGGACTCTTAGCTGCCATATCTTTAGCAAATTTAAGTATCAGTAACGGGTCGCAAATTGATATTTCGTCTTGGATCTTTTTGGACTTTTCATCTATGCGTTCCTTAACCTTTAGGTATTCCTCTTTATAAAACGCACG
>CAYLLJ010000005.1:81776-82032 GCA_964384725.1 uncultured Oscillospiraceae bacterium | reverse complement strand
GGGCCTGCTCAATGAGAGGGAAATTGCTGCGGATATCGTGGGGCTGGCTGCCGTAACTGGTAAGCCCCGACGCATAGCTGTAGCGGATGAGCTGGTAGAACCATGCTGCCTTTTGCACATCGGAAGCAGGACTGTCACGGGCAAGGGCATTTTTCACAAACTCAAAATCCTCACGGGAATTGAGTACATATTGCAGAGTTTCCATCAGCTCCTGGGGCTTTTCCCGAACACAGCGGTACAGGTTGACCAAAAGACC
>CAYLLJ010000005.1:77797-81766 GCA_964384725.1 uncultured Oscillospiraceae bacterium | reverse complement strand
CTCAAAGTCATTGCCCGGAGGCTTATGAAAAAGCACCCAGCCACCCCCGCCGAACACCTCAATGTACCGCTCGTAATAGAGAGGGAAAAGCGTGACAATCAGCTCGCGCAGGGATTTCTTGCCACCGATCCATGACATAAAGCTGTTCAGAAATCATCACCCCTCTCCAGCGGCAGACGCATCTGCGTATCGTCAAATGCCGTGAGGGAACGCCTGAGTCCCGCGATGGCGGCGCTGATTCCGCTGATGCGGTTTCTCATGTGCCGAATGGTCATCCGCACTTCCGCTTCGGTTTTCGCATAGAAATAACCGCTTTGGTCGCTGGCAATGGGGATACCCTCACGGCGCAGGGCATTGACAAGATCCCGCAGCTCCTTGCCTGAAATGCGCAGTGTGTGTTCCAGCGCCCTGCTTATGACGGCGTTTTCTGCGCCGAGATGATATCGGTGCAGATACTCCGCAAGCTGCTCTTTTTGCATGGCTGCTCCTTTCCGGCCGTTTCCCCGGAAAGGAAGGCAAAAATGGCGCAAAAAACAAGGCCGACTCCTGTTGGGGAAACGGCCCTGTTTTGATGTTGGGGTCTAAAAAAGCGCAGACATTCTTGTCTGTGCTACTTGATTACGCCAAGTTCTCTTAAAACTGACACGCAGTCCTTAGCACCCTGAATGTACAAATGCTGACCATGCTCTCCCAGCAGAAGCTGCATGGCTTCAAAATATGCGCCCACCAGTTGTTTTAGCTCGGCATCATATTTGGGATGATTTTTCACCAGCACCGATACATCCCGCTGCTGCTTGACTGCTTCCCTGACATCGGCATTAGATTCCATCAGTTCCGCAAACGCCGCATCAAAGCGCTCGTCCAGCGCAGTCTGCAGGGATTCTTTCCATTGCTCCATTCTATGCACCTCCTCAAGCACAACACAATGCCACAGTTTTTATAGAAAAGCTACATCAAATGCCAACAAAGATTACACTATCTCATTTCCATACCGTGGCTCTAATCGGGACGGTGAATCCAGAAGTCTGCAGAGGTATTCCTCGTCCTCGTAATAGTCCTCAAAGCGGATGCTGTCCACAATCCCTGTGGGAGTCCACACTTCATCTGCCCATCTTATGGTTCTCTTTTGGGTATTCAGCTTTGGCCGGTAATGATGGGTCAGGGCTTTGATCCGTTTTGTTAAATCCGTTTCCATCGTTCACCTCTCATGCAATCTCCATGCCGCCGAGTGTCTGCCTGTTCTGGTGGGCATCGACAACGTCCTGCAATGCCTGCTCCGCGCTGTCCCGCCTGAGCACGTAACCTCCGGCTGTGTAAGAACCACCATGACTCGCATAATATTCGATGCCGATTTTCGTATAATCCAAATAAGGCTGTACACTCTCGTCAAAGAGCATCACACCTGTTTCCACAAGATAAACGCCCAACTCACGGTCTGTGCTCACCTCTGAAACCAGCAGATATTGAGCCAGGCGCTCTCCGATGGCGATTACATCATCTAAGCTATTCACGGACTCGGCGTTCAGAGCACCTTCAAATATGCGGCACTCGTCACGGTTCAGGCTGGCGATGATTTCTGCGATTCGATTCAGCTTTGTAAACTGCTCCGAACCGTTTATATCTGCGCTTTTCAGATACTGCCCGATGCACCACACATTGCTGACCGCTCCGATGATGCGGGTGGAGGCAACATCATCACTGATGCTGTCCAGATAGGCCCACGTCTCGCCAATCTCCGCTGGAGTGGATGGCAACGGGAGGTACACACCCTCATAATCACCGGAACGGGTAATGTGAAGTGTAATCATAACTGCATTCCTCCCATCTGCATTCCCTGCGAATCATTCTGTCTGAGCAGTTCCTCTACGGCAGGCGTACAGCCCCTGTATGCGATGTAGCCGTAATCGGTGAAGCTACCGTTTTCGTTTTGGATGCGGTGTTCCCCATATCCTTGGAAATCAATGTATTCCTCCAGATTCTCATCAAAATCGTAGCGTCCGGAATCTATGATCATGTATCTGCCATAGTCCTTGGGGGTTTTGAGTCCGGCCACCACGGTGAATTCATAGAAGTTGTCCGCAAGCATCGCCACATCCTCCGGCGTTTTAGGCTGCGCCAGCCGCGCAATCGCATGGAAATCAGCCTGCGCCTGCCTGTCAAACCCCCTATAGCTCCTTGCCAGATTGTTCAGGGTATAGAGATGATTGGACAGCGGGTAGTCCTCTGTAAAAATCTGATAGACCTGTTCGCTCATACCATCAAAATCCAGATGAGTGGCGCAGAATTCAGGTGAGCTCAGTCCCAGGCGGTTTATGGTCTTGTCAATCTCTGCCTCCCAGCAGGGCAGATAGAGGTATTCATATTTGATGCCGCTATGGTAATTGCCGTATTCCAAGGTAACGGTCGCCGCATCATCACTTCGCCAATGATATTCCGGAAACTGCTCGCCGTTATATATCTGCTCCGGTGTGTTGCCGGTGGGATACAAAACGCCATAGTTTGTGACCGTTCCTTTGTTGCCGCTTAAGAGCTTTTTTCCCACGGATTCAAAATCTGTGTTCTTCATCTCATCCATGGGGATTGCCGTTCTGCGGCAGAGCTCATATTTCTGTCCGATAGCGGAAACATCGGAGAAATCGGAAATCAGCACATAGCAGTGGAGGTTGAAGGTGAGGTTAATGAGGTCTTTGATCTCGGTCAGCTTTTCCTGCTCTGCCGCCGCATAAAAGGTGTTTAGTTCGTTTTTATCAAAGCTGTCCATTCTCTTGGCGAGATACTGAACCTCATCGGCATTGACCAGCGTACCCACCAGAGCCTGCAACCCTCCGTGATCATCCCTGACGGCATCGACCATACACAGCTTTTCGACCGTGATGCCAACGCCGATTTCATCCATCGCTTTTTGCAAATCCGGCTCGGCGGCAGGAAAGACGATGACCGCCGTGCGATAGGAAGGGGCGTCATGCCTTCGCAGTTTCATTTCTAACATCGGTTTTCTCCTTTCCTTTTTTTCGGTGGATTTTCTCCATATCGGTTCTGAGGCAATCGCCCTCAGAGCTGTAGCAAATAAATCCGTGGGAGGGATATGGGCAGTTGCCGCAGCTTTTGAACGGACCGCGAGGTCGTTCCGCAGGCTGTATCCTGCCTATTGTTACGAGTGAGTCCGAATCGTAACAGGCGTTTTTCCTATTTTTCTTATATCGTACCAGCATGAGTCTCCTTTCCAGAAACGCAAAAAGAGCCGGAGAATAGAGACGCTTTCGCGTCCCGGTTCTCCGGCTCTTTGCTTTACATATTAAATTGTTGGGTTTGTCTTTCGTATGCCTCCTGTTTATCCTGTGCGATGGCTGAAAAGGGCGCTACTTTGTGGTACAGCTCACCTGCTTCAGTGGAGCGGAGGTCAGCGGGGAATATGCACATATCTCCGCCAGACTGCACACGGCAGGCGGGGAGATGCTCAACAGAATTGACAGTGTGTTCCTCTCCGGGGGAGCTGTCTGAATGCCATGCTCTGCAAGGACACGGGAAAGCTCCGTGAAGAAGTTTTTATTCATATTGATTTCTTCCTTTTCTGATGATTCACAAAAAGGGCGCTGACTTCAATCGGCTTTTAATCAGCCGTAAAATCAGCGCCCTTTGGCAATTCCAATTTGTTATTTGATTGGATTTTAGGTAGCGCCCTTTTTCATTTTGCTGTGCTCTAAAAAAGGGCGCCACTCCTAAATGCTTTTACTTGCAGGTTTAAGTCCCCTCAGAGTGAAGCTTTTACTCCAATAAATCTATGAAAAAAGAGCTTCCACTTTTCACAGTGAAAGCCCTCGAAAGGCGCGGATTTACTGGACTTGATACCAATAAATCTTTTTTACCTTTTGTTTTTGGTCGGAGTGGCGAGACTCGAACTCGCGGCCTCTTGGTCCCGAACCAAGCGCGCTACCAAACTGCGCTACACCCCGATGGGGACATTTTGGC
>CAYLLJ010000005.1:70515-77787 GCA_964384725.1 uncultured Oscillospiraceae bacterium | reverse complement strand
AAGCATTTCCACAAGACTTTCTCCGAGCGCAGCTAATGTTTTATTTGTTTCGCTTCTTACAGCGCCCGTTAGCAGGCTCTGTCCTTGGCTATCCTGTTGGTCCCCCGTGCTACCAGGAGCTTACACGGAGTTTTCCTGTATAATCGACGCCAGATTCCTCACCTACAGGTGAATGAGGGCTGACGACGCACCGCTTAGCGGTTGCTGACTATGCAGCTAAAGCGTAATTGTTGTTATTTTTAGCGTTTATTTTAAACGTGCCTCTTTTAACGTAGACTAGGCAACTACGGCTCGCTTATCCGGCTTCTACACCCCCGTCGAAACCTTTACACCCCCATACTTGTTAAAAATGCATTTTATGATTTTTGTAATGCACTGTTACTTACATTTTTAGATTTATGTCACATATTTATAATACCACACTGCATTGTTTTTAAACAGCAGTAATATTTTACACACTTATATTAGTTCAAACGACTATTTTCATTGCCTGAAATTTCGACTTTTGGTTTCCTGCTGAATTCTTCTTTCTGAATCTCTCTTTGCAATGTCATCCCGCTTATCATAAAGTTTCTTTCCTCGAGCTACTGCTATTTCAATTTTAGCCAAACCTTTTTCATTGAGATATACGTTAAGGGGGACAAGAGTCAGACCCTTTTGAGTGGTGTATCCGATAAGCTTACGGATTTCCTGTTTGTGCAGCAGCAGTTTTCTTGGCCGCAGCGGATCCACGTTAAAGCGATTACCCTGCTCATAAGGACTGATGTGCATTCCGTATAGAACGACCTCATTACCTTCTATCCTGGCAAAGCTTTCCTTTATATTCAGCCTTCCTTGACGCATTGACTTGATTTCTGTTCCTGTCAGTGCCATCCCGGCCTCGTAAACTTCCTCTATGAAATAATCATGTCTGGCCTTTTTATTGTTCGCCAGTATCTTTTTCTGTTTCATTATACACCTATAGATTCCAACCCATGCTTTTAAACATCTATTCTTTATTTTTATCACTGTTTATCAGGCCGATCTGGTCAAATGGAAACAGCCTGAGATCTACCCTGCCCAAAATGTCCGCAACTGCAACTTCTCCGATACTGGGATCTCTGCTGTCGAGACTGTTCGGTCTATTGTCGCCCATCACAAAAATGTATCCTTCATCAACAATAAGCGGAGCCATATCTCCAGGTGTAACCCCTCCGTAGATATAATCCTCTTCCAATGCTTCCCCGTTCCGATATACAACGCTGTCTTTAATCTCTATAACATCACCTTCCATCCCGATGATCCTTTTTATAAGATCTTTTTCCTCTCCGGTGTCGCTGTATATATGTGCTTTAAATACAACTATATCGCCATGAGAAGGCTCTCCGGTAATGTAGGGTATTCTGTTTACGATCAGATAATTATAAGGCTCGATTGTAGGGTACATAGAGTATCCCTTTACTAACGTCGGTTTGATAAACGTTGTTATTACAAGCGCTATAATAAATGCAATGATGATCGTTTTCGCAAATTCAAATATCGTCTTCCTCATATTGTTTCTTTAATCCCCTTATTTCCCTATACTCTTTCAACCTTTTAAAGCGTACGTCAATTCAGTAATCCTATTTCGTTAAATGGATATAACCGGAACACGGCTTTACCGTAAATATCGTCGATTTCCACAAGTCCAATGCTCGGATCACGGCTGTCGATACTGTTCTGGCGATTGTCACCCATAACAAACAGACTGTTGTCTGCTATCACCTTACCCTCCACATATCCTGAAGTGAAAGGCTCCTTTGTATAAGGTTCATCCAACACTTCGCCATTGATCATAACCTGACCGTCTTTGATATGTATAGTATCTCCTGGCAACCCTATGACTCTTTTTATAAGCATCTTTTCATCACCTTCTGATGTTTTCAAATCGGTATGAAATACTATAATATCTCCTCGCTCAGGTTCCCCGAAGTTATAGGCCTGCTTGCTTAAAAACAAGAAATTGAATTCCTGCAATGTGGGGAGCATCGATGTCTCTCTCACAAATGTCGGTTTGATAAACTGCAAGATAATCACTGCTATTATAATTGCAATTATTATATCCTTGATCCATTCTTTTATCTCTTTTATGTATATTTTATTCATTAAATTACTCTCTTTTGTCCACTGATTCTTACTATTTATCGTTCAGCCGCCCCAAACAGGTTATTTGCAATCGCCTCAAAATTTGCTGGCAAATCTGCCTTTACTTCCAGTCCCTTCATATGATTTAGCGGTTTGACTCCTCCATCAAAGCAAAGCTTATAGGCATGCAGCAGCTGCGTGGTTAAATGAAATTCCTTTTCTATTTTCTTATTCTTTCCCTTTATTCCGTATTTTACATCGCCAATCACGGGATAACCTGCTTTTGCAAGATGAGCACGAATTTGATGTGTACGTCCCGTAATCAATTCAACTTCTATAAGAGTGTATCCTCTTTCCGCTTTCAATGGTTTTGCTAAGGTTTCCATAATCTTGCCTTCATCTGATTCCAAGGATGTTACTAAAGTCTTATTGGCTCTTTCATCTTTTTCCATTCTATCCTTTAATTGAAGGTTTTTTCGTAATTCCCCATGAACGATGGTTAGATAATACTTTCTTATATATCCCCTCTCGCGAATCATCTGATTCAAGCTTTGCAAGGATTTATTGTTTTTCCCGAAGATGACAAGGCCGGTGGTATTGCGATCCAATCGATTCACCGGAGAAGGCACAAATGTTTTTTCATTTCCGGGAGAGTAATCTCCTTTTTCGATTAAATAGCCGATCACCTGGTTTGCAAGGGTATTCTTCTTTTCTGTTTTATCACCATGAACCAATAGCCCGAAAGGCTTTTCTACGATTATAACATTTTCGTCTTCATAGGCAATACGGAATTGTTTTTTCGCATGAATACTGCTTTTCCTTTCCTGTAATGATTTCGCCTCATCTTCATCAATGTAGATGATAAGCTCGTCACCGGCTGCAAGGAGTGTTTCAATTGCCGCACGTTTCCCGTTTACCTTGACATCCTTACGGATCAGCTTATAGATATAGCTCAAAGAGGCATTCTTAAAATATTTTTTTAAGAACCTGTCCAGCCTTTGATTTTCTTCATTTTCGGTAATGGTTATATTTATCATCTGCCACCATCTATAATATATGTTTTTATCAGCTTCATACCGCCCGGAATGCTAAGTCGATTATACATCATAGAATATCCGAAATATACTATGTAAACAAAACTTAATAATTTCAGAGGTGTTTCAGTTTGTCTTTGTATAGTAATTGTGGTAAATTAATATAAAAGACGATAAAAATCGACAAGTCGATAATAGAGATATACATTGCTTGCAGGGGGAATTTGCGATGAAAAAAATAAAAGACATTTTTTATGATCTTAATGATGTTCTGGTAGCCTTAGTAATAGTGGTCATTGCCGCTTTTGTAATAATTAGTCATATCGATACCATTCTGGCATATCCATCTGATATTCATGAGGAATTTCAGGCTGAAGAAGAAAATATCCCTACCAATTATGCGGAAAACCCGCCAATTACCGATCCTGATAATGATATCACAACTGTAGATCCGCAGGGAACCACGGAAGCAGGAATGAATCAGCAAAATCCTGGAGACGGCAGCGGCACTTCCGGGAATGAAGGAGCTGGAAGCCCTGAACTTACGAACTATTCCGTTTACATAGAATATGGAGCTACGGGAGAAAAAATAGCCGATATCCTTGTCGGAATCGGATTGTTTGAATCCAGACAGGGGTTTTATAACGCGGTAGCCGCAGCAGGTGCGGAAGGGAAACTCCAGGCCGGAACCTTCATTATCCCCTCCGATGCAACACCTGCCGAGGTGGTATCCATTTTAACTAAATGATTTAGTCAGTCATCAGATTCCAATAATCGGATTAGTTTTTCTAATCTGATTTTCTGTTCTCCGCTCATCATAGCCCCCAAGGCCTTGATTGCTTTCATCTGTTTCTCATATTGAACCTTGTCTTTTTTGATGGTTCTTTTAACTTTCATTATTTCATCGATCAATTCCTGATCGCTTTTTCCTTTGTATTTATCAGCCAGATCAGCAACTCCTTCAGCCTTTGATGATTTTTTACCAAAACCAAGCTGTTCCGCCATGTCCATCAATCGTTTGTCATTTATATTCATAAAACCCTCCTGTTCTGCATCGTTATAACGCCTCCGTAGAAAATTTTTGGCTGTAAAAAATTTTCTTACCTATGCGCGTTTCAATGGTGCGGACAAATGGATATGATCGCCGCACTATTATAATATATGCACAAACAGCAAGTTATTTTCATATTATGCAGTATAAATCTACAACTATAAATTTGTTATTTCTTTTCATGTCGATTTGAATACTAACTTAAGCGAGCCTGCAAATGACTGATTCTTAAGTGGAATTTTGCAAGTGCTTGTCTTGAATGGAGGTACATAATGAATCCTGCTTTGATTCCGATCATTTTATTATTGATGTCTCAAGGCTCACAGGAGAAGCGTTCTTCGCCTTTAGCGCCGCGTACTGTAGGTAAATCGGGCATACCCCAAATTAAAGATCCCACGTATTTTAACACTTTTCAAATGGAATTGATACTTGACAAACTACATAACATGACAAACACATTAGAAAAGATAAACCACCTTAATCAGTTAAAAGGTGTTCCTATGGATAAAAGCAATTCTATCGAACGTATCCAGGAATCACTTGATGCTGTTCGCGGGCTGCTGTACAACAGCAAATCCACCAGGCAAATTGACTCTCTTTCAAAGACTCTCTCAGGAGTACAAAGACTTGGTGATATGAAAGGACTTATGAGCAACATGGAACCGATTCTATCTCTGCTTTCCGAAAATAGTAATAATAATATTGATAAATAGCGGCACAGATCATCGTGAAAGCAAAAATGGTATGCATCCGCTTCTGTTTGGGGTATAATAAACACAATGAACAGGAGGGATTTATTATGGCATTAGTTACGTCGAAGGAAATGTTTGCAAAAGCATTGAAAAGTGATTATGCAGTTGGTGCTTTCAATGTAAACAACATGGAAATCATCCAGGGTATTGTTGATGCTGCAAAGATTGAAAATGCACCGCTTATTCTGCAGGTATCAGCAGGTGCAAGGAAGTATGCAAAACCGGTTTATCTGATTAAACTTGTTGAAGCTGCAATTGAAGACTCCGGTTTGGATATAGTATTACATCTTGATCACGGCGAGGATTTTGACATATGCAGAAAATGTGTTGACGACGGTTTTACATCCGTTATGATCGACGGATCCAAGTATCCATTTGAAGAAAATATCGCATTAACAAGGCAGGTTGTCGAATATGCTCATGCAAAGGGCGTTGTAGTGGAAGCGGAGCTTGGAAAGCTTGCCGGAATAGAAGACAATATAAAGGTTGATGCCCGTTCTGCAACATTTACGGATCCGGATGAAGCGGCTGAATTTGTTGAAAGAACAGGAGTTGATTCGTTGGCTATATCAATCGGTACAAGCCATGGCGCTTATAAATTTAAGGGTGACCCTTATCTTGATTTTGAAAGGCTTCAGACAATCAGTAAGCTAATTCCTGACACTCCGTTGGTTCTTCACGGAGCATCGACCGTATTGCCTGAATTCGTTGAGCTTTGCAATATGTATGGCGGTAACATTCCCGGTGCGCAAGGTGTTCCGGAGGAAATGATCAGGACAGCTACAAAATATGGTGTTTGCAAGGTTAATATAGATACGGACCTTAGACTTGCCATGACCGCTGAGATCAGAAGGATCTTTGCTGAGCAGCCGTCGGAATTTGACCCCAGAAAATATCTCGGACCGGGAAGAGATGCGATCCAAAAAATGGTTCAGCATAAAATCAAGAACGTGCTGGGCGCAAGCAGCCAAAGATAACAACCGGATTTAATAACCGGACATATTATAAATTTGCCGGCAATTTGCTTTACAAATTGGATGGCTAATATTAGACGGGAAGTGTTTTCACACACTTCCCGTATTTTATACAGACTCTGCTCCCTTTTGCAGTGCAATGATTCCGGTTCTTGCTACTTCTATTATATTGTAATGGGAGAGCAGTTCAATGAGAATGTCGATTTTATCCGGCCTGTCGCATAGTTCAACTGTAAGGGTCGTATGTGATATATCTACGATTTGCCCTTGCATGATTTTTACGATATCAATTATTTCGCCTCTTTGTGCAGACGACATCTTAACCTTGACCAGAACAAGCTCACGTCTGGTGATTTCATCCTGGTTCAGCTTTCTCACCTTGATGACGTCAATCTGTTTGTTCAGCTGCTTAGTAACCTGTTCGGCTATATAATCGTCACCTTCCACTAACAGCGTGATTCTTGATATGTTTTTGTCTTCCGTTGTGCCAACTGCAAGGCTGTCTATATTAAAGCCTCTTCTTGCAAACAGTCCTGAAATCCGGGATAAAACGCCTGCTTTGTTTTCTACTAATACCGAGATTGTATGTTTCATTTCAAAATTACCTCTTCATGGCTACTACGCCTGTTTTTACCAGCTCTATAATCCCGTACGGCTTGAATACTTCTATCATATCACTGATCCTGTCTTCTGTATCCAGTGCTTCGAGAATCAAATAATCTTTACTCATTTCGATTACTCTTGCGTTGCATGCATTTGCAACGACGATGATACTCAAACGATCAGCAACTTCTGCTTTCACCTTGATAAAAAGAAGCACTTTGCTTATCATGCTTTCAGGGCTGATATCTTCAATAGATATGATATCCTCAAGTTTCTCCAGCTGGCTGAGCACCTGTGCTATAACAATATCGTCACCCTGGACCACAATCGTCAGCCTTGAAAACCTCTCGTCCTCAGTAGAACTTCCTATAAAGGAATCAATATTATATCCTCGCCTTCGGAACAGCCCTGATACTCTGCTCGTTACTCCGGGTGCATTGTTAACCAGTGCGGATAACACATGTTTCATAACTTCTATCCTCCAATTTACATCGACGATTCATTCTCATCAACAGTGCATTCGAGCAAATATGTGCCTTTATGCCTGATCATTTCGGCAATAGCCTCCTCTGCCTCATCCATGCTGTCTATGCTTCGTGCGGGAATGCCATAAGCTTTGGCTATAGCGGTAATATCCGGGCTCCCGGTGAGATCTACAGCAATTTCATTATCTTTATAGGAATTCCTCTGTATCTCCTTAACCAAGCCGAGCTTATTGTTCTTCATTACCACTATTTTGATATCAACATTATGTT
>CAYLLJ010000005.1:30526-70505 GCA_964384725.1 uncultured Oscillospiraceae bacterium | reverse complement strand
CAGCTTCCTGTTGCGCATGACGACGATCTTGACGTCCACCCCGTGCTGGCAGATGGTGGCAAGTTCCATCATATTCATCTGAAAGGCACCATCTCCGCATACGGCAACGACTGTCTTATCAGGATCAGCGAATTTCGCTCCGATAGCAGCCGGAATGGAATATCCCATTGTTCCCATACCCCCTGATGTCAGGAATCTCCCCAGTCTGATCTGACAATTTGCAGCAGACCAAATCTGATTTTGTCCCACGTCTGCACAGTATATATGATCATTTGGCAGCATTCCTGAAAGAAGGTTAACAAAACTCTTCGGATTGACTCCGGATTTCCTGGGGTCATAATCAATTTTTATTTTACATTTTTTTGATTTTAATAAATCTGTCCATTCATCTGATTTTCTTTCAGTCTGTGCGCTCATAAGCTGGGTAAGTATCTGCTTTGCATCCCCGACAACAGGAATCAATGTACTCAAGTTCTTCCCAATTTCGGCAGGGTCGATATCTATGTGAATAATTTTGGTATTTTTCCCCACATTTGCAGGTAATAAAACCGCTCTGTCGGAAACCCTGGCACCGATGAGAATCAGCAAATCCGATTCAGAAATTGCCCGGTTCGCGACATTCTTTCCATGCATCCCCAACATTCCCGCATACAGAGGATGGTCCGTTGGTATCGCACCTATCCCCATCATGGTCGATACGACAGGAATATTTATCATTTCAGCAAACTGCATTAATTCTTTTTGTGCATTTGCGGCAAAGATCCCTCCGCCCGCACAAATCAGTGGTTTTTCCGAATTATTGATTGCCTTGCAAATCCGTTTGATCTGCCCGGCATGACCTTTTATAGTCGGTTTGTACCCTCGGAGATTCACCTCTCCGGGCGTGATATACTCTAACTTCTGATTCTGCACATTCACCGGGATATCTATCAAGACGGGTCCGGGGCGCCCTGTCGATGCAATATGGAACGCCTCCTTGATGATCCTTGGAAGATCATCCGCGCATTTTACCAGATAACTGTACTTTGTAAAGGGTTCCGCTGCTCCTGTTATATCCGCTTCCTGGAAAACATCTCTGCCAAGAAGTTCGCTTGATACCTGACCTGTGATAGCCACTAAAGGTATGCTGTCCATATAGGCTGTTCCCAGTGCGGTTATAAGGTTTGTGGCTCCGGGTCCCGAGGTTGTCATACACACACCCGGTCTTTGTTTAATTCGGGCATAGCCGCTGGCTGCATGACCCGCATGCTGCTCATGGCGAACCAGTATATGCTTTATATTTGATTTTGAAAGCTTATCATATAATGGGCACACCGTTGCACCGGGATATCCGAAGATAATTTCTACCCCCTCGTTTTCCAAGCTTCTTACAATCGCATCTGCTCCTGTCATCATTTTTTCTCCTTTATCAGACAAGGCTAAACTTCAACAGTCCATCCAAATTTGTCTTCTATATTTCCAAGCTGGATTCCGGATAATTCATCATAGAGCTTTTGAGATAAGGGGCCTATCTCATTGCCGTTGATTTCCATCTTCTTATTCTTCCAGCATAACTCACCTACCGGCGATATAACTGCTGCGGTTCCTGAGGCAAATGCCTCTTTCAGTTTCCCTTCTTCATATGATCTGTAGATTTCTTCAATGGTAATTCTTCTTTCTCTTACCTCGATTCCCCAGTGCTTTAATAAGCTGATCACTGAATCTCTGGTGATTCCTGGTAATATTGTCCCTTCCAAAGGTGCGGTGACAACTTCGTTTTCAATCACAAAGAAAGCATTGGAAGTTCCAATCTCTTCCACATATCGTCTTTCAACCCCATCCAGCCATAAAACCTGTGAATATCCGAGTTCATGAGCCTTTTCCTGAGATTTCAGAGCGGCCGCATAATTTGCCCCGATTTTGCTGTAGCCTGTCCCTCCAACTGTGGCTCTGACGAACTCATCCTCAACAAAGATTTTAGTAGGGGCAAGACCTTCCTTGTAATACGGTCCGACAGGAGAAAGGATGATCATAAAGATGTATTCCTTTGCCGGACGTACGCCCAAAAATGCTTCTGATGCAATAATAAACGGCCTTATATACAAGGAAGTTCCCTGTTTGTCAGGTATCCAGCCGGAATCTACCTTAACCACTGCCTTGACTGCTTCCACAAAAAGATCCTCATCTATTGCCGGTATGCAGATCCGGTCGTTTGTTACGGTAGTTCTCTTAGCATTCATATCCGGGCGGAATAAAAGTACTCTGCCGTCCTTTGTTTTATATGCTTTTAGTCCCTCAAACATTTCTTGTGCATAATGCAGCACCGCTGCTGCAGGTTCCAGCGAGATCGGCGCGTAGGGCACGATTTTTCCGTCATGCCAACCCTTTCCCTCTGAATAATGCATAATAAACATATGGTCTGTAAAAACCGTTCCGAATTCCAAACTGTCGGGATCCGGTTTTTGTTTTGGATTCATTGTCTTTGTGATTTCAAATTCGTATTTCATTCACTAACACCTGCCTTTTTAGTATCCGGATTTATTTTCGTCCGATTATCCTTTATATTCTTCAATAAGCTTTGTTTTCAGTTCCCAGAGTTCCTTTGATAAATCTACATAATATTCATGGGGATTTTCAAATCTCAGCATCTCATCCCATAGAGTATCTATCTGTTCTTTGCAATAATTTCTTATGTCCTCAATATCAGGAAGCTTATATACCAGTTTTCCTTTATCAAAAATCCGGACCCTAATATTTTTCGCATAGAAATTCGAGACCTTTTTTCTTTTCCAGATTATATGCGGATCAAATATCTCGTATTCGTCACCGTCCGGTATCTTTTCGTGGTTTAAAGTTATAACATCCGCAATGGCTTTATCTGTATCTTTGTCATAAAGTCTGTATACGGTTTTGAAACCCGGGCCGGTTATCTTTTCGACATTCTCACTTATTTTCATCTTCGGAACTAGAATTCCGTCATTTTCCAGAGCCGCAAGCTTGTACACTCCCCCGAAAACAGGTTCGGATTTAGACGTAATCAGTCTTTCTCCGACACCGAAGGAGTCAATACATGCCCCCTGACCTATAACTTCTCTTATTATATATTCATCCAATGAGTTTGAGACCACGATGGAACATTCCTGCAGCCCGGCTTCATCCAGCATTGCTCTTGCTCTTTTTGTCAGATACGTCACGTCGCCGCTGTCGATACGAATGCCCATCTTTGCGGGCTTCATTTCATTAAATACCTTGATCGCATTCGGCAAACCGGACTTTATTACATTATATGTGTCAACAAGGAGCACACAGTTTTCGGGATATATTTCAGCATACTTTTTAAACGCCTCGTATTCGCTTGAAAACATCTGGACCCAGCTGTGAGCCATGGTTCCAAGTGCAGGAATCTTGTAGTCGCGTTCGGCAATAGCACAAGCCGTCCCAATACAGCCGCCGATATAAGCGGCTCTGGCACCGTGGACAGCGCCTGAACCTCCATGGGCTCTTCTGGTTCCAAACTCCATTACACTGCGGCCTTTTGCCGCACGAACGATGCGGTTAGCTTTTGTCGCAATAAGACTTTGATGATTGATTGCCAGAAGCAGAATAGTTTCTATGAATTGAGCTTGTATCACAGGTCCCCGTACCGTAACAAGCGGTTCTCCCGGGAAAACCGGAGTTCCTTCAGGAATTGCCCATACATCGCATTCAAACTTAAAATCCCTGAGATAATCCAAGAAACCTTCGCTGAACATCCTCTTATCTCTCAAATAAGTTATGTCCCTCTCATCAAAAACCAAATTATCCAGATAACCGATCGCTTGCTCCAAGCCTGCCATAATTGCAAATCCGCCATCATCCGGTATCTTCCTGAAAAACATATCAAAATATGCAATATAGTCGGACATATCGTTTTCGTAATAACCGTTTGCCATGGTCAGTTCATAAAAATCTGTAAGCAAGGTCATGTTAGTCCGTTCCACCATTTGTAATATCCTCCACTCGTCCTTTTCTTCAATTACGGTTAATTGTATATTGTATCATAGATTCAAATATCATAAAACATTTTTTAAAAAATTTCCGGTGTATGAATTTACAAGCTTTGCCAATTCTTCCGGGGTGCCTTCTCCAACTATCATGCCTCCTCTGTTTCCGCCGTCAGGTCCGAGGTCGATAATATAATCTGCTGTTTTTATCACATCAAGGTTGTGTTCAATTACAACCACCGTATTGCCGGCATCCACAAGCCTGTTAAGAACCTGGATCAGTTTGTCAATATCAGCGAAATGAAGCCCTGTTGTAGGTTCGTCAAGAATATACATGGTCTTGCCTGTGCTTTTCCTTGAAAGTTCGGATGCTAACTTGATACGTTGTGCTTCGCCTCCCGAAAGCTGGGTCGATGGCTGCCCTAACTTGATGTAGCCAAGTCCCACCTCTTCAAGTGTTTGTATCTGTCTTTGTATTACAGGGATATTCTTAAAAAACTCCAATGCCTCAGAAACATTCATATCAAGTACATCGAAGATGCTTTTATTCTTATATTTAACTTCTAATGTTTCCCGGTTATACCGTTTTCCTTTGCAAATCTCACACGGAACATATACGTCGGGGAGAAAATGCATTTCGATTTTTATGATTCCGTCTCCGCAGCATGCTTCACAGCGTCCCCCCTTAACATTGAAGCTGAATCTTCCTTTCGTATAGCCTCGCAGTTTTGCCTCGGGAAGCTGAGAAAAAAGATCTCGTATCGGTGTAAATACTCCGGTGTAGGTGGCCGGATTGGATCTCGGGGTCCTTCCGATAGGAGATTGGTCTATATCGATCACTTTATCGATGTTTTCTATACCTTCAATACCTTTATGCCTGCCGGGCTTTGCCTTGGCACGATGGAGCTTTGCCGCAAGGCCCTTGTGCATAATTTCATTCACCAGGCTGCTTTTGCCCGAGCCCGAAACACCTGTAACACAGATGAATTTCCCCAAAGGGAAACTGACATCTATATCACGCAGATTATTTTCCGCCGCTCCAATCACCCTGATGAATTCTCCGTTTCCTTCTCTCCTGAATTTGGGCACCTCTATCATTTTTTTACCTGTGAGATATTGCCCTGTTACAGATTTCTCACATGCCTTGATCACATTTATATCACCTTCGGCTATTATTTCACCGCCATGAATCCCCGCTCCCGGGCCGATATCTATGATGTGGTCTGCGGCATACATTGTTTCTGCATCATGTTCGACAATTATAAGCGTATTCCCCAGATCAGTAAGATTTCGAAGGGTTTTAAGAAGCTTCTCATTATCTTTCTGATGTAAACCTATACTCGGTTCATCAAGGATATAAAGCACACCGACCAGACTTGAGCCAATCTGCGTCGCAAGCCTTATCCGCTGTGACTCTCCCCCGGATAAAGTGCCGGAGGCTCTTGACAGAGTCAAATAATCCAGGCCGACATCTATAAGAAATGTCAATCTCGCTTTGATTTCCTTTAGAATCTGACGTGCTATTATTTCATCCTTGCTGCTTAACCTAAAATTATTGACAAAATTCAGAGCCTCTCTTATAGGCATCTCTGATAAATCTGCTATGTTCTTACCGGAAACGGTTACTGCAAGGACTTCGGGCTTCAACCTTTTTCCTCCGCACGCAGTACATGGGTTAAGGCTCATATACTGCTCCATCTTTTCCTTGATATAGTCGGAATTCGTTGTCTGGTATCTTCTTTCAAGATTAACAATCACGCCTTCAAAGGCATGATTTCGATAAGACTCGGATCCGTTGTTCCTGCTCTTATAATAGTATTGCAGCTTCCTTCCTTTTGTCCCGTATAACAACTCTTCCTTAAACTTTGCCGGCAGGTCTTTGTACGGTACTGAAAGGTCAACTCCATGTTCCTTTGCCAACGCTTCGACCATCTGCCGGTAAAATGTACCGTATTCCATAGAAGAAAACACTTCTCCCAATGCGCCGTTATTTATACTCAAATTTTTTTCCGTAATGATCAGGTCCGGGTCAATCCTCTGTATAAAGCCAAGACCGCTGCATGAAGGACAAGCGCCGAAGGGGCTATTGAAAGAAAACATCCGGGGCTCCATCTCTTCGATGCTTATTCCATGATCAGGGCATGCTAACTTCGTACTGAACAGCATCTCTTTTACTTTTGAATCACTGTCTTTCTGCAGAACCACAGTCACGAGACCTTCACCCTGATTCAGGGCAAGCTCAACTGATTCCGCCAGACGACCTTCACTGCCGGCCTTTATGATAATTCTATCCACTACGATTTCAATACTATGCTTGAATGTCTTTTCAAGCTTGATAGGCTGTCCACGATTTGATCCACGGACTGGCTGGCGATTTCCCTTCCGCAAATCGGGCAATGGGGAATTCCGATTCTTGCATACATCAATCTCAGGTAGTCATGAATCTCCGTCACAGTTCCGACAGTAGATCGGGGATTTTTGCTTGTAGTTTTCTGATCGATGGATATGGCGGGCGAGAGCCCCTCAATATACTCAACATCCGGCTTTTCCATCTGCCCGAGGAACTGCCTCGCATATGAAGAAAGGCTTTCCATGTATCTTCTTTGCCCTTCAGCATAGATGGTATCAAAAGCCAGAGAAGATTTTCCCGAACCGCTTAAGCCTGTCAGAACCACCATTTTATCTCTAGGTATTTCAACATCTATATTTTTCAAATTGTGTTCATTGGCACCCTTTATTATTATGTTTTTTGTCATTAAGCCCTCCATATGTTTATCTTGCAATCCCAGCTCCTCATAGCCGCAGCTTGAATTCAAATATCCTGTCTCTCAATTCAGCTGCCCTTTCAAACTGCAGATTGGACGCAGCATCCTTCATGTCTTTTTCCATTTTCTTTACATAATCCGCCAGTTCCTTCTTTGTCAGTTCAAGAGGACTTCTGCCCAGATAGTATTCATCGCTTTCCTCTGCGACCTTTGTGGCTTCGATTACGGAACGTACCGCTTTTTCTATGGTTTTCGGAGTTATGCCGTTTCTTTCAATATATTCCTGTTGTATCTTCCGCCTTCGATCCGTTTCGGAAATTGCCTTCTCCATCGCTTCGCTTATACCGTCTGCATACATAATGACCTTTCCGTTCACGTTTCGTGCCGCTCTTCCGACAGTCTGTATAAGAGATGTCTCTGTACGCAGGAATCCCTGCTTGTCCGCATCAAGGATAGCCACAAGTGAAACCTCCGGAATATCAAGACCTTCCCGAAGCAGGTTTATCCCTACAAGAACATCGAAAGCTCCCAGTCTGAGATCGCGCAGGATTTCCATCCTCTCCAGTGTCTCGATCTCGGAATGAAGATATCTGACCCGGATTCCGACATTTTTCAAGTAATCGGTAAGGCTCTCTGACATTTTTTTTGTAAGAGTTGTTATGAGCACTTTTTCGCCGCGATCAGTGATCTTATTGATCTCTCCGATCAAGTCGTCGATCTGACCTTCTGTTTTCCGCACCTCTATCATAGGATCCAGCAAACCTGTCGGACGAATCACCTGCTGGGCTACTATATTATTGCTTTTCTCTTTTTCATAATCGTTCGGAGTGGCGCTGACATAAACGACCTGGCTGACAATTTTTTCGAATTCATCAAATGCGAGCGGCCTGTTATCCAAAGCTGATGGGAGACGGAAACCATATTCCACCAGGGAGGATTTACGCGACCGGTCTCCTGCGAACATGCCTCTAAGCTGAGGAATCATTGCATGGGACTCATCTATCATTATCATGAAGTCTTTAGGGAAATAATCAATCAGTGTATATGGCCGGCAGCCGGGCGGCAGACCGTTGATATGCCGTGAATAATTCTCGATACCTTTACAGCTTCCAACCTCTCTAAGGAGCTCAATATCGTAATTGGTGCGCTGTTCAATGCGTTGCGCTTCTATGAGTTTGCCTCTGTCCTTAAACCATTTTATACGTTCCGCAAGCTCCGCCTCTATTGTCAGAATAGCGCGGTCCATATTTTCCTTGGAAGTTACATAATGAGATGCCGGAAATATAGACACATGATTTCGTATCCCGTTGATTTCCCCTGTAACAGGGTTGATCTCTTTGATAACTTCGATCTCGTCCCCGAACAGTTCAACCCTGATCGCATGATCGGTACCCGCCGGGAAAATATCCACCGTATCTCCACGTACTCGAAAACTGCCTCGATTGAACCCCAGATCATTTCTTGTATATTGAATGTCTACAAGCTTTCTCAAAATATCGTGTCTGCTCTTCTCCATGCCCGGCCGCAAAGAAAGCACCTGATTTTCATAATCCACCGGGCTTCCAAGGCCATAAATGCAGGAAACGCTGGCGACAATAATAACATCTCTTCTTTCTGAAAGTGCTGCCGTTGCCGAGTGGCGCAGTTTTTCAATTTCTGCGTTTATATCCGAATCCTTTTCGATATAAGTATCAGTTGAAGGCACATATGCCTCAGGTTGATAATAATCGTAATAGCTTACAAAGTACTCGACTGCGTTATTTGGAAAAAATTCCTTGAACTCTCCGCAAAGCTGTGCAGCCAGCGTTTTATTATGAGAAATGACAAGGGTAGGCCTTTGTATCCGTTCTATCACATTAGCCATGGTAAAAGTCTTACCCGAGCCTGTGACACCCAGCAGTGTCTGGTGCTTTTTACCCTGCAGGATCCCTTCTGTGAGCTGCTCGACAGCCTGAGGCTGATCGCCAGTCATTTCATACTGTGAAATTAGTTGAAAACGATTCATTTTATTTCCGTCCCGTGTTTGTTTTTACTGATTCTGCTGACCGTATAATGTTTTTTCAGAATGCTAACAGTATATCATATACCCAAATTCATTTCAATATATTTAAGAACGTCTGTTCTTGTGATAACTTTCTCAGTTAAATTCGTTTATCCTGAGTTTTATTGTAAAAATAAATCAAATTTTCTTGTTATCTTTTTCAAAAAGTATTATAATCTAAAAGTATGTTTACAGGAGGTGTCCTCTTGATAGGAAATATAAATAATAAAATTATAAAAACCAATAATTACAACGAAACTATGCTCGTGACAAATCCGGAAGTAATTGCATTCAATCACCAGCTGGAATTAACTTTTGTTAATTCTATGTCTGAGCAATTGAAGAAAAACAATGCTATCGATGCAAGCCTGTACACGAAATATGATGTAAAGCGCGGACTACGTTACTCGAACGGATCCGGTGTTGTCGTCGGCTTAACTAAAATCGGAGACGTTCAGGGTTATAAGCTTAATGAAAACAACGAAAAGGTTGCTGTTGCAGGAAAGCTTTTCTATCGTGGCATAGATGTTGAGGATATTATAATCAACTGTAGGGAAGACAACCGTTTCGGATATGAGGAAACCAGTTATCTCCTACTCTTTGGTGAACTTCCGAATGAAAAGCAGCTTGGGGATTACAAGAAACTTATCGGAGCGAAAAGGGAACTTCCTTTAGGCTTTACAAGAGATATGATTTTGACAGCTCCAAGTAAAAATGTGATGAACAAATTAGCAAGAAGTGTTCTTGCTCTATATTCTTATGACGAGAATCCCGATGATGTTTCGATAAGCAACGTCCTTCGTCAATCCATAAGTTTGATTGGATATTTTCCATCTCTAATTGCTTATGGATATCAGGCGAAACAATCATTTTATGATAGTCAGAGCCTGCATATACATTATCCCGATCCGGAATTGAGTACGGCTGAAAACTTATTGAGAATGATGCGTCCGACAGGTGAGTATACTGATCTTGAAGCAAAACTTCTTGATATATCTATGATACTCCATGCCGAACACGGCGGCGGTAATAACTCTTCTTTTACTACCCATTTGGTTTCTTCCAGCGGAACTGATACTTACTCTGCAATAGCTGCCGCAGTGGGTTCGTTAAAAGGTCCAAAGCATGGAGGCGCAAACACAGAAGTCCTTCAAATGGTTACAAACATAAAGGAAAATGTCAAAGATATTACCAATTATAAAGAAGTAGAAAAATATTTAATCAAGATCCTGAAAGGGGAAGCTAATGACGGCTCCGGCCTTATATATGGACTTGGTCATGCAGTATATACCATATCCGATCCGCGAGCGACTCTGCTGAAAAAAATGGCTAAAGAGCTTGCGGTAGACAAAAACCTTATGGATGATTTCATGCTGTACGATTTTATCGAACAGCGGGCTCCGTCTTTGTTCATGGAGATTAAGGGTGTAAAAAACCTGATGCCGGCAAACGTTGACCTTTATTCCGGTTTCGTTTACAGTGCCTTGAATATACCGATTGATATTTCGACCCCCATATTTGCCGTAGCTCGGCTGCCGGGTTGGTGTGCTCACAGAATCGAAGAATTGGTTGCCGGAGGCAAAATCATGCGGCCGGCTTACAAATGTGTACAGCCTCAAAAGAAATACATACCAATGCGGGAGCGAAAATAGAAGCCCTATGCCCGGTGATTACGTTTCCACATTCTTTTCACAATAATAGCCTGCTCCGGACACATTTCCTGGCAGCAGTAGCAGCGGATACATTTCTTGTAATCATAGACCGGCACTTCTCTTTCGCCGGTAACCGAAGAAGCCTTCCCTCTGTTTTCAGGGAAGCGAAGCGCTTTATCCGAAAGCGGGCAGGCAGCTATGCATGCTCCGCAACGGATGCATTTATCTCTCAGTATAACAGGCTTTCTGCCTTTTACAGTCATCCTGCCAAGTACAGCCCATTTGCCTGAATATTTTTTCTTCCTTGATACATCAAATTTCGGATTGCAGTAATCTTCAAGGTTTTCTACGCCGACGACCTCTATCTCTTCTTTTTGCCAGTATCCAAGCCCTAATACCGGTCCGTAATACACTGTTGGAATATCGGCCGGATCAAGATCTATCAACCTGCAATATGTCGCATCCAACGCAACCGGATCCGCTGACATTAAAATCACATTCATATTAACCGGAGTTCCTGAAGCAGGACCGTTACCTTCCATGGCAACCACGCCATCCATTATATGGAGCCTTGCTTTAAGAAGAAGGTTCAGGTCAGTCAGCATCTGTGCAAAACTTTCCGCATCGGGATATTTTACATGAGAAGCACCTTTATTAATTCCATAAACACAGCCAAACATATTCTTTACGGCTCCTGTTATACGCTCCAACTGGTGTGTTTTCATTTTGCATACATTTATAATGCCATCGGAATCAAGTACACCCTGACAAATTTCAAACTTCCTTGAGGTTCTGCCCCGTACAAAATCAACAGTTATGCCATGATTGAAATCCGCAAGGGGGATTTGCAAGAGATCTGCTATTTCCTTAATGCCGCATACTTCCGCTGTCTTTTCCACATTTCCCGGCTGCCCCGGTGAATCGCCATATGACAAATGCAAAAATCCATTTCCCTGAAGGTGACGGGCAACTGCTCCAAATACTGCCGGATGTGTCGTTACTGCTCTTTGTACATCGGCTCGGCTTAATAAGTTAGGCTTTAAAAGGATTTTTTCGTCCTCTTTAATAAAGGTTTTCCAGCCGCCTAAAAGTGAAATGCCTTTGTCAATAGCTTCATAAACCTCTTGTTCGTCATACCCTGTGCAGGAAATAACCGCCACTATGCTTTTCATCCGCTTACCTCTTGACCTTCCTGAATTTTCCCCGATTATGTTATGCCCTATAAATATTATGCCGTTTTGGGTTTAGATCAATACCTTTCGCTATTTATTTTTCGGTTCCACCTTCATTGCCGTAATTGAACATACAACCCCGATTATGACAAACAGAACAGAGCAGATTTGAATTGCATTAATCATAGCATCAAAGTTGCTGAAAAAGCCCGTTTCATATGTTTCCAGATAATAATCAGGTCCCCAGTCTCCTTCAAACCATGGGAGCCATAGGAGTGCAAGTCCTCCCATTGCGGAAAGGCCGAAGAAGATAGATGAGATTCTTTTTATATCCCCCGAAGCAAGACCTGTTCTCTGATTTACCGGATATTTGACCGGGTCTTTCTTAGCAAGACCGCCATACATCTTCTTCCAGATAATATAAAAAACCGGGCCTGAGATAATACCGATCATACCTCCGATAAAATACTCTGTTCCGTTGATAAAAAAGGAACAGAATGCAATGAAACATGGAATAATGCATAGGACTACAAGGAATCCATAGCCTCCGGGGATTTTGAATTTCAATTCTTCATCCGGGATCCTCTTTCTGAGAATCAAGGCTGATATGAATATCATAACATAAGCAGATACTAGCAGGAAGACATCCACAACAACTATAGTCGTGAAAGCGAACTGGCATAATATGATATTAACTATAGCAACAGAGATAACTGATACGTAGGGCACTCCGTGTTTCTTATCGCATTTTACGAGGATAGGCGGTGCCAGATGGTCGTCCGCTAAAGCAAAGAATCCCCTGGATCCGGATGCAATATAAGTATTATAAATAGAACATTGAGCCAATACTGCTACGATTGCAAAGAAAACGCCGAAAGCGGGTCCCCAGTATGTGAGCACCACATCAGCATAACCTATCGTCCCGGGCTCTGTGCCCCAATTTCCCCAGTCGCCTATGGATGCCAGACCACCCATTGTCGGGAAGATATATACAGCCATTATCAAAGGTATAGTTATCAGGGTCGCTTTTGGTATAACTTGAGGATTTTTAACTTCACCTGCTACTGTCGACATTGATTCGTATCCGGCATACATCCACATACCTATAGCAATCCCCATTCCGATGTAATAGATCCAATCAGTAGGGGCAATGCCTGACACCCCCAAAATTTCCCCGTCCGCTGTAAACGGGATGAAGGGATTTTGTTTCCAGTTCATGAATCCACATACTGCAACCATCCCAAATGCAATAATAACGAGAATGGATAAAACAGTGCTTACAATGCCTACATCTTTGATACCCCTTATATTGATATAAGTAAAGAGAAGAATCATTCCAATTTTAAATGCCATCTCTGCTTCCCATGTCAAATTAAATTCATTTGCCAGATAAGCTCCAGCAAGTATGACGTAAAGCGTATTATCTATATATATAGAAATGGTCCTCCACCAACCTGCCTGAAAACCCCAGAATTCTCCGCAGGCCTCCTGAACCCACTTATAATATCCGCCCTCATGCGGTCTTGCAGATCCTAATTCGGCTGCAACGAGTCCAAGTGGTGTACTCCAGACAAACGGCAATACTATAAGCATAACAAGTGTCAGGCCGGGACCTGATTCAGGTATCATTTCTTCGATGCCGTATGCGCCGGCAGCACAAAGACAGAAGATCATAAATACAACAGTGGTAACATTAATATCATGTTTTTTTAAGCCATGTTCATTGGTATTTAATGATACCGTTCCCTTTTCAATATCGCTCAATAACGTTTTCCTCCTTTAAAGAATGCCTGATTGTGCCACTGAACAATAACGGGTCAGTGACGTTATATCTCAGTTTGCCTATTTAAAAAGTTCGAGCTACTGTATATGATTCTATTTAACTTTTAGGAAATAGGCAATTAAAAATTTACTTAATTATTCTTATATAATTGCTATGCCACCCTATTATTCAAGATGAATGAACTTGTCCATAAAATGAGCGGCTGACTTTAAGGGACCGAGTCCTTGGGGGCTGCCGCTTACTAAATGAAGATATAGTTATAGACTGCAAGCAATATGACTCCCGGCACTCCCAACATGCCCACGATCACGGCCGTCAGGATGTTCAGCGAAATATGAATCCCCCAAAGGGAACCGACGCAGTTTATCAGAATGATGGACAAAGCTCCCGCGGCACTGTTTATCAACAAGCGGAGTATAACCTTGATTGGGAGCAGAAACATATATCCCACCACATAAAGCGCAAAAATGCCAAGGGCATATGCAAGTAAAATCCCGATTTCCGTACTCATATCCATATTATTTGCACCCCCATTGTATATTTTATGTTATTTGGGAATAAAATAGAATTGAGAACTTGGGGAAAGGATGTGAGACGTATGCGCCCACCGTTTGAAGGTATCGCCGGCACAGCAAGCAAGATTTACCATCAGGTTCTGAGTATTCCATATCCTCAGACTGAAGACGAGAAGCTGATCAGTTCAATAAAGGCAGCCCATTCAGACTGGCAAAGAGCAGAAGCTATGTTCCATGAAGTAACAGATCCTGACTTAGTCGACTACACTATTTATGATGTAATGGCACAAAAAACAAAATACACTTACTTAATCAAAACAGCAAAAAATAAAGGCCTGCACTGGTAGGTCTTTATTACAGTTCTCGTCTTCCTTCCATAGCCTTTGACAGGGTGATCTCATCCGTGTACTCTAAATCGCCCCCCACCGGAACTCCGTGTGCGATTCTTGTCACCTTTATTCCGGAAGGCTTTATCAGTCTTGCGATATACATTGCTGTTGCTTCTCCTTCAATGTTTGGATTTGTAGCAAGAATCACCTCGCTTACATCGCTCTGCTGTAATCTGATTATAAGCTGTTTCAGATTGATATCGTCCGGACCGATTCCATCCATTGGAGAAATTGCCCCATGCAATACGTGATATACCCCCTGAAATTCCTTAATTCTTTCCATAGCGCTGACATCTCGCGGGCTTTCCACTACACAGATGGTATTTCGATCTCTTGTTTTTTCATCACATATACTGCATGGATCGATGTCAGTCAGGTTGCCGCATACTGAACAGTATTTCATATTCCTTTTAGCTTCAAGTATAGCTTCAGCAAGCGCTGATGCATCCTTATCCTCTTGGGACAGAATAAAAAACGCAAGCCTTTGCGCGGTTTTCCCGCCTATTCCCGGCAATTTGGACAGCTCGCCGATCAAATTGCTTAAAGGTCTGGCATAATACTTCATGATTATTCCCTTACATTATTCCGGGAATCGATAATCCGCCGGTCAGTTTGCCCATTTCATTTTGAGTCATTTCTTCTATCTGTCTTAAAGCCTCATTTGAAGCAGCCATTACTAAATCTTGCAGCATTTCAACATCGTCGGGATCCACGACCTCAGGCTTAATGACAACTTTAACTATTTCCTTTTTCCCGTTTACTGTTATGCTGACAGCACCGCCGCCTGCAGCGGCTTCAACCTCTCTCGTCTCAAGCTCTGCCTGCGTCTCTTCCATCTTTTTTTGCATCATCTGCATCTGCTGTATCTGTTTCTGCATATTTCCGGCTCCGCCGGGATTGGACTTTTTTCCTGCTCTCATTCCTTTTCCCATATCTTGATCCTCCTAATCTACGTCTATATGTATTCCAAATTTATTTCCGATTTCATTTGCCAGCTCTTCAGCTGTCTTTTCCTTTTCATGTCCTTCATGCGCAGCTGCAATGCTGCAGCATTCCATATGAAGTTTTTTGCCTGTATGCTTTTCTATAATCTTTTCCAAGTTGGATGCATTTTCCTTCACGTAATGCAGAATCGTCTCGTCGGATGCTTCAACCGTGAAACTGATATCATTTAATTTTTTCAATGAGGTTCTGTCGCGAAGAAGGTTAAAGCTTCCCTTAAGCGCTTCCCCCTCTTCAAATACCGCATTCCAAAGCCTGTCATAATCAAGGCTGTTCTTGCGAATGCTTTCCGCATGACTTGCTTCAAGATGGACAGAAGTATCTGTGGCTTTTACATGAGAAACTGATATGAGTCTATCAGCCGCAGCTTCGTCTTTTTGGATAAGATCGGCAGAAATCGGCTGGACTTTTTCCTTGCCGCTTTGATCCGTTGCAAGCCTAACAATGCAAAGCTCCAGTAAGATCCTGGGTTGAGTCGACCATTTAGCATCAGAAAGCGTCTGAGAAAGGCGTATAATGCTGTCTTTAATAAAGGACAATTCTGTCTCATCGCTTTGTCGGCGAATTCTTTCAACATTTTCCATTGACATATTGAGGATATCTTCGGGGTTTTTTATGAACTTGGTCATCATAAGGCTTCTGAAATGAGCGATCCAGTCCTTAATGAACTGGCGCACATCTTTTCCGTCCGCTATGATTCCGTTCAACAGCAGCAGTGCATCCTCGACTTGATTCCGGGCAACAAGATCGGTCATTTCGATAAAAACCTCATCGCCTGCGGTTCCAAGTATCTCAATCACATGCTCCCTGATTACATTATTTTCTCCTGAAGAAATGCATTGATCCAGCAGACTTAATGCGTCTCTTACGGATCCATCGGCATTGGAAGCGATAAGCCCCAAGGCGGCTTCTGAGATTTTGACTTCCATTTGCTTGCAGATATCTCTCATGCCCTGTCTCATCGTATTCTCGGGTACCCGTTTAAAATCAAGCCTCAAGCATCTGGAGAGTATCGTTGCGGGAATCTTCTGTGATTCAGTTGTTGCTAAAATAAACATAATATTCTCAGGCGGTTCCTCTAATGTTTTCAGCAGTGCATTAAAAGCACCCGCAGATAGCATATGTACCTCATCTATGATATAGACCTTGCAGCGGCCTGCTGCCGGAGGATATTTAACACTTTCACGAAGCTCTCTGATATTGTCGACCCCGTTGTTGGACGCCGCATCTATTTCAATAACGTCAATAAATGTACCTTCCCTGATGCTAACACAATTTGAGCAAATGCCACAAGGTCTTTTACCTTCTTCCGCCAAGCAGTTCATTCCCTTAGCCAGAATCCTTGCGGTGGATGTTTTTCCTGTGCCTCTTGTTCCGCAAAACAGATAGGCATGACCTGTAGTACCGGTTTTCAACTGGTTTTTTAATATTTTTACTATATGTTCCTGACCCAGTATTCCATCGAATGTTTCCGGTCGAAAGGAGCGATATAAAGCTGTGTACATCTTTTCTCTCCTATATAACTGTCAAAATGGATAATGCCCTTTAGCAGCTTCGCTTACATAGAGAAGGATTGTCTGCGGCACATAAGAAATTCCGCTTATCGCTGCTTCCTTCCGGACCTGACGAGGTTCGCAGGTTCTTATTGCGCAGGACCCAAACTATGCCAAGCGAAGCTGCTAAAAGGCACTATATTATTATAGTGATATTATTATAAAAAGTCAATGTAATAGAAATTCGCTATATTTATCTGAGTTGAATTTCAGTTCATCTAAATTTGCCTTGCAAATCGGGCGAGTTAATAGCAGGAAACAACTTTGTATAATTCATCGCTGACCGGAGGGGCTATCACTATTTTTTCGTCTTCTATGACCATAAAAACCCCTTCTTCACGATCACGAATCCTGCCTATACAAGCGACCGGAACCCCCGCCTCATCAAGTGCCGTTATCATCTGCTCTTTAACCTCGGGATGTACCATTATCATCATGCTGCCGCTGGATATCAGTCTCAAATAATCAATATCAAAACGATCGCAGATCTTTTTTGTGACCTCAGCAACAGGGATCTTATCAATCCATACTTCAGCTCCTGTATTTGCGATGTCGCACATTTCCCAGACAGCCCCCAATACACCGCCCTCTGTGATATCATGCATTCCCGCAGTTCCTATTTTCCCAGCGATAACCCCTTCTTTTACAACGCTGACTTGCCGCAGCATTGATGCTGCTTCCCGAAACTCATCTTCGGTAAGGAGTCCGGCCAATTCACCCTTAAAGTCTGTGGCAATGATTCCCGTTCCTTCGAGTCCGGCTTGTTTAGTAATCAGTATATAGTCACCCGGTTTCATGTTTTCCGCCTGTTGTGATGCCCATTTTTCTCCTCTGCCGATTGCGGTGGATACAATGACAGGTTTTGTTACTGCCGGAGTGATTTCTGTATGTCCGCCGATAATTTCTACTCCCAGTTCCTCTGAAGTTTCTCCTGCCTGTTTCATGATCATTTCCACATCCGCTTCAGTTATACCTTCGGGGAGAAGCACGGTTAACATAATCCCAAGCGGTTCAATACCATTTGAGGCAATATCGTTGCAGGAGACATGCACGGCAAGTCTGCCGATTTCTCCGACTGCAGCAGTTATGGGATCTGTCGATAAAACACACTCATACGTTCCAAAATCTACCACTGCGCAGTCCTCGCCGATACCGGGGCGCGTTAGAACCTCCGGTCTTTTGAATTTAATATTTTTAAACACGATTTCTTCAAGAAGTCTGCTGACTAACTTTCCTGTTTTTAACATTTTCATCTACCTCTGATATTCTTTGTTTTCGGATTAAATATTAGCCGGGTATCCTTGATAATATCTACAAAAACCATTCCGGTTCCGCCCTGCGTGTCAATCCCACTTCAAGCTCGTTCTTATGGTATAGGAAACCGGCATCCTCATAATACTTCGAATGCATAGGGCACTTCTTGATGCAGGCACCACACTTTATGCATATGCCGGTATACTCTCTTACATCGTCGCGGCTTATGGAGCCCATGGGGCAGACATCGGCACAGACCATGCAATTATTACAATCTTCATTTGTCAAAGGTTTAACTTTTCGGATATCAACCGGATTTCCGGCACGGTCCCTAGGTTGATAGTATCCCCTGTAAGGAGCTGGTGAGCCTTTTACTAATACAAAGCCCTCTGACCCGGCATCATTTAAGGCTATTGCCTTATCAGCAATTTTTACGGCAAAGTCAGCGGCTTTCAGCATATCGTCTTCATCAGGTCTATCCTTGGCCAGTTTATAAGAAAAAGAATGTTCTCCAATAAAAGCTGCCGCTGCGATCGTATGTAAATTTCCCTTGTTTATGATATCCCTCAGTTCAATCAGAGCATCGTCGTAATCTCTGTTACCATATAAAACCACCGGAACGGCAACAGCATTGTTACCTTCGATTGATGCAAGATATTTAAGCAGGACATTAGGAACACGGCCGGCATATACCGGGGTACCCAATATGACCATGTCCCCGGCATGAAATTTCAAGGGTTCTTTTCTTGCGTCCGGCAAAGTGAAATCGTAAGTGTCGTATTTTGCATTAAGCTTTTGAGCTGCGGCTTTTGCAATACATTCTATTACTTTTTTTGTCGTGCCTGTAGCGCTGAAATATACAGCCCATACTTTTAAAATCATTATACGTTCTCCGCTTTCGAACATTATTGCACTGTTATTATATTATACGTTCATATCTTTTATATGTCCAGTTCATGAACATCATAGCCCTGATCCTCGATCGCTTCTTTAATACTTTCAAGAGAAACTTCTTTAGAGTCATACTCTACGGTTGCTGTTTTGCTTTCCAGATCAACATAAACATCTGATACACCGTCAAGACTTCCTGATGCTTTTTTAACCGCCTCTATACAATGGGAACACGACATACCTTCTACTTTTAATACTACTTTCTTTTTCATTTTTAACCTCCAAAATTTGGTTTGAATCTTTTCAACCTCAATGCATTTGTCAATACGGATACGGAGCTTAGCGACATCGCTGCCGCCGCAAACATCGGATTGAGCAGAGGCCCGCCAAAGATATAAAGCAGACCGGCAGCAATCGGTATCCCTATCACATTATATCCAAATGCCCAGAACAGATTTTGCTTGATGTTTCTTATTGTGCTGTTACTTAGCTGTATGGCAGCAGGAACATCCATCAGATCACTTTTCATAAGCACAATATCCGCAGACTCCATTGCAACATCAGTACCGGATCCTATGGCTATTCCTATATCTGATTGAGCAAGAGCCGGTGCATCATTTATGCCGTCACCTACCATTGCTACTATTTTGCCTTCAGCCTGTATTTTTTTTATCTCATCAGATTTGTCTTGCGGCAGTACTTCCGAAAGTACACGATCGATTCCTGCCTGCTTTGCAATTGCATCCGCCGTTCTTCTGTTATCTCCGGTTATCATAGCCACTTCAAGTCCCATAGACTGCAATATTTCGATAGCTCTTAAGCTGCTTTTTTTCATAATATCCGCAACTGCAATGATGCCTGCTATTTTTTGATCCATAGCTATATACATAGGGGTTTTTCCTTCAGCAGCAAGTATATCAGATTGAGCTTCTAATTCTGCCGTTAAAATGTTTCTATCGTTCATTAATTTTCTGTTTCCAAGCAAAACATGAATCCCATTTATCTCCGCCTCGATACCGTGCCCCGGTATTGCTTCAAAAGAATCTGTTTTAAGAACCTCGATGCTCTCTTTCTCTGCCTCTTTTACTATTGCTTCAGCCAGAGGATGCTCCGAGCCTTTTTCGGCAGATGCGGCGATTTGGATCAGTGTATTCTTCTCTGTGCCATTTGCTGTGATCACATCGGTTACTATTGGTTTTCCTTCTGTAATCGTACCGGTTTTATCGAATACGACCGTATTTATCTTATGAGTTCTTTCAAGTGCCTCCCCTCCTTTGATCAAAATACCATATTCAGCACCCTTTCCGGTTCCCACCATGATAGCTGTCGGAGTTGCAAGGCCAAGCGCACACGGGCACGCAATTACAAGAATTGATATGAATATCGTCAAAGAAAACACCAGTGATTCCCCACTGATAAACCAGCCCAAGGAAACAGCAGCAGCAATCAAAAAAACAATCGGAACAAAATATCCGGATACTGTATCCGCTATTTGTGCTATCGGTGCTTTGGTTCCCTGTGCTTCTTCAACTAATTTAATTATTTGTGAAAGTGCGGTATCTCCGCCAACCTTTGTTGCTTTAAATTGTATCGTACCGTTCTTATTGATGCTTGCAGCGTAAACCGGATCACCGATTTTCTTCTCAACCGGTATGCTCTCTCCGGTGAGCATAGATTCGTCAATTGATGTGCGGCCTTCTGAAACCACACCGTCGACCGGAATTTTTTCTCCCGGTTTTACCAAAATAATATGATTAATTTTCACCTCGTCGATCGATACTTCATATTCTTTTCCGTCCCGAATAACTGTTGCTGTTTTGGGGGTCAGCCCCATGAGTTTTTTGATTGCTTCGGAGGTTCTGCCTTTGGATACTGCTTCCAGCGATTTCCCTAAAAGAATCAGGGTAATAATAACTCCGGCAGTCTCAAAATATAAGCCTTCTACCGCCGCAGCGTCACCGGCCGAAATTTGATAAACAGAATATAGGCTGTACAGGATGGCTGCCGTAGTACCCATTGCAATAAGGGAGTCCATATTAGGACTTCTTTGGATGATGGCTTTATAACCAACGGTATAAAATTTATATCCTGCAATAATGATCGGCAGAGTCAGCACTATCTGCATTATTGAATAGTTTAACGGATAATGCATTGGATCAAATAACGCCGGGATTGGTAAAGAAAGCCGCGGAATCATGGGTGCCATTGCAAAATACAAAAGCGGCACCGCAAAAACAGCCGAGATGATAAACTTCGTCCAAAGTATTTTTATTTCCTTTTCTTTTTGCAGTCTATCCTCGTCAACTATCTTTTTTTCTTTATATTCTATAGCGCTGTAGCCCGTTTTCCCTATTTTTTCCTTTATTGCATCTAAATCTGTTTTCTCAGGATCATATGACACTGCAGCTTTTTCGGTTGCCAGGTTTACAGAAATCCGGTCTACTCCTTCCATTTTCCCGACGACTTTTTCAATTCTGGCAGCACAGGCTGCGCAAGTCATTCCTGTTATTTTTAATGTTTCTTTCTTCATAAAGCCGCCTCCGTCTGAAATTCTTCCCGAATCTTTAATCAAGTTAAGTTCACCGGCAATTTGCATTGCAAATCGGGTGAGCTATCAGTTGATCATATCCAAAAATTCCTGCTCTGTAATTATTTTTATACCCAATTCCAAGGCTTTATTCAATTTACTCCCCGCACTTTCACCTGCAACGACAAAATCGGTTTTTGGAGAGACGGCTCCCGTCACCTTGCCTCCCCTTATTTCTATTGCTTCTTTCAGCTCATTTCTGCTCCTGAAGTGCTCTACCGTTCCTGTCAGAACAAAGTTCAGCCCTTTCAGAACTTGCTCTTCATCTTGAATAGATGATCCCATTTTCTCGAATTCAATTTCCTTAAGCAGGTTTTGAATCAGCGCCCTGTTGTTTTCATTCTGAAAAAAACGTATAAAATTATTAGCCATAATTTCTCCGATGCCCGCTATTTGGATGAGCTGATCATAATCGGCGTTCTTGATGGCATTCCAATCGTTGTTGAAGTATTTGCATATATTTTTTGTATTGGACAATCCGATATTCGGAATTCCCAGGCTGTAAAGCAGCCTTACAGGATTTGTTTTTCTGGCTTTATTTACAGAATTGACAAGATTTTTAAATGATTTTTCTCCAAAGCCCTCCATTTTTACTATCTTATCTCTGAATTGCTCCACATGAAAAATATCTGCATATTCCTTGATCAAGCCCACCCCGATGAACTTTTCAATCGTAGCCTCCGATAAGCCGTCAATTCCCATGGCATCTCTGCTGACAAAATGAGTAAAGGATTTAATGTGCTTTGCCTGACACTCTGCATTTGGGCAGTACAGAGATTTAACACCGTTTTCCTGCCTGACCGCCGTCTTTTGACTGCATGCAGGACAGTTCTCCGGAATTTCAACTGTTCCGCTCCTTGTAAGATTATCAGATATCTGAGGTATGATCATATTTGCTTTATATACCTCTATGGTGTCACCGATTCCGAGTTCCAGCCCTTCCATTATACTTAGATTATGGACACTTGCCCTGCTGACTGTCGTGCCCTCCAGTTCGACCGGTTTAAAAACGGCGATAGGATTGATCAGGCCGGTTCTTGATGCACTCCATTCGATTTCAAGCAGCTCTGTCTCTTTGATCTCGTCGCGCCATTTGAAGGCTATGGAGTCTCTTGGGAATTTAGCCGTTGCCCCCAGCGATTCACCGTACATGATATTATCAAAAGTCAGCACCAAACCTACAGAAGGCAAATCATTTTCGCCTATATGCGCTGCACACCATGAAACAGTCTCGTCAATATCTGAAGACGTCACTGCTTTATATTCAACTGCTTCAAACCCCTGGCTTTTCAGCCATTCCATCTGCGTGCTCCTTGAATTATTAAAATCGATACCGTCAGCCCTGACCAAAGAGAATGCTAAGAAATGTACATTTCTCTCTGCCGTGATCTTGTTATTCAGCTGTCTGACTGAGCCGCTGCAAAGGTTCCTCGGATTCTTATATTTTGATCCCACATCTTCAATTTCCTTATTGATTCTGTAAAAATCCGAATACCGGATTATTGCCTCGCCTCTTAATACCAAATTACCCCCGTAGGATATGATGAGAGGTAAATTTGCAAATACCCTTGCATTGTTGGTGATGACTTCACCGACTTCTCCGTTTCCGCGGGTCACAGCCTTGGTCAGCTTGCCTCCCTCATAGGTCAGTACGATTGTAAGACCGTCCAGCTTCCAGGACAAAAGTCCTTTTTCGTTTCCCAACCATCCCTTCAGTGCTCTGATATCCTTGGTCTTATCAAGAGAAAGCATACTCTTTTCATGGACTTCCTTGGGCAGCTCACTCAAAAGCTCATAGCCCACGTGAATCGTGGGGCTGTTGGACAGTACGGTTCCGGTCTCTTTTTCAAGTTCAAGCAGTTCATCATATATCCTGTCATATTCTATATTGGGCATCTGCTCCCGGTCTTCCTGATAATATGCTTTGGCAGCCTCATTTAATAGCCTTACCTTTTCCTTCATAATTAGGATTTTTTCGTCCATCCTGTTTACTCCTTAATTGCATCCGCATAAAATTTTGGCTTTACATTTTATATCTTTAGACTTTTTTAATCGGTGCAATATCCCTTGCAAGTTTTTTCACGCCAACCGAGTCAAAAGCGACACTAAGCGTGCTTCTGTCAAGGGAAAGAACCATTCCTTCTCCAAATTTGCTATGAATTACCTTGTCCCCTTCTTTTAAATCCGATAAACCCGATCCGGTATTGTTGCCGTTTGATAATCCGGCCGCCCTATTCTGCTTAATATATTTCAGCTGGTCAAAAGGCCTGAAAATTTCCGGATTTGAATACCCGTCATTCACGCCGCCCTGACTCCAGCTTAAATTTCTATCAGATGTATGTTTCTTTTCATATATCGCATCTCCGTCAATCAGTGATTTGTCCAGCTCCTTCAAAAATTGAGATTCTTTTGTATAATCAGTTTTTCCGTATAATGTACGCAGTTCGGCGCTGGTCATATAAAGTCTTTGCATCGCCCTGGTCATACCCACATAGCAAAGCCTCCGTTCCTCTTCAATTCCGTCCGGCTTTTCAAAAGCACGCCAACCGGGGAACAAGCCGTCTTCCATACCTGGCATGAATACCACCGGGAACTCCAACCCTTTCGCACTGTGCAGAGTCATAAGCACAACTGCATTTTCTCCGGCATCGTGGTTATCGATTTCAGCAAGCAATGCAACCTTTTCCATGAATTCCGAAAGGCTGAGCTTGGGATCTTCATTTTCATAATCAAATATTACTGATTTGAACTCCAAAAGATTTTCAATTCTTCCTTCAGATTCGACCGTATTCTGTAATTCAAGATTTTTCAGGTATCCTGTCTGTACAAGAATCCCGTCATATATATCAGAAACCCTTAAATTATCTTTCTCTCCGCTGAATTGGCTGATGACCGATATCATTTCACGTACACCTTCTGCCGCTTTGGACGAAAGCCCTTCCACGATTTCATCATCTGATAAAGTATCGAACAGGCTCTCATTCCTGACAGATGCCAGCACTCTGAGCTTTTCCAGCGTTTTTTCACCTATACCGCGCTTTGGCTCGTTGATGATTCTGGTAAGGCTGAGATCATCTGCCGTATTTTGGACCAATCTCATATATGCCATGATATCCTTGATTTCCTTACGATCATAATACCTCGTACCGCCCAGTACTCTATAGGGTATTTCCCGTGCTGAAAGTGCTTCTTCGAATGTTCTCGACTGGGCATTTGTGCGGTACAGCACTGCAAAGCCTCTATATGGCAGTTCTCGGGAATTTAGGCGATCGATTTCCTGTGCAATGTACCTGGCTTCATCCTTTTCGTTATCCGCTCTATAATATTTTATCTTCTCTCCATTCTCCTTATCTGTCCAAAGTTTTTTGCGTTTTCTGCCTTTGTTATTTTCAATGACGGAGTGTGCTGCTGCCAGTATATTCCCGTGGGAACGGTAGTTCTGTTCAAGTTTAATAACCTTAGTGTTTTTGAAATCCTTTTCAAATTCAAGGATATTTCTTATATCCGCACCTCTCCACTGATAAATACACTGGTCATCATCTCCGACGACGCAGATATTATTGTGCGCCTTTGCCAGCAGCTTGACAAACCGGTACTGCATCAGATTTGTATCCTGGTATTCATCTACCATGATATAGCGGAATTTTTCCTGATAATAAGCTAAAATTTCATCATCTTTTTCGAAAAGTTCGACCGTCTTTAAAATGAGATCGTCAAAATCCATGGCATTATTTTTCTTAAGTATCGCTGAATATGCTGAATAAAGATCATATATTTTTTTATTCTTGAAGTCTGACCCGTTTATTTTTAAATAATCTTGAGGACTGATGCCCTTTTCTTTGCAATCGCTGATGATGCTGAGAACATAAGCAGGCGAAAATTTCTTATCATCTACATTGTGCTCTTTTATGCAGTTCTTTATGACAACCTTTTGGTCAGTAGGGTCATAGACTATAAAATCCTTATTATATCCTGCATATTCAGCATTCTTGCGAAGAATTCGAAGGCACGCAGAATGGAAGGTGAGTATCCACATGTTAAGACCTTCCCCTATAAGGTCTTCTACTCTGTCCCTCATCTCCTTAGCCGCTTTGTTGGTAAAGGTAACAGCTAAGATATTATAAGGGGAAACACCCTCTTCTTTAATCAAATAAGCGATTCTGTGTGTCATTGTGCTGGTCTTGCCGCTTCCCGCACCAGCCAGAATCAACATGGGTCCGTTCTTATGTATAGCAGCTTCTTTCTGCTGCGGATTGAGGTTGTCCAAATAATCCATATTGCCTCCCTTGAGTTTTTTTCACCGAGCTAATGTTTCAGGCTCATTTATCAAGCCTTATTTTATCATACAAAGACATCTTTGAGAACTGATGTTTTCAGGGCGTTATGTTAAAAAGAACCTGACAGTATTTTGTAAGAAAAATAGGAAGATGCTTTTCAGTATCTTCCTTAATTATCTTATCCTCGTAATTTAGTATGGGGAGCTGTCGTTCACTCTGATATGTGTTCTTAATAATTTCTTGCCTTTAATTCAAAATATGCCTGCGGATGGTCGCATACCGGGCATTTGTCAAAGGCTTTTTTGGCTGTGTATGTATAGCCGCAGTTTGCACACTTCCATTCTACTTCGTCATTCCTTTCGAAGACCTTGCCTTCTTCAATATTCTTCTTTAATTTTCTATATCTGTCTTCATGTTCTTTTTCGACTTTTCCGACGCCTTCCATCTGAGCGGCGATTTCGGGAAAACCCTCTTCTCTTGCTGTTTGGGCCATTCTTGCATACATTTCGGTCCACTCATAGTTTTCACCATTGGCGGCATCTTCGAGATTCTCAGATGTGGTCCCGATACCATGGGCCAGCTTGAACCATAATTCTGCATGTTCTTTTTCATTTGCTGCTGTTTCAGAAAAAATGGCGGAGATCTGCTCATAGCCTTCTTTCTTTGCCTTAGAAGCATAGTAAGTGTATTTGTTTCTGGCCATTGATTCGCCGGCAAATGCCTCCATCAAATTTTCAAGTGTCTTTGTTCCCTTCAAATCTTTCATTTACAATTACCTCCATTTTAACCTTAGTATTAATTTTAATAAAGTTCGCTTTTGGGATATTTATTTTATATTTCCAAACCATACTATTTATTTATACCACTATTAGATAATAATCAATCAAATATTGTTTTATTGTTTAATATTCTTTTTCAAACAAATATACTGCCTCCGATGAATTCCCTGATAATTGAGTTGTTCGCAATTACGGAATCGTCAGTTATAGTTTTGAAAAATTGGAGGTACTTCCACATTCTGATCGCTTCACCATACTCCGGCTCCTCACGCTTGATTTGCTGAAGCAAAGGTTCCGCATATTTTTTCAAAACTGACAGTTCATAAATATGCTCTGAATTGAAGAAGACATCTGCCTCCCCATTATATGGAAATATGTTTTTATCCTCTCCTTTTCTTACTTTTGGCCATTCCCTTATGGTGCTTTGGGCAGTGTGTCCTCTGAACTGATAATCTCTTACAAGTCTTCGAAGCATTCTGGCATCTGTAGTAGGAATGCGGTTGTGTTCGTCAATATTGAGCTGAGTCAGCGGGCTTATATATATTTTAAATTTTTCCTCCTCCTGCATATCCTCAGTCAGCTGCCTGTTCAGTCCGTGTATCCCTTCGATAATGATCGGATGTCCTTTCTGTGACCTGGTTATCTTCGTGCCGAATACCTTCTTGCCGTTCAGGAAATCAAAGGTAGGAATGTCAACTTCCTCTCCCTTGAGCAAATTGTTCATATCGTTGTTAAAGAGATCAATGTCAAGCGCTGTTATATCTTCAAAATTCTTCTCTCCGTTTTCGTCAAGAGGTGTCTGATGACGCTCCACAAAATAGTCATCGGTGCTAAGATAAAGCGGTATCAATCCATTGACTCTCAACTGAATGTTAAGCCTTCTTGCAAAGGTTGTTTTACCTGATGAAGAAGGCCCGGAAATAAGAACAATCCGTTTCTTCTGCTTCGTTATCATGTCGGCAATCTGAGCAATTCTCTTCTCATGCAATGCCTCCGATATTTGAATAATTTCTTTATACTCTCCGTTCTCGATCTTCTCATTGAGATCTCCCACAAAAGATATTCTCATCAGCCGCCCCCAGTGTTTCGCTTCGCTGAAAACCTTATAAAGCAGTACTTCGTCCACAAAGGGTTGTATCCTGTCAGGCTGTGACGGATGTGGGAATCTAAGCAATACGCCCCTTCGATACTTTCTGAGCTCAAAATACGGAATGTATCGAGTGGAAGGAACCATCTGTCCGTAAAAAAAGTTGCGAAATCCAAGTAAAGAGTAAAATGGAAGCAGCTTTACGTCCGACCTATGAAGCATTCTTTCTTTTTCCTTGTAATCCTCTGCAAGAAGCACTTGAAATGCATCTTCCCTGTCCATTACTTCCTTTATAAATGGGATGTCCTGCTTTACGAGTTCACGCATCCTTGCTTCAATATCTTTTACCTGTTGATTCGTGATGGGCTCCTGTGTTCCTATCTCTGTATAAAGACCTTTGTTTAATGAATTCTCGATATGTGTTGAAACTTTACCAAGAACATCGTCAATCGCTTTAAGATAAAGCAATGACAGACTTCTCTGATATATCAAAGCCGCCGCCTGGTTTCTCATATCCATGAACTCGATGCAGGCGGGGCATTCTATTACTTTTGTCAATTCGGTGATCTTATTGTCCACCTTTGCCGCTAAAACTGTGTAAGGCAGGTCCGTGTATTCTGCCGCCAGATTTGCTATTGTCGTTCCCTGCTTTACCGTCCTTGAGACGGGTTCCTCCCAGGGACCTGTTATGACAGTAATGTTAATCTCCATAGTCCGCATCCCTTCAATGTATTTACTCTGTTTTAACTACTTTTACCTGGTGGTGCCGGTTATGAATAACCATTTTTTGCAGTTTTAGGTTAATAATTATTTAATTATAACATATTTTAAGAATTAATTGGGCATAATTGCATTGGAAAGGAGTGATATCTCATGAAAAATTTAGTCCTTATTTTAGTCATCATCGGCGCTATCAACTGGGGTCTGATCGGATTTTTCAGATATGATCTGATCTCAAGTATTTTTGGCGGTGATTTTGAAATTGTAAGCAGGGTTATTTATGCAATAGTAGGGATGGCAGGGATCTATGCAATCTCGTTCTTTTTTAGAAAAAATGAAACTGTACAGACATAATTCGGAAGCTGTCTTTATTTTTTAAATTATTATATCCCTGATATCTTTTATTGACAAACTCATATTCTAACGATATTATATTATCTATAAAACAAATGATGTTAAGGGCAATGACAGGGTAGAGTAGGTGATTCTGACTGTTCACAGAAAATCGGGTATGATGAGAGCCGATAACAGGCAATTAATTGAAGTTCCCCCTCGAGCTTGCATATTGAACGAAAAAAAATTTTAAGTAGATATGTACGGTTTCCTCCGTTATCGGGATACGGATTCTATGTCCTGAGTGGCTGTATAGCAATTAGAGTGGTACCGCGGGTTTCCCGTCTCTTACGAGACGAGAAACCTTTTAATTTATTGCGGTTATGTCTTACTTAACAGCGGCGGTCACATCTGTCGCTGATACCGAGTACTCCCGGCATGCAGAAAATTATCACCAGCAACAGGAAGAAAAAGAGAAGGCTGTCATCGATGCCCCCAACAGCATTGTAACCCATATGGTAATACCTCCTTATGATTGAATTAAATCGGATTGATTTTTAGTATTACTATATGACGAAATAAAAAAATGGTTACATCAAGTAAAATATACAGACAAGGAGTAAGATAATATGATTTGGAATGAACCCATGGAATGTATGAGCAGAGATCAGATGTACGATCTTCAAAGCAGACGTCTGAGAAACCTTGTGACCCGCGTTTATCACAATGTGGAATTTTACAGGAAGAAAATGCAAATCTTAGGACTTGAGCCGGGCGATATCAATACAGTGGATGATTTGGCGAAGCTGCCCTTTACAACGAAGCAGGACCTGCGCGACAATTATCCTTTTGGTTTGTTTGCGACTCCTAAGAGCGAAGTGGTCCGAGTCCATGCTTCATCCGGCACGACCGGAAAGTCAACAGTTGTAGCATATACCAGAAAGGATATAGATATCTTTTCAGAGGTAGTCGCACGAGCCTTAAGCTGCTCCGGCGTCACCAGAAATGATACTATTCAGGTATCCTTCGGATATGGCTTATTTACCGGCGGGCTTGGTCTCCATTACGGTGCGGAAAAACTTGGTGCGGCTGTTGTTCCCGCATCAGGCGGAAATACGGCGAAGCAGATCACCCTGCTACAGGATTTCGGCAGCACAGTACTGGCTTGTACACCATCTTATGCAGCATATCTTGCGGAGGCAATTGCAGAAGCCGGGATCAATGCAGAAGACCTGCCTCTGCGAATCGGTGTGTTCGGTGCAGAGCCCTGGAGTCAGGAAATGAAGATTAAAATAGAGGATGGATTGAAAATCAAGGCTTATGATATATACGGCCTAAGCGAGATCATTGGCCCCGGTGTAGCAAACAATTGTGATTGTCAAAATGGTTTACATATTGCCGAAGATCACTTCGTTCCGGAAATTATCGATCCTGCCACATTGAACCCGCTTGCTCCCGGGGCTACGGGCGAACTCGTATTTACCACTGTAACAAAAGAGGCAATGCCGCTGCTGCGTTACCGTACCCGCGATTTAAGCAGTCTTGATTACGACCCCTGCGGATGCGGCAGAACCAATGTGAGAATGGCTAAGATCTTCGGCAGATCAGACGATATGCTGATTATCAGAGGAGTCAACGTATTCCCGTCACAAGTTGAAAGCGTTCTTCTTGAGATTCCGGAAGCGAAACCTCATTACATGCTTGTAGTTGACAGAAAGGGCACTATGGATACCCTTGAAATCCAGGTGGAAATTGACGAAAAATTCTTTTCCGATGAAATCGTTCAATTAAATAACATTCGAAATAAAATCAAACATAAAGTTGAAAGCATACTGGGAATTAGTGTTATAATAAGTCTGATGGAACATAAGACGATCCAGCGAAGTGAAGGTAAAGCGCAAAGGGTCATTGACAAGCGTAAAATATGAGGAGGTGTCTTGTATGGTAATTAAACAATTATCTGTTTTTCTCCAAAATCAACAGGGAAGGCTGGAGGAAGTAACAGACATACTTTATAAGAATAACATCAATATTTCGGCCTTGAGTATCTCGGAAACTGCCGAATACGGCGTATTAAGAATGGTTGTCAGCGATATTGATAAGGCAGCTGCCGCTCTGCGTAAAGAAGATTTTTCTGTTAAAATATCAGAAGTTATTTGTCTTGAAACTCCGGATCTTCCCGGTGAACTTCACAAGAACCTTAAGATACTATCGGGAGCAGGAATAAATCTGTCCTACATGTACGGTTATTCAAACGGCGGGACGGCACGGCTGATATTGAAGGTCAGCGATCCTGCAAAGGCGATCCTGCTGTTAACGCAAAAATAATAGCAGTAGAAATATTATAAAATACATCACCGGCCGGGTATTAACCCGGCCGGTGATGTTAGAAGTTATAAATGCAGTCCGTTCATAATGTCTGATAAGGCTTTGGCTTCATCCTTGGTCATTGTGACTCCTTTGCTCATATGAGAATGTTCTTCATCCCATGCACCTATGCTTATCAAGTCATAGTTTGAATCATATGTTGACATAAGTTTACGGAGGTTCCCCGCCGCCTCTGTCTGGTCTTTTCCGGCAATGTCGTTCATGAGTCTGCTGATGCTTCCCAGAACATCTATAGCGGGATAATGATTTCTCATTGCGATTTTTCTGGATAAGACAATATGTCCGTCAATAATTCCCCTGACTGTGTCGGCGATCGGTTCATTTACGTCATCGCCTTCCACAAGAACTGTATATATTCCTGTAATTGAGCCTTTTTCAAATTTGCCTGTTCGTTCCAACAACTTTGGCAGTGTAGAATAAATGGAGGGCGTATAGCCTCTTGCTACCGGAGGTTCCCCGCTTGCAAGTCCAATCTCTCTCTGGGCCATCGCAAACCTTGTAAGCGAATCCATCATAAGCAGCACATCTTTCCCTTTATCTTTAAAGTACTCAGCTATCGCAGTCGCTACCAAAGCACATTTCATTCTCTGCATCGGCGGCTGATCAGAAGTAGCAACAACTAATACAGAACGTGCAAGGCCTTCTTTCCCGAGGTCCCTTTCCAGAAACTCCCGTACTTCTCTTCCCCTTTCTCCTACCAATGCAATGACGTTCACATCGGCTTTTACATTTCTGGCGATCATCCCCATAAGAGTGCTTTTTCCAACTCCACTACCCGAAAAGATCCCCATTCTCTGCCCCTTTCCGATTGTCAGCGTGCCGTCTATCGCTTTGATTCCAAACTCCAGCACTTCATTAATTCTCGGCCTCGACAGCGGATTAGAACTGACTGTCTGCACCTCGTACTGAGTTTCATATTCTATAGGTCCCCCGTCATCTATGGGCTTCCCTGCCGCACTGATCACTCTTCCTATCAGCTCCTCTGACATACCGATTTTCAAAGCGGAATGGGTAGTCTCTACAAGGTTGCCTGAGCTGATTCCCTCAGGATCTTCATATGGCATAAGCAGAACCTTGTTGCCCCGGAATCCAACTACCTCGGCACTGATATATTTCTTGCTTCCATATCCGTATATTCTGCAAAGATCGCCGACCTTACACTCGGGTCCGTTGGATTCAATCATCAGGCCAATGACTTTATCAATCTTTCCATAATGAGAGTATGTATCTGTATTTCTTATCACGCCGCAATATTTCGCAATATCCATTTCAATGCTCCTCTATTATCAGATAGCATGGCTGATCGCCTTTTTCAGCTGTTCCAATTGAGCAGGTATGCTCATGTCTACAATTCCGCTATCACTTTCTCCCATGATGAGATCCTCTTCTTTCAGAAGAACGAATTTTGAACCATTGAACTTATTTTTAATTTTTTTTGCCATAGCTTTGTCAATTCGAATATTTAAAGTCTTTTGATACTCAGACAAATAGATTTTCATGGGTTCTTCATTTTCCTGTATGATTTCTGAGAGCATCTTAATTATTGCTTCTTCATTCATCTCTACGTTTTGCTTCATTATTTTTTTCGAAAGCTCGAATGCTATATTGATCAGATTGCTTTCTTCATTCTTTAATCTTTCCTGCTGTTCTTTATCGAAGCATTTTATCAAACTTCTCAGTTCCAGCAAGCTATCTTCCGCAGCTATTTCTGAAGCCGAAGCGCCGTCCACCAGTCCGCGCAGGTATCCTTCTTCATATCCGTTTTTTTCAGCTATGTTCATGATTTCGCGGCTTCTTTTCATCGCATTTTCAATGATACCTTCGGCCCTCAGTTCTGCCTCAGTTTCAATATGTTTAGCTTTTATCGCCGCATGCCCTAAAATAGCTTCCTTTTTATTAATCAATTCCTTAATATCATGGCTTGTATTCTCTATCTTCACCTGTTCCGGCGCTTCCGGCAGGCTGCTGCTGTTGTCTATAAAGGGCAGGCTGGTCAGCTGGCTTGCTTTTACGATATTAGACAATGATATCATCCTTTCCGCCCTTAGCTATGACGATCTCGCCTTCATCTTCCAATCTCCTTATGATCGCAACAATTTTTTGCTGCGCCTCTTCCACATCCCTGACTCTGACATTATGCAGATATTCGATTTCGCTTCGCACGGTATCCCCCATACGCTGAGACATATTTTCGAAGATGACATCCGCAACTTCCTTGTTGGCTCCCTTCAGTGCAACGGCCATTTCCTTTGTATCCACTTCCCTGAGGAATCTTTGAATTGCAAGCGGATCCAGAATAGTGATATCTTCGAATACAAACATCCTTTTTCTGATCTCTTCCGACAGCTTGGGGTCTTTTCTGCCTAATTCATCAAAGATAAACTTTTCAGTTCCTCTATCGATATTATTCATGATTTCGGCGATATAATTGATTCCGCCAACCTCTAAAAGATCAATAGCCACAACAGATTCAAATTTTCTCTCCAAGATTGATTCCACCTGCCGGATAACCTCAGGAGAAGTCCTGTCCATCCTCGCAATCCTCTCTACCACATCAACCCGAATGCTTTTCGGCAATTCTGCAATAATGGAGGAAGCCTGATCCGCTCTGGCATATGAAAGAACAAGAGCGATAGTCTGCGGATGCTCATTCACTATCATATTCATCAAGTTTTTATAATCTGCTTTTCTGATAAACTCAAAGGCTTTAGTCCTCAGTGTCTTCGTCACACGTTCCAGCAGAGCTGTACCCTGCTGTACTCCGAAGGCTTTCTCAAGGACAACTTTTGCATAAGCAACACCGCCATCAAGATAAACCTTCTGAGCTACACAAAGACCATAGAACTCATCTATGCTCCTATCGAAATACTCCGGCGCAACACTTTCCTGCCTGGTAATCTCATACGTCAGCTTTTCGATATCTTCCTCTTGAAGATGTTTATATATGGTGGATATACACGTTCTTTGAATGCCCTTTCAACAGACCTTAATAATCTGAACACCAAGGTCGCATCAGGGAGAGAATTTTCAAAGGCATCCGAGAACACCTCTGCCGCTGTCAAGGCCTTCCAAATCAGAAGAGATCTGAGCAAAACGGAAAACTATAAGTCAAATATCGAATATGCTCAGTCTTCCCTGACCAATACTGAATCATCATTAATGCATATACAGGAATTGCTTAAGGAAGCTAAAGTTCAGATTATGACCGGCAATAACGGGACCGCCAGCGTGGATGAACGAAAAATCGTCGCTACTGAGCTGAGAAGTATTCAGGATCAATTGCTGAAAACTCTTAATTCACAAGCATCGGATGCTTACTATTTCGGAGGCTCCAATACAGATACACAGCCATTTACGCTTGATGCGGACGGTAAATTGGTTTATAACGGCCATTTGCTGGAAAAACCGCTTCTTCTCGGAACAGATTCTGAAAATGCAGCTTTTATCGATGATTTAAAAAAGGATTTTAGATATGTTGACATCGGACTTGGTGCAAGACTCATACCGGAGAATCCGCTTGATCCGTTGAACACCAACACCGTCGTGGATCCAGGATCCGTATTTCAGTATTCTATACCCGGAATCAATATCGTCGGCAGCGGTATGACCACGCTTACGGACGGTACAAAGGTATCCAATAATCTATATGATCTATTAGGTCAAATAGCAAATGCTTTGGATTCAAGCAGCTATAACAGCAGTACGGTCAATGAGCTGAGTGAAAAGCTTAACGAGGCTTCAATGGAAATCATATATAATATCACAGAAGTCGGCTCAAAGACCTCGTATCTGGAATTCATGACAGAACGCTTTGATACACGTACTTTGAATTTACAAGAGAACCAGGTCAATATTGAAGGCGCCGATCCGGCAGGAACGATCATTGATTTTCAGTCACAAAAAGTTGCATATCAGGCAGCACTCCAGATGGGTGCACAATTAATACAGCCATCTATTTTTGATTTTATGTCATAAGAGATCACAAGCATAAATGAGGGAGGTGATTTTGATGAATCCGCTTATCACAATTGAAACCGTACCTATTTCCATTGAATATATTGAGAAAAAGACGCCGCATACATCGTCTCAATCTGCATGCCTGCGCATATCAAAGCATAATGACCGTATGACGATCCAAAGCAAGCCGATCAATATTCATTTAATGGATTTCTTCGAGCCTTGTTCTTCGACAGATATGAAAAATCTTTCATATACTGCAACCGCTCACTATTCGAGAGACGGGAATATCAGAATGAATATAGAGATGAATGATTACAGGGCTGATGCGTTTCAATATGATCAGGTCAATAGAGGAATAGACAATATCATCGATATCATGCCCCGTACCCCTTCGAATTCTTCAGCTTACGGATTTGAAAGCATGCAGATTAATTTTGATATGAGCCGGTTAACCGGCAGTTCGTTAATCTTAGATAATATAGATACGAGTTTTCTTCCGCCGGATTTAGAACTGAAGGTTGTCGAGCGGCCAAAAGTAATTATTAAGTATATCGGCGGACCGATTTATATTCCAAAAAGTTCAGATCCTAATTATGAACCGCAGGAAGATCTAAATCAAGTTTTTGACGGAAAATCCAATTTTGATGTCAAGGTATGAAGCGCCGGACAGAATGTTAAGGAGGCAGTGTCCCAATGGAGATTAATACGAGAGACTTTGGCATCATTGAAGTGGAAAATGATGCGGTGTACGAATTCCCGGACGGATTATACGGATTTGAAGAAGACAAGAAATTTGCGGTTTTTAGCCGCTCCTTTGAGGATGTCTCCTTCCTTTACTTGCAATCTATCGATCACACTGTTCCATGCTTTTTAGTTTTCGAGCCCTGGGATCTCCTTCCAAATTACAAACCGGTAATCTCAAAGGAAGATATGGATATCTGTCAGGTCGACAGCATTGATGATCTGATGTTTCTGGTTATTGCCGTTGCTCCCTCCTCTATCAGAGATCTCTCCATCAATATCAAGAGTCCTGTCGTATTGAACCCGAAAACAAGAACGGCAAGACAAATCATACTGCAGAACCCGGACTATAGCGTTAAGTATTTGCCTTTTCAGCAGAATGGAAAGGCAGGTATATGATGTTAGTGATCAGCAGAAAAGTCGGCGAGTCTCTTGTCATTTCGAATAATATCAAGATAACCATTACTTCCTTATCAAATGATAAGGTCGCTATCGGAGTCGAAGCACCCAAAGAAGTCAAAGTGGTCCGGGAAGAACTGCTGGAAATCATCGAAGCTAACAAGGCTTCCAATGAGAAGCTTGACGGGACTGATTATCACGAGATTGCCGCTTTAATAAAAAACAATAAACTATGAGAAATATTTTTAGAAGAACTAAAGTATGTCCGGCGAAAGCCGATATATAAATCGAAGCAATCAAGCTTTGCAACTGTGGTTTCCTTAGCGTACGGAGGGAAATCAGACAAATATGTACTAACCGGGAAGGATCCCGGCAAATGAAGTTTCAAGGAGGAAACGAAAATGAGAATTAATCACAATATTACAGCATTAAATACTTATCGTCAGTTATCTGCAAACAACACTTCAACCCAGAAATCACTGGAAAAGTTGTCTTCCGGTCTTAGAGTCAACCGCGCCGGCGATGATGCCGCAGGATTAGCGATCAGTGAAAAAATGAGAGGCCAGATAAGAGGTCTTAACCAGGCATCCAGCAACGCTAACGACGGCATTTCTTTGATTCAGACTGCTGAAGGTGCTTTAAATGAAACCCAGAGCATCCTCCAGAGAATGAGAGAGCTTGCGGTTCAGTCATCAAACGATACTAATACAGCTGATGACCGTGCTGAAATCCAGAAAGAAATCGACCAGCTGACTCAGGAAATTGACAGAATCGGTAATTCCACAGAATTTAATACAAAGAAGCTGCTTAACGGAGGAGCGGCAGTCAGTGCTAATATAGGCGGCGCAGGTGCTGACCGCGTCTCCGTAATCGGAGGTTCAGCAAAGACTCAAGCCTCATCTCAGGTTGTCTTGACAGCATGGGCTGAAGCTAAAGCCGCGACTGGTGTTACCACTGCAACATTTGCAAATGCAAACACTGTTTTAGGAGGCACCGGCGGTACAATCACCTTACAGGGTATTTCATTCTCGTTCACCGCTGCTCATACTGTACAAAATGTACTGGATACCGTAAACGGCGCGGGTATTGGCATTACTGCTACTCATACAGCTACACAGGGAATAACCTTCTCAACTGATGCCGTAGGAAGCGCTGCAACAATGACAGTAGGAGGCGTAACCGGTGCATTTACAGGCGTCGCCACCGATTCAGGAGATGATGCAACTGTTACTACAGCAAGCGGAAGCTATTCTGCTGTCGGAAATAAGATAACCATGACAAGCGGCGGTGCTGAAGGGCTCGAATTCACAGTAAGCGGTGCCACCGGAGCGGCTACGATTACTGTCGACAATAACGGCGGTTTGAACATGCACATCGGAGCAAATGAAAATCAGACAATGTATATTTCTATCAGCGATATGAGAGCAACTGCATTGGGTGTCAACGCTATTAATGTTACTACTAAGTCAGGCGCTGAAACTGCAATCAAGACCATTCAGGACGCCCTTAATGATGTATCCAGCGAAAGAGCTAAGATCGGTTCTTATCAGAACAGACTTGAGCATACTATAAACAACCTGGGAACAACTTCAGAGAACTTAAGTGCTTCTGAATCCCGTATCAGAGATGTTGATATGGCTAAGGAAATGATGGAATTCACAAAGAGTAACATCCTTTCACAGGCAGCTCAGGCAATGCTTGCACAGGCCAATCAGCAGCCACAAAGCGTGCTTCAGTTATTACAGTAATATATAACAAAAAGCAAAGATCTACACATCGGCAAAAGGCCGCCAATTTTGGCGGCCTTTTGCTTTTTGGGTTTATAATGCTCGAATTCTGTTTAAGCCCTTACTCTATTTGAGTCTTTTATTCTCCTCTGCCAGTTCAAGAAGAGATATGTAAATATTAACTACGATCTGATAAAGCTCCGGGGGAATTTCCTGCCCCAGCTCAAGCTTTGCCAAAAGTGTTGCCGCACTGTCGTCGTGATAGACAGCCACCCCGTTTTCTATGGCAACCTGCAGTATCTTCTGAGCTATATAGCCTGTCCCGGCTGCAACTACGCAGGGTGCATTCTGCTTATCTTTATCATATTTTAATGCAGCTACACTCAGGTTGGATAGCTTTTCCTTATTCAGCTCCTTCTGTATATCGCCGCTGAGATTCTCAGACTTTGACATCAATACCCACCTTCCTTGATGCAAGCTCGGGAAACAGCTGCAGTATAGTTTTGCTTTCCCGGTAAACATCAATACGGCATGCCGCCAAACGATAACCCTGTTCTTCTATGATCCCCTTCCATTTGCTCTTAGCTTCTTTTATCGTCTCTGTCAGAGCATTGGGGCACCGTATATCCAGATCGATTGATTTATCCCGGACAAGAATATCAACCTCAAAATTTCCGTATTTATCTGATTGTATTGTAAAGAAAATATTTTTTGCATCCTTTGCACCGCCTTTTCTTTCGCGGCTGTCTTTATCCACAAAAAATTCTCCGTATGTGTTTTCATCCATAAAACGAAATGGTATCGTGAAATGCATTACCGGTATCATAGGGCTTTCGCTCTGCACAAGATTCATAAGCAGATTCTGTGCTAAGCTATGTATCTTTACCGGTCCCGACTTATCCATCGCTTTTGATAATAGAGATGCAAGGTCGTTGTTTTCAGGTTCTGCACCATATCTCTCCGCTAACTTATTATTGGTATTATGCTTTTCTCCTAATTTCTGCTCTTCTATTGCACTTTCAAAAACAAGCTTCTTCATTTCAATAATATCTTCATCGGTCAAATTGGTCATCTGTTTTAAATTGTCGCCAAGCTGGAAAACTGCATCCTCAAGAAGTGCGGGGTCTGCCTTGTCAAAACGAACTATGTTATGAACAATGTTCATAACTTGATTGTAGATCCTATCGCTGCCCTGGTGATGTTTTGCGATAATTCCCAGCTTAGGAATTATTTCATTTTTTAAATATAACTTTATTTCCGTCTGACTTGCCTTATCCTGATTAATGATATCCTTTAGGTCTTGAACTGCACGCTTATCCGGATTTGCTGCAAAGGTCTGACCGGCTATTAAGTTCTGTCTGGTTTTACTGCTAAGCTTGACCATCGTGTCAAATGTTTCTATCTGTTGTCTCAGCTCAGAGGCCTCAGCTTTCGTCAGCTTGAGTACAAGATTGTGCCCCTGAGCAATGATGGATTTCAGTGAGTTTTCCTGATGGACATAGCAGTCAAAATACTTTAATATATTCACGACAGCCTCCTTCAGCTTTGGCTGTCCTTCTAATTTTGCAAGTATTCTCAGGCTGTCGAAAAATTCTCCTTTAAATATAACCGCTCCCTTTTCCCATGTCAAAAGCTCCGCAAGCATATCCCTGGGTTTCACAAATATTTTTTCAAGAAAGCTCTCTGACAGAATTCCGTCTGGGGTTTCAAAAAGTTTTGCCATGAGGACAAGTTTCCTCACACCGTCAGCCTGAGCCCGTGTACTATGTAAAAGCGGTTCGAATATCTCCCTGTTAATATTCTTTAGAAGAGATTGTTTCCCGCTTTCCGGGTCTGTGACTTTCTTATTTGGATATTCTTTTACAACCTGATTCAGATGTGGATTTTTAATATCAAAGACTGCATCCGTAGGAAGCTTACTGGGTAAATCCTGTACTTTGTTTTTTATAGAAACCGGGGAGGTGATCTTTATTACCTCGAAACAAAGTTCAGGATTATTTCA
>CAYLLJ010000005.1:0-30516 GCA_964384725.1 uncultured Oscillospiraceae bacterium | reverse complement strand
TGATCTTTATTATATCAACCACAATAAGCTCTCCTTACCTTCTTTTCAAAGCTTCAAGAAGTTTGATCGCTACTACTATGTCGTCATTTCTGGAGTCAAAGGTTGTCTGCATCAGGCGTTTCACTTCCGGCCGGCGATTTATTGTATCGACTATTTTTCTGTTCTCTTCATTCCTCTGGAATTGTTCTGCATCAGTTGAGTCAGACAAAACATCCTGCAGCCCGACATCCAATACATTACAGATCTGGCACAGCCTGCCTATATCAATGGAGTTTTTCCCTATTTCCCAAGCTGATACAGAGCTGTGTGTTACGTCTAATGCTTCAGCTAAAGCCTTCTGTGTCATCCTTCTGAGCTTTCTGTAACGCTTTATGTTATTCCGGGCAATATCATTGATAGATTCCATATTTTATCCTTTCCGACAAGTTTGAATAAATAATAATAAATTATATCTTGAATTTACATGAAAATCAACAATCTGACAATATAATTCGACAAATTCCTCGATGAATTCAATGAAACGGTATAAAATCTGCTAACTTTTATTGATTCAAGGCCGATAAAATAAATAAGACTTTAACATTCTGCCCAATATTTTAAAAATATACGATGATAAGGTGAGGAATTATGAGTAACTTTGAATACGGAAACGATTCTATGCTGGAAATGTACTTGTTTGAATCCACTTCTCTTCTTATGCAGCTGGACGAAATATTGCTTCAATCCGAAAAAGAAGAGGACCTTTCCCAGGACAATATAAATGAGATTTTCCGCATAATGCATACGATAAAAGGCTCCTCCGCAATGATGAATTTTGATACAATTTCACATGTTGCACACAAATTAGAGGATTTATTCTACGTGATCCGCGAGAACGGTATTGACAAAGATTCTTTCCGTGATTTATTCGACCTTGTTCTTAAGGTGTCGGACTTCCTGAAAACCGAAGTTGAAAAGATACAGAACGGTCAGGATCCTTCATCCGAAGACAGGAGTTTAAGCTCTGAAATAAGTAATTTTCTTGAACAGATGAATAGTAATGTGCAAGCGGAAGAGATTGATGCGGACGGCAATATAATATCAGATACCGATGCTCATATCACAACCTCTGACAGCGATAAGGATGTAGAAACTTATTGTCTTCATATATATTTTTCCGCAGACTGTCAAATGGAAAATATTCGGGCTTATATGCTTGTCAACAAGCTTGAATCTGTAGGTATAGTCCAATCCATCATTCCTGAAGAATTAAGCACTGATACGGATGCTTCCAGTATCATCCTTCAAAATGGATTTTATTTGTCTATATCGACTGCCCTTTCCGCAGATAAACTTGCATCAATCGTTAAAGGAACTCTCTCTGTATATACCGTTGAATTCATTGATGCTTTACCTGCTGTTTCAGGTAAGGCTGATGCTTCTGGCAAGGCTGCTGCCCCAGGCCGTACCTCGGATGCCGCAGCTCCTGCCGGAACAAAAATTCCTGTCAAACCTGAAACGGCAAACCCCTCTCCCGCATCGACTGCCGATTCATATTCAAATGGTACAGGAAACGGTAAAACAGGAAAAAATAATTTGATAAACGTCGACCTGAATAAGCTTGATTCTTTGATGGACCTGGTAGGCGAAATAGTGATCACTGAATCTATGGTCTCCGGCAATTCAGACCTTATGGGTCTTGAGCTGGGCAATTTCAACCGCGCCGCCCGTCAATTAAGAAAGCTGACTGATGAGCTCCAGGATATAGTTATGTCGATTCGAATGGTCCCCATAGCTCCCACATTTCAAAAAATGCGGCGTATTGTCAGAGATATGGGTAAAAAGCTTAATAAAGACGTAAATCTTATTATGATGGGAGAAATGACCGAAGTTGACAAAACTATCATAGATGGAATTGCAGATCCTTTAATGCATCTTGTAAGAAATGCCATGGATCATGCTATCGAAGACAGAGCGGGCAGAATTGCAGCAAAAAAAGATCCTGTGGGAAGAATCATCCTTTCCGCGCAAAATATAGGCGGCGATATTATAATAACCGTAAGCGACGATGGGAAGGGTCTCGATTGCGAAGCAATACTAAAAAAAGCAAAAGAGAAAAATCTTCTCATAAAACCGGAAAATGATTACACTGAGAAAGAAATATTTAATTTGCTTACAATGCCCGGTTTTTCAACAAAGGACTCGGTAACGGAATTTTCCGGCAGAGGTGTCGGAATGGATGTTGTAAAAAAGAATATTGAAAAAATCGGCGGTACCATTACCATCGAAAGCGTAAAAGGAGTCGGAACCAACATATTCTCTAAAATCCCACTAACTCTGGCAATTATAGACAGTATGGAATTTCGCGCAGGGGAAAATATTTATGCAATACCCATATCAAATATAAGGGAGTCATTCAAGGCCGAGTCCAAACAATTGATTTTAGACCCTGATGGGAATGAAATGATAATGATCCGCGGTGTCTGTTATCCTATTATCCGGCTTCATAAAATCTTTAATCTCCAAGATACACTTACAGATATCTTGGACGGTATCCTCATTCTTGTGGATTCCGGAGATCAGCTGGCATGTATCTTTGCCGATGAACTGCTGGGCAAGCATCAGGTGGTTGTGAAACCGCTCCCGCTTTTTTTAAACCGCTATAAGTCAAAGGGATCCGGAATTGCAGGCTGTACCATATTAGGCAATGGAAGCATCAGCCTGATATTAGATGTCCCGGGAATTTTGAATCAGCACTAATTTTGTACCGGAGGTTTTAATGATTTATATTAATGATGATGAATTTAAAGCAATCACCTCTTATATAAAAGAGAATTATGGTGTGAACCTGACTCACAAGAAACCTTTGATCGAAGGCAGACTTAGTAATCATATAGCTAATTTAGGGTTTGGCAGCTATATGGATTACTTTAATTATGCAAAGAACGATATAGTTAATGATGAGATGAGCATACTGATCAATAAATTAACCACGAATCATACTTTTTTTTTCAGAGAAAACGAGCATTTTGATTTCTACAGAAATCAGGTTCTGCCTTGGGTAAAAAATGAGCTGAAAACGAAAGATTTACGAGTATGGAGTGCAGGATGCTCTTCAGGACAGGAGCCATACACATTGGCGATGATCACAATGGATTATCTCGGAGTAAATGCTTCGGGCTGGGATCACACAATTCTTGCATCAGATATTTCTGACAAGGTGCTGACGCTTGCAAAAAATGGCATATATGCAAAAGAAGAACTTGAGGCGGTTCCTGATGACTGGGTCACGAAATATTTCAACACCTATGATAATAAACGGTTTATTGCATCGGAACGTCTTAGGAAAAGTGTCGCTTACCGCAATTTCAATCTGTTGACACCTTTTGAATTCAAGAAACAGTTTCAATGTATCTTCTGCAGGAATGTCATGATATATTTTGACAGACCAACGAAACTATCAATTGTAAAAAAATTTTACGATGCGTTGGAGCCGGGTGGATATTTCATGATAGGCCACAGTGAATCCTTATCTGCTTTCGCTCACGAGTTTAAATATATCAAGCCTTCCATTTATCAAAAGGCTTAAGTTATTTTAGAATAAGACGATATTGTATATAATGGGTTAAGGAGGGTTTTATGGCATCGATTAATTCAAGTACAAGCGCAAGTACAAAGTCTTTATTGACTGCTAAGACCGGGATCGGCGGTCTGGTATCCGGGATGGATATAGATGAACTTGTTGAAAGCTTATCGTCATCCAGCAGGCAAAAAATTCTTAAACAGCAGCAGAATGTGCAGAAATTAGAATGGAAGCAAACAGCGTACCGTTCAGTTACATCTGCCTTAAAGGAGTTTCAGGGCAAATATCTGGATGTTCTTTCTAAGACAAATTTCAGAAGCGAATCTTTTTTTAATACATTAAATGCCATTTCTTCATCAGATAAAATAAAAGTTACCGCCTCTTCGAGCGCATCAGCAGGCAGTATCACTATAGATTCTGTCGCTAAGTTAGCTGCCTGTCAAACTGTCAAGAGTGCAGCTGCAGTTTCAAAAGGGCTTGTGGGAAAGATGGAAAGTGCTGTCGCAGGCACCATGGATAGTACGGATATCGATAATTTACTCGCAGATATTTCCGGAAAATCTATAAGTATAGCATTGGATGGCAAGGTAAAAACCGTTACTTTCGACAGTACTTTTGCAGACAGCGTAAATGCTGACAAAACACCGGCCGGTTTAAAGAATGCTTTACAGTCAGCTGTAGATTCTTCTTTCGGAATTACTGATCCTGCCGACAGGATACTGAATGTAGAAGTGAGTAATGATCAGCTTACCTTCTCTGCAGCGGGGTCTAAGGTAACACTCAATTCCGTTGGGGATGATATTGCTACTTTAGAGAGCTTAGGGTTTGCTGCCGGGCAGTCTAATACGCTCACTACATCAGCCACTCTTGAATCCTCAAGCTTTGCAGCTGGTTTGGAAGAAACCGACACATATCAGTTTACTATTAACTCGATCAATTTTACAGTCAGCAAGACAGACAGCTTGACAGCAATTATGAATAAAATAAATTCAAGTGATGCAGGAGTAAAAATATCATATTCTTCTATCACGGACAAATTTACGATGGCTGCAAATGAAAGCGGTGCCGGAGAAAAGATAGTTACCTCTGACAGTATTGGAAATCTTATGGAAACCTTCGGACTCACAGACACATCCCGGACATTGGTCACCGCAGGAGAAAACGCTGTTATTACAGTAAATGGCCAGCAGATCATCAGAAATTCCAATACAATGGATATAGATGGTGTTAAAGTTACCGTTTCAGAAGTCACCGATGCTCCTGCTACGATTACTATTAATGAAGATGCTTCCTCCCTTTTAGATTCTATAAAAAGTTTTGTTGAAGATTATAATTCTATGATCGATCTTATAAACGGACTTACAAAAGAAGATGTAAACAGGGATTATCAGCCGCTTAGCGACGAGCAAAAGGAAGAAATGACAGAGTCACAAATAAAAGCTTGGGAAGAAAAAGCAAAATCGGGGCTTTTAAGAGGGGATTCCATATTGCAGAACATCTCTTCGAAACTTCACTCAATCATGACAGGTATGTCTGCTGGAGGCATCTCTCTGCATTCAATAGGGATTTCATCAGCTGGATACGGAGAAAATGGAAAGCTTAAGATTGATGAAACAAAGTTAAAGGAAGCACTGCAGACTAAAGGTCACGAAGTAAAGGATCTGTTCATATCCGCTAAAGGGATCGGCAACTCATTATTTGACATAATGGATAATGCAACGAAAACAACAGGTGTAAAGGGCAGCCGCGGTATATTAGTGGAAGTTGCAGGTATGGCATCTACCATGTCCGACACAGAAAACAGCATCTACGATCAGATTAAAAGAACAAACAAGACAATAAAGGCAATGCAAACCAGACTAACCGCAGAAGAATCCAGATTATGGAGCAAGTTTACAGCGATGGAAAACGCGCTGAACAGCTTAAACGCACAAAGTTCAATTCTATCCCAGTTCTCAGGAGGCAATTCCTGATTTTATCAAACAAAATGTTAAGGCATGAGGTGTAAAATTATGCAGCAGGCAAATTTATATCAGCAATATAAGACCCACTCCCTGGAAACCCTTACAAAAGGCGAGATAGTCGTAAAACTCTTTGAAGAAACCTCAAAACAGATAAATATGGGTATCCTTTTTACCGAAAATAACAATGCACATAAAGCCTACGGATGTATCGCCAAAGCGCAAAAAATAATTCAAGCACTGGATTTTTCACTTGATATGAAGTATGCTGTTTCCATAGAGTTGCGAGATATGTATTTATTCCTGCATCAGAAGCTGGGAGAATCAATAGCAGACAATAATATCGTTTTGATGAAGGATGTTCTGTCACTTGTAGATGATCTAAAGGTCACTTTTCGTCAGGCAGATAAGATCGCAAGAATAAAAAGATGAGGAAATGCGGATTATATGAGCACCAACACATCATTTGAATATTATCGAAAAAAAAAGGCACTGTTAAAAGAGTGCCTTACTCTTAGTGAGGAATTGATCAGCAGCATCGATGATTGGGATGCTATTCCTGTTATTATTAGAAAAAGGGAAGCCTTGATCGACGAACTTAAGACACTCGAAGAAACAGCGGGGGCTCCGGTAAAAGCTGCTCTCACAAGAGAACTTAAACAGGAATTGGATCAAATGATACGGCTCATTCTTGATCTTGACAAGGATGCCTCCGATCTTATCCGGACAGAGCAGCAAAACGTGCTCGATTCTCTGAAAAAAAATACTAAAGGTCAAAAGCTCGCTCAATATGCTCAGGCTCCGGATTTAGCACGAGGCAGTAAGCTCGATTATAAAAAATAATAAGTGATGATCAAAAGTGATTCTTTCCTCTTCTGTTAAATGAAAGTATATCGGTCAATCTATATTTACCCAGCTTTGTCTGTACCTGCTCCAATGATTCGTTTAAGACGAGATCGCATTCTTTTTCTCTGAGAGAAACATTGGCCAATGTCAATTCAATAATCTGTTCCATTTTACCCTCATAAACACCGGCGCTTGCGGTATAGATCCTAAAGTCCAAATACTCGGACGAGTCACATAAATTGAGCAGCTTACTTAGTATGTTTTCCGTTTCCTGCAGCCTTGTCTCTGTTAACAAGATGGCAAATGAACATGCATCGCATCTCCCGATCAAATCCGTTCTTCTGATGTTCGAATATAAAATTTCTGCGGCATAAGAAATGCATGCATCCCGATAACTATTATCTTTGCATGCTTTGTTATCCTGTATTGGTTCGATTTTTATTACTGCAAGAGAAAGAGGATTGCCATATCTTTGGCTCCTCATCATCTCCCGTTCCGCCTGCTCCACAAAACCGTTCAGATTGTACAGCCCTGTCAATAAATCAATTTTTTCGACAGCCTTTATTAAAGCCTTTTCCTTGTCCAGTTTTGGAACGGCCTGTGCAATATGTTTAAATTTCATGATTGCAGGCTTTAGATCGGTATACCCCAGACAAACACGCCAGGAAGAACCATCGAAGGCTACATACTTCTCAGTAGTCTCATCATTAATCTGCATGTTTGAAACCTTCATCTCCGTCAGCTGTACGGAAAATTGTAAGATTGTCTTATAAATAACTCCCGCATAATCACAATTTGTATATTTTCTAAAATATGTTATCTTATAATTCCCGAGCTTATATACTTCTGCTACCGCACGTTTCCATGAAAGAAAATCCTCAATAGGAATGTTTCCCTTGTCAAGGTATGTCAGTTTTTCATAAGCGTTTTCCCATCTTTCGTTGACTGTTTCACAAAAAAAATCATCAAGAACACGCATCGCGTCCTCTTCTTCTTTTCTTGTTTCATTGACCGGAGCGGTAAAAGTCCTTTTATTCAGACTCATCCAATCCGGGTGATACTCCTTACGTTTTTTAATGTCACCGACCACGCTGTATGCAATATTGATTTCTTTCATTCGTTCGGTGGCCAACGGGCTCTTATTCACATCCGGATGATATATCCTCGATAAGCACCGATATGCAGCATCTATAATGTCATGGCCCGCATCATGATGAACTTGCAGTATTTTGTAATAATCCACGGGTTTATTTATACTCATTATCTGATTCCTATACTATATCAACAACTGTTATATTTAACGATTTGAAATCTGATAGATCAATTTCATAAGGATCTACTTCTTTGTCATGATCTTTATATATACTGATTCTGGGTCTCATGCATAGGTTTTCATAATTTTGAGTAACTATTCCTGATAAGGCGTTGCTGAGCCTTACACAGGTTCCGATCGGATATGCGGCAATTCTTTTAACGAATAACTCGACTACATCAGGATCGAATAACGTGAAAGTAGATGCCATTATGTATTCAATTGCATCAGAAGGCAGCAGAGCTTTCCTGTAAGGACGGTCTGAAGTCAGTGAATCATAAACATCAGCCAGAGATATGATTCTGCCGTACAATGAAATATCAGTGCCCTTCAGATTGTTGGGGTATCCGCCGCCATTATACTTTTCATGATGGTCAAGAATGCCCAAAAAAGACGAGTCTGGTATATGATACTTATTTTTCAAATGGTTACAGCCTAAGAGAGAATGGGATTTAATTTCTTCAAACTCCATAGATGTCAATTTTCCTCTTTTGTTCAGAATTCTTTTATTCACAAAGACCTTTCCTATGTCATGAAGCAAAGCGGCAAACCCTAAATCACACAATTCCTTCCGATTCAGATCCAACGCAACGCCAAGCACTATGCTCAATACGGCTACATTAACCGAATGATAGTAGGTGTAGTCATCAAATGCCTTCATGTCGATCATATTTACCATGAGCTGCCGGTTGGCAAAAATCTCATCCACGATTGCTTCTATTTGCAGTTCTATCTTTTTTACATCAGATTTTACAACGCTGTTTCCTTTTTCAGTCTGCATAAACATATCTTTGACGCTTTTCACGGCCTGAGCTCTTACTTTGTCATTTATGATATTGATAATCTCGATATTTTTTGATATATCATCATAAATGTAAACACCATTGTAACGTCGTCTTTCTATGGCATTAACATAATCTTCGGTAATTACAGTCCCGCTGCTCAGCATCAAATCCCCATTATTGTTATAAAGATTATCACCTAATACCATTCCAGCCTTAATACAGTGAGTCGGAACATATCTCATAATCTGATTCTCCTGAAATCAACTGTTATCTGCTCATGACGTTATAACAAAAATTCCTATTTTGAATTTCTGTTATGATCTTTTTCTCGTCAAAGTTTTCATCAATAGGGAAACCGCCAAGTTTAATATTGTTATCAAATTCCAATCCGTGAAAATCCGAACCGGCTGTAATAATTAGATGATGTTTATTAGCCAGATGTACCAGATGCTTTGTATCCTGAGGCAGATGACCGCTGTAATAACATTCCATCCCCTCAAGACCCCACTCCTTCATCTTGATCAGCTGCCGTTCCAGCATTTCAAAGAAACTGTCCTCTGCCTGTACAGCAGAGTAAGCAATCTTCATTGGATGGGCAAGTACAGGAATTCCGCCTGCTTCTTTTATAAGCTTAATCGCACTCTTCGTCGAAATCTTTTCTCTGTGAACTTTCCTGACGATATCAGACCTCATATAGTGCCCTTCCTTGAAAGCCTCTTTCGGTGAGGAAATATATCCTTTTTTCATCAGAGCCATAGCGATAGTAGGTTTGCCTACAAAGTCCTGCCCTTCCCGCAACTGCAAATCGTCATTTGTCAACTTGTATCCGATTTCCCTTAGGGCAGCAAGAAGTTTTTCATTGCGCTCCACCCTTTTTCTTCTTATAATTTCAACTTCGTTTTTCAGCTCTTCATTTTCACGGTTAAAGCAATATCCAAGAATGTGCATATAGAATTCCCCTTCATCCTCTGTGGATAATTCAATTCCCGGAAGCACATTCACACCATACTGCCTGCCCGCTTCTTCTCCTTCGCGAAGTCCTGCAATTCCATCATGGTCGGTAATCGCAATTGTGTGAGCTCCTTTTGTTTTTGCATGAAGGACCAGTTCCTCCGGTGACATAGTGCCATCGGAATAATACGAATGAATATGAAGATCTATCATACGATCATCGAAGTCCTTATCGCATCGGATATTTGGCTGCCCTTCAATACTTCAACCAGTTTAAGCGAGAATTCAATTGAAGTACCGGGCCCCCTTGACGTTATAATATTACCGTCTTGTATAACTCTATCCTCGGTATACTCAGCACCAATCATCTGATCCTTGAATCCTGGATAGGATGTGGCTTTTTTCCCTTTCAGCAAGGATAGTTTTGCCAGCACGCTCGGAGCGGCGCAAATTGCTGCCAGCCATTTCCCTTCCTCTGCAAATATTCTGAGCTGCCGGGTAAGGCCTTCATGCTGGCCCAAATTTAAAGTGCCAGGCATTCCACCGGGCAATACGATCATATCGCTTTTTCCGTAATCTGCTTCTTCAAATAATATATCGACAGATACTGATATATTATGAGCTCCTTTTACAATTTTTTCTCCGGTAATAGAAACTATTTTTACAGGAATGTCTGCTCTTCTCATAACATCAACTATCGTCACGGCTTCAATTTCTTCAAACCCTTCCGCTAAATGAACATAAATCATCATTATACCTCCCCTATTACTATATAACTTCCCCGCATCCAAACCGACTTATTCGATTTGAACCGGCAATTATTCAATTTTAACTACCAGAACATTCTTCTTGGTTTTGTCAGCCTCCAGGTAATAGAAGCGAAGATCAGCAATATCACCGCTGCGGCAATGGTGTTTGCTGTAATACATAACCATGCAAAGTGTTCTGTAAGAATCAGCGGCAAAACATCATCCGCACCATATGGGTTAATAAAAATCAATCCATAGAAAAAAGATCTGGCATTGTCAGAATAGAACAATGCATATTGCAGTATCTGCAGCACAGCAAACACCATAATTCCGCCTTTGAATGCATTCCTTAATTCAAATTTTCTTCTTTTTGCAAGCATGATCCAGTAACTGACAATGAGAAGAAGAACTGCGCCGGCTAGCACATATATTGTATAGTTCAGTATTTTTCTGGCATTTTCCATATTTAGCTGTTCAATGTGCCCGAAAACAGACTGTTCCCTGTCCCTATACTCCGTGAACAAATCGAATTTATCGTTCTTCCCCTTCATGAAATCCGAGAAGAAATGACCCAATTCATCGTCAGTAATGTCCAAATCGATTTCACTTGCGATTTCTGCACTGTTAAACTCATAAACATAGAGATCAGGCAGACGAAGCACAGCATTTGCAGCGCCCAATATTACAACGACAGGTATGCTTAATGCTATGACGACAGATATAATTTTAATTAAAACTCTCATTACTTAACCCTTTTGATTTTTTTAACGCTTATGCTTTATAATTACATAATATAGAATATTTACATAAATTCAAGTGATAATTTTAATTGCGGATATGGGGTGATTCTTTTTTATGGGATATACGGTTGGTATAATAACAGTTAGTGACAAGGGTTATGCGGGAATCCGAAAAGATCTCAGCGGTTCCCGCAATTTAAGGAATTTTGCCACATTTTAATTCATTTACGATCGGAAAGGCTGTTATGCTCCCTGATGAAAGAGATATGCTTATAGACATGATGAAGGAAATGGCCGATGAGGATCATTTTGATCTGATTTTAACGACGGGAGGAACAGGCCTTGGGAGACGTGACGTCACACCCGAAGCAACTTTAGAGGTCATTGGACGCAGAACACCCGGGCTGCCTGAAGCAATGCGGAATGTGCCCGCTAAGGACAGCTTAGTGTATTTTCCCGAAAATCTACATCTTCCTATGCTTCGCATAAAGATAGTAATAGGTTTTACGATTTTATAGGGAATAACCAACCCGCTATACCCGCTATCTATCTTCTCGGAAATATGGGTTGCTTAAGTCCGCCGGGCCCATATCCTCTTTTCTGTTTTTTCTTGTACTGATTATAACGATCAGAATCGTTGCAACGTAGGGGACCATATCTAACAGATACTGTGAAATATGGATTCCCATGCTCTGAAGCCGGTAGCCGAGGATATTCAAACCACCGAAAAGAATAGCTCCGATCATTGCCTTGGAAGGCTTCCAGGATGCGAATATAACAAGAGCAACTGCAATCCAGCCGCGGCCTGCCACTACATTTTCCTGCCAAACAGGAATAGTAACAAGAGACATATAGGCGCCTCCGAGTCCGCAAAGTGCCCCGCCAAATATAATGTGAACATATTTATAAAGATTTACATTGATTCCGGAAGCATCCGCCGCCGCTGCATTTTCTCCTACCGCTTTCAGGTTAAGGCCTTTTTTTGTTTTCCATAGATATAAAGATGCACCGATAGTAATGAGATAACCAAAGTAAATAAAGATATCCTGCTGAAAGAACATCGGACCCAATACAGGGATTTTGCTCATCAGCGGTATCTCAAGAGTAACGAATGCGGATTTTACAGATGCGGGTGCCGGGACGCCCATGAAACTTTTGCCCATAAAACTTGCAAATCCGGTTCCGAATATAGTCAATGTCAAACCGGTTACGACTTGGTTAGCACGCAGTGATACCGTCAGTACTGCATAAATTGCGGCTCCCGCAGCTCCCGCTCCGATGGCACCTATGATTGCAAGAAACGGATTTCCCGTCCAGAGTCCGACGCCAAAACCCATGACTGCCCCCATGAGCATCATACCTTCAACACCAAGATTCAAATTGCCGGCTTTTTCCGTTATCAGCTCACCTAAGGTGGCAAACAGCAACGGTGTCCCTGCTATGACTGAGGCTGCTAAAAATGCTGTCATCTATGCCACCTCCTTCTTTTTCGACTTTAGTGCAAAGCCTACTTTATACTGAAGGAAAAATTCGCTGCCCAAAACAAAGAATAATATAATACCTTGAATCATGTCCGCTACGGCTGCAGGAACCGACATGGCAATTTGAAGATAAGCTCCGCCCTGGAGAAGAATAGCAAATGCAAAACAAACGAACATGATAACCGGAGGCGAGAGCCTTCCAAGCCACGTTGTAATGATTGCAGTAAAACCATACCCGCCGGACAAGGCAGATGTCAGAGTGCGCTCGATTGCTGAAGCCTGTATCATACCCGCCATGCCGCAGAGACCGCCTGAAATCAACATCGCTGTTATGATGACGGCATTGATGTTCATTCCCGCATATCTGGCAGTTTGTATGCTCTCACCTACTACTGCTATTTCAAATCCTTTTTTTGTATGATTCATAAATATATATATAAGGACTACAAGAACGAGAGCTATGACCCAACCTATATGCACACCGAATAACGACGGAAGAATTGCGTTAGACTCAAAATTTGCGATTTTTGGGAAGCCTTGGGATGCGGGATCCTTCCATGGTCCATACTGCAAATAGGTAACCCATTTGATGGCAATGTAATTCATCATCAATGTAAATATTGTCTCGTTTGTTCCCATTTTCGCCTTGAAGAAAGCAGGAATAAAAGCCCAGAGTCCTCCAAAGAATATCGCCGAACCTGACATTGCAAGCAGCGTAATCACTGAGGGTACAGAAGGCGGAATGTTTAATGCCACTAAAGATGCTCCGAAAGCTCCCATTATGATCTGACCTTCGCCGCCTATATTCCAAAACTTCATTTTAAATGCTATCGCTATTCCTAAAGAGGTAATCAAAAGCGGTATCGCTTTAAGAATTGTCTGCTGAATCCTCATCTCGGTGCCTAATGCGCCGACAATAATTTGATGAAAAATCTTGACGGGATTGTACCCCAAAATAAGGATTACCAAGCCTGCACATACAATGGAAAATATTATGGCAAAAGCATTTATCAGGGCTTCTTGTTTCTTAGGCAGTTCTGCACGCTTTGTTATCTTAATCATACTGCTGCCTCCTGTTCTATGCTTCCCCCTGTCATAAGCAGGCCGATTTCTTCTTTCGTTACTATTGAAGGGTCAACAATACCTGTTATTTTTCCATTACATAAAACCATTATCCTGTCGCACAATTCTATGAGAACATCCAAGTCCTCTCCAATAAACAGTATACCTACTCCTTTTTCCTTCTGCTCGTTGAGCAGATCATATATCTTATATGATGCCCCGATATCCAGCCCACGAACGGGATATGCGGTAATCAGCACTTTCGGATCAGAGTCGATTTCTCTTCCCAGGAGAACCTTTTGAATATTTCCTCCGGAAAGTTTTTTTACCGGCGAATGGATACTATGGGTTTGAATATCCAATTTCTCTACTATCTTTGCTGCTTTTTTAGCACACTCAGCCCTTTTCAGAAAGATGCCGGGCTGATTTTGATAGTCCTTCAGAATAATATTATGGACAATATCCATACTGCCTACCAGTCCCATTCCGAGACGATCTTCAGGTATGAAGCCCATACGAATCCCAAGCCTTATAATATCCCTTGGAGATTTACCTATGATATTACCGCCTTCAAAGAATATCCTGCCCTTCTCTGCATGAGTCAGGCCTGCAATGGTCTCGCAAAGTTCCTTTTGTCCGCTGCCTGCAACGCCTGCCACTCCAAGTATCTCTCCGCTCGCAAGTGTGAAATTTATGTCTTCAAGAGCAACCTTTTTATCACTATTTATTACATGAATCCCATCCGCCTCCATGAGAGGCTTTTTGTTTTCAATTATTTTCTTCTCTATAGCAAGATCAACCTTCTTGCCTACCATCATCTCTATCAGGTTGGGAATGCCGACTTTGTCTGTCTCAACTGTTTCGATTGACCGTCCTTTTCTTAGAACAGTTATCCTGTCGCTGATTTCCATTACCTCGTTGAGCTTATGAGTTATAATTACAACCGCACAGCCATGTTCTTTCATGTTTCGAATGATTTGAAAGAGTTTTTTGATTTCCTGCGGCGTCAGGACCGCAGTCGGTTCGTCCATTATCAATATTTTTGCTCCCCGATACAAAACCTTTACGATTTCCAATGTCTGCTTCTCTCCCACAGACATCTCATAGACTTTTTTATCGGGATCAATATCTAAACCATATTGGTCCGATATTTCCTTAACCTTTTTAGATAATTCTTTACCTTTTGTAAAGAAACCGCCCTTCTGCCCCAAGATGATATTCTCCTTGGCAGTCAGCACGTCCACTAATTTGAAATGCTGGTGGATCATTCCGATTCCCATACTTATGGAATCCTTTGGTGAAGTAAAGCGAACTTTCTGACCCTGTATAAAAACAGAACCGCTGTCGGGGCTATAAATCCCCGACAGCATATTCATCAAAGTACTTTTACCGGCGCCATTCTCTCCCAAAAGAGCATGTACCTCGCCGTTATATACAATTAAGTTCACATCGTCATTGGCTTTGATTACCCCAAAGGTTTTCGAGATGTTTTCCATTTGAATTGCGACATTTGATTGCATTAAAAGCCCTCCGGATGTATTTTTTTGGCCAGCCAATCATCTCTCGGTCTCTGGCCTTTGGCTATTACTCTGAAGCTCCTGTAGCGCCTTCAACCAGATAAGTCATCTGCCAGATGCCGGCTCTGTCAAGAGTTGTTCCTTCAGGGACTACGATATTGCCTTTATTGTCCTTGATTGGCCCAACAAATATCGGGAATTCTCCGTCCATGATTTTGGTTTCTACTGCCTTTACTGCATCCTGTACGTCAGCCGGAACCAGATCTGACATTTCTGCAAGTCCTACATAACCGTCAGCCATTGTACCGTAGTAGCTTTCCGGTGTCCATGTTCCGTCCAGTATTTTCTGTACAGTCTCGATATAGAATGCTTCATGGTGCCAGATAGGCGCTGTCAGGAAGGCTCCCGGCGCTGCTTCTCTGCTGTCCATATTGTATCCGATCGCATATGCTCCTGCTGCTTCTGCTGCTATCTGCGGCCCTGTCGTATCACAGTGCTGTTCTAATACATCACAGCCCTGAGCTAACAGTGCTTCAGCTGCCGCTTTTTCGTTAGCTGCATCCACCCATGCATTCGTGTAGACAACCAGGACTTCAGCATCGGGATTTACTGATCTTGCACCCAATGTGAATGCGTTGATCCCGATCAACAGTTCTGTATATGGGAATGCTGCGACATATCCGATTTTGTTTGTTTCGGTTATCATTCCCGCAACCATACCGGCCAGATATCTTGGTTCTTCCATGGCTCCGAAATAGTTGCCGAAGTTTGTATCGTTCATCTTATTCCCTGAGAAGTGAAGGAATTTTATATCCGGATATTGACCTGCAAGTGATTCAAGCGTATCCATAAATCCGTAGCTTGTCCCTATTATGACAGTAGCACCCTGATCGATCATGTTGATAGCTGCACTTTCCACTGCCTGCTTTTCCTCAGGTACATTTTCCATTTCAAGAGTCTTTACTTTACCGTCAAAATACTCCACCATAGCCTGTCTTCCTCTGTCCTGTGCCTCAGAGAACCCACCGTCAGTCTTAGGTCCGATATAAATGAAACCAACTGTCAGTTCTGCTTCATCGGTGGTCTCGGGTTCTGTCGCTTTATCCGTGCCGCCACAGCCGGCTAAAGATGACATTACGAGAGCCAGTACAAGAATTACTGCTAAAAACTTTTTCATAACTTACATTCTCCTCCATATTTATAATTTAGAAATATCAGCAAACAAAATGTTACGCCAATAAGCTCATCCCCATTATAACCTTAGCGCTTCTCCTTAGTAAAGAGATAAGATTTTTCTACTTCAAAAAATTAATCTTTCCATCCTTTATAGACTCGATAATTGCGAGCGATTCTACCCTGTAGCCTTTTTCCCTCAGCCGCTTGCCCCCGCCTTGGAACTGCTTCTCAATAACAGCGCCAACTCCTATGAGATTCGCGCCCGCTTGACGCACCAGTTCTGCCATACCGATGGCAGCCTCTCCATGTGCAAGGAAATCATCAAGTATCAATACTTGATCTTCAGGCTTGAGAAATCTTTTTGATACTGTTATCACTGAAACTGTGCCTTTTGTAAAGGATTTTACCTCTGCATTATAGAAATCTTCAGTCATAGTATTGGGTAAAGCCTTCTTTGCAAACAAAACGGGAATATTCCCAAAATATTTGGCCGCAATACAAGCTATAGCAATACCGGAGGCTTCAACAGTGAGGATTTTCGATACTGCCGTTCCTCGAAACCTCTTTGCGAATTCCTGCCCGATCTCATCTAAAAGAGCTATATCTATCTGATGGTTTAAAAAGGAATCCACCTTAACAATTTCTGTCCCAATAGCAACTCCGTCTGCTATGATTCTTTCCCTTAAAGTCTTCATTTGTTACACCATATCCCTTTTTATCTTATCCTTTATCGTTCAATTAATTAAAACAGCAAGTATATTCTACAAAAAAAGGCATGATAACGCAAGGGATAAAGTCACAAAAATGCGCTCACTCTTTAGAGCGAACGCTATAGAATTTGCTACTTTCCTGAGGGTTGAAGCTTGCCCTGTCATCCTTTATAACAATAAGTACCATCAATTTTTTCTTTTTCTAATTTCCCTATGCCAAATAAATACTGCAGGTGCGCAATTGCCTCACCAACAGCAAACCACTTCTGCTGAGCCGGGAAATCTTTCCACGTTTCGCATTTGATATCCCAGGTCATATGCTCTGCGACCTTATAAGCGTTCAATGTCTTTCCTTCTATTATATTCATCACCTCTTCAAGCCTTATTTCATGATGCTTCAAAAGTTCATCTATTCTCTTGTACGGATCTTCGACCTTTTTTCTGTGACCAGTAAATATATGCTTTATATCCAAGCTCTTAATCAGGTTCAAGCTGTCAAAATACGATTTCAATGGATTGTCCATATCTCCGTAGCAAATATTAGGAGTGATATCGCCCAATATGTGGTCGCCGGAAAAGAGTATTTTCTTTTCTTCATCATAAAGACACATATGCCCCGGAGTATGACCCGGTGTCATTATGCATTTTAATCTATACTGTCCGATTTCAATAACATCCCCATCGTTTACAATGTTAAAATCCGCAGGATAGTCGCTGACGTATTTTCTTCCCGGATGAATATCCGTATTCCTTCCAAATGATGCGCGAGGAAACCCATATTCTATAAATTTCTCATCAAGGCGTTCCCAATATTCATCTGTAGTGTTGTCATTGATGATATCCCCGTCAATTTTCCCGGCGTATATTTTAGTGCCCGGTTTGGGCAGCACGGCTATCAAGCCGCAATGATCTGAATGCAGATGGGTAATGAACAGATCCGTATTATCCATGTCCACCTGAAGCTCTTTTAGTGCGGAAAATATTGCCTCTTTGCATTCCTCCCTGTTGAATCCCGTATCTATCAGCAGGCTTCTTCCATCCGGATTCTTAATAAAATATGAATTCAACGATTTTAACGGATTCCTCGGCAACGGTATTTCAATTTTATAAATGTTATCCAATAACGGTTTTGCCAACTAAATTCTCCTCCTATACTTTATAAAAATGCCCAAACAAAATTATTGCTTGGGCCTATTGCCTCACTTAAAATATATGCTGTGTTCATACATATAACAGTATATAAGAATCCTATAATTGTCAAGAATTAGGCATTTATATTATATATTCCACTGAGAGGTGAACAAAGTTTAATTGCTCCGGTATAATGAATGACAGGATATTAAATCCGTATTGTCTAATGTCACCTACAGTCACACAATTTTGAAAAACTAATATACTGATTGTGACGGAAGGAGGTATTGCACAATGTGTTGTAACAGAGTATCGGGAGAATCTAATAGTAATAACTGCAGCAGAATTTTCGGGGAAATTGATAGGAATCGCTGCAACTGCAACTGCAACAGCAGCAGTAATTGCGATAGCGATGAAGTCGGCGGCGTCACTGACAGAAACTGTTTCACTTGCAGGCAAGGAGACTTTTTCTGCGTCTGCACCAGATGCCCTCGCTCCTGGAGATAAGTTCATCGACAGTTTTAATAGCGTCCACCCTTTTTAGGATGGACGCATTTTTAATCTTACCACTAACATTTTTATTACAATAAACGCTGACGGTTTTTCTTTTTAGTCGTTACCGCTCTTTATCAGTTCGATCTTCGACTGAAGCTCTGCAATAGTACTCTGGCTGCTTAAAATCTTGCTGATAGCCTCTGCAAACGGGCTATCGGGATTATCTTTCTCATTTTCAAATATCTGTTTTCCGATTTCAACAAATAACGCTTCGATCTGTTTCTTTTCTGAGGAAATGCCGCTGTTCAATTTAGTGGTTTCTGCAAAATCACTGGCTTTATCAGCTGCTGATTCGGCAACACTGCCCACTTTTTTACTTAGGGTTTCAAAAAATGCCATAATTCACTCCTTTCACAGTAACACGCATATGCCTGATACACCTTAAATACAGGTCTAATAGGCTGCGTTACATTCAAAGCGATCAATAATTAATTATCTGTCACAATAATACATCGCAATTCTTTATTTCACAAGAGGATATTGGTAAGCCCTAATTCTTTTTGTTTATCTTCTGCCGGGCAGCCCGTCTCAACGCCAATCCTCTTGTTTTGTAATGCTCATCAAGTAAAGCATTGAAATCCTTAATTACGCGATCCTGATTATTTAGCACTTCTTGAGAGAGATATTTTATTGATTTAACTGCTTCATTGATTCAATAACATGATTTAATAATATCATTGAGGTCACTGTCCCTACGCCGCCGGGAACCGGTGTAATTGATGTAACATGTTCCGAAACAGAATCGTAATCAACATCGCCGCAAAGCTTTCCATTCTCGAAATTAATGCCTACATCAATCACTACAGATTGGTCAGTGAAATAAGCTGAGTTGAATGCCTTTGCCTTGCCCACACCGGTAACAACGATATCTGCACCTGCCATTATTTCAGAGAGATTCTTAGTTTTTGAATGGCAAATTGTAACTGTAGAATCTTCAGCAAGTAAAAGCATAGCTAATGGTTTTCCTAAAACCAGACTTCTGTTTACGATGACCACGTGCTTTCCCTTTAAGTCATAACCATAATATTTCAGGATTTCTATGACAGCCTCAGGAGTGCAAGGTGCTATGCCGCTTGCATCCCCGATAAACAACTTCTGCATATTTATAGGATTCATGCAATCAATGTCTTTTTCCGGTTGAATTGTTTGACTAATAATATCAATATCCAGTTGAGCCGGAAGTGGCCTGAAAATCAAAATACCGTGTATTTTGGGGTCTTGATTCAAGCTTTTCAATGTTGCCATGAAGCTTTCCATATTTACATTGTTGTCAAGTACTATTACCTCGGATTCAATATCTGCTTCCTGACAGTTCTTCAGTACTCTTTGCTCATAATAAATATCATCTGCACGATTGCCTGTACGAATAATTGCCAGTCTTGGAAGGCTTTTCCCGTTTTTTTTGCATTCGTCAACTATATTTATAATGCTATCGCGAATCTTATCCGCAACAGGTTTGCCGTTTAACTTCATAATAATTCCCCTTAAAATAACCCCGAGATTCTTCCGGTGCGATCCACGTCTATGGTTTCAGCAGCCGGAACCTTCGGAAGCCCCGGCATGGTCATTATGTCTCCGGCTAAGGCTACGATAAATCCGGCACCAATAGATGGCTTTATATTGCGGACAGTTATCCTGAAACCTGAAGGCCGCCCAAGTTTTTTTGCATCATCAGACAGGGAGTATTGCGTTTTTGCCATGCAAATCGGAAGATCGCCATAGCCAAGGGCTTCCAATTCATCAATCTGCTTTGCAGCGCTGCCGACATAATCAACTCCGTCAGCTCCGTAAATCTTCGCGGCTATCGTCTCAATCTTTTCTCTGATTGATGATTTTTCATCATATGCATATTGAAAATTGTTTTCACTATTTTCAATAACCCGGATAACCTCTTCCGCCAGAGCTGTTCCGCCTTCTCCGCCTTTGGCCCATACTTCAGATAACACAGCATTTACATTCAGCTCCTTGCATTTTGCCTCAATATATTTAAGCTCAGCTTCAGTATCCAAAGGGAAACGATTGATCGCTACCACAGCAGGCAAACCAAAAACATTTGTGACATTTTCAACATGTTTAATCAGGTTTTCAATACCAATCGCAAGCGCCGCAATATTTTCCTTATTAAGATCTGCCTTATGAACATTACCGTGAAGCTTGAGTGCTCTGGCCGTAGCCACTATTACAACGGCATCCGGCTTTAAACCGCTTAATCTGCATTTGATATCTATGAATTTCTCCGCGCCCAAATCGGCTCCAAAGCCAGCCTCTGTTACTACATAATCTCCAAATTTCAATGCGATTTTTGTCGCCATGATACTGTTGCAGCCATGGGCGATGTTTGCAAAAGGCCCGCCATGAATAAAGGCCGGGGTATGTTCCAGAGTCTGGACAAGATTCGGCTTAAGTGCATCCTTCATTATGGCAGCAACCGCTCCCTGCCCCTTCAGATCGCCTACGGTAACAGGTGTACCTTCAAGGCTATAGGCAACAATAATCTTTGAGACTTTTTCTTTCAGTTCATCCAGATCATTGGAAAGACAAAGAACAGCCATTATCTCTGATGCGACGGAAATATCAAATCCATCTTCCCGTGTTGTACCGTTTGGTTTGCCGCCAAGTCCGTTTACTATGAACCTTAACTGCCGGTCATTCATATCAAGGCATCTTTTCCAAATAATCCTTCTGACATCTATACCCAGTAGATTTCCGTGCTGAATATGATTGTCTAACATTGCTGCAATCAAATTATTTGCCGTTGTAACTGCATGAATATCACCGGTAAAATGCAGGTTGATATCTTCCATTGGAATAACCTGGGCATAACCGCCCCCCGCAGCTCCGCCTTTGATACCAAAAACAGGACCTAAAGAAGGCTCTCTCAATGCAATGATGGATTTCTTGCCAAGCCTGCTTAAAGCATCACCCAGTCCGACTGTGGTAGTGGTTTTTCCCTCTCCTGCCGAAGTCGGGGTTATGGCAGTAACCAGAATCAATCTTCCGTTGTCTCCGTTCGAATATTGCTCTAAAATATTATAATCAACCTTTGCTTTGTATTTTCCGTACGCCTCCAGATAATCCTCGGGGATTTTTAACTGTCCTGCAATATCTACTATTGGATAAATACTACCCTCTTGTGCAATTTCAATGTCACTTTTAAAATTCATATATTATCACTCCAATTTGCGTACTAAACCATTCTGATTTACCTACGAGGCAAAATATGAATGGCCTCTCTCTTTGCATCCATTATAGCTTCCAAAAATGCTTCTGCAAGTGTAGGATGGGCATGTATGGTCTCACCGATCTGTTCAATAGTCATTCCGTGTTGTATTGCCAATGTCCCTTCGGCAATAAGATCACTGGCATGCGGTCCAATAATATGCACCCCAAGAATTCTATGGGTCAATCCGTCTGCTATTATTTTTATAAAACCATCCGTTTCACCTAAAGTCATGGCTTTCCCATTAGCAGCAAAAATTGATTTACCGACAAGGTAATCTATACCTTTTTCTTTTGCCTGCTCCTCTGTCATTCCTACTGCAGCTACTTCCGGAAATGAGAAAACACATGAAGGTATTGCCTCATAGTTTACCGATGTACTGAGGCCGTAAATTCTTTCAACGCAGACCTTTCCTTCTTCAGATGCAACATGAGCCAGCATCTGACCTCCGATAACGTCCCCGATTGCATAGATCCCGTGAGCCGTCGTCTCATATTTGTCATTGACTTGGATACCGTTTTTATCGTAATATACCCCGGCGGCTTCTAAGTTTAACCCGGCTATATCAGGCGATCTTCCCGCTGCATTTAATAAGAGTTCACAAGAATATTCCTTAATTCCTTTGTCAGTATCTGTTATTATTTTTAATCCGTTATCGGTTTCTACAACTTCTTTAATTTTTATGCCTATGTCAAAATTTATTTTCTTTTTTCGAAGAAAAACACCGAGGCGTTTTGAGAGGTCTTCATCCAGGCTTCGTATCAGCCGCGGTCTGTATTTTATGATAGTAACTTCGGTTCCGAAGGATGCAAATATACACGCAAATTCTACACCGGCTACGCCCCCTCCATAAATAACCATACTTTTGGGGATATAATTGAGCTCCAGTGCCTCATCACTTGATATTACCCTTGACAGATCCATACCGGGTTCGGGCATATCGGACGGAATAGATCCTGTGGCGATAATAATCCGATCTGCACTTTTTGTTGTGACATCACCATCTTCAGATATCACCTCAAGCGTATTGCAATTAAGAAATTTAGCTTCTCCTTTTATTATTTGAATTTTATTGCCCTTTAGGAGATGTTCTGTACCGGCGCGCATCTTATTTACAATGTCATTTTTTCGGTATTGTACCTTCGTCATATCAAAGCTGTAGCCAGATAACTCAACCCCAAAATCATTCATGCTTTGCAATGAGTTTAGAGCCTCTGCATTCTTATACAATGCTTTTGTCGGGATGCAGCCTCTGTTTAAACAAGTTCCGCCAATCTTATCCTTTTCGATAACCGTTACGTGCGCACCCAACTGGGCTGCTCTTATCGCCGCGACATATCCGCCGGGACCGCCCCCTATAATAATCAGGCTGTTATCCGCCTTAATCACTCTTAATCACCTCAAGCTTCCTGATCGGTATTCTTATTCCATCTCAACACAGGCTTTCTTGCTGCCAGGACTTCATCAAGCCTTGATATGACAGTAGTATATGGCGCATTCTTAACAAGATCGGGATTTGTTTCCGCCTCATGAGCAATGGTCCTCATGACTTCAATAAATTCGTCAAGGGTCTCAAGACTTTCACACTCCGTCGGTTCCACCATTAGTGCTTCGTGCACTATGAGAGGGAAATAGACCGTCGGCGGATGATAACCGAAATCCAAAAGTCTTTTTGCTATGTCCAGGGTAGATACTCCGTTTTTCATTTGCCATGACCCGGAAAGAACACATTCATGCATGCAAATTCTGTCATACGGAACATAATATACGTCTTTCAGTTTCGCCGCGATATAGTTCGCGTTCAGTACCGCAGTCTCAGATACTGTTTTCAGCCCTTCTGCTCCCATACTTAGAATATAGGCATAGGCCTTCACCATTACACTGAAATTACCATAGAAAGATTTAATCCTGCCAATAGATAACGGTCTGTCATAATCCAGATAATACATTTGCTCTTTCATGCTGACGATAGGAACGGGTAGAAATGGAATTAATGTTTCTTTTACTCCGACTGGGCCCGAACCCGGTCCGCCGCCGCCATGCGGTGTGCTGAAGGTTTTATGAAGATTAACATGCACAACGTCAAATCCCATATCCCCGGGTCTTGCGATTCCCATAACAGCGTTCAGATTTGCGCCGTCATAATATAGAAGTCCTCCCGCATCATGAACTATGTCGGCGATTTCTGTTATATTTGGGTCAAATAAGCCTAATGTGTTCGGATTAGTAAGCATTAATCCCGCAACTTCATCGTTCATGGCCCTTTTTAAACTTTCGATATCAATGCCACCGTCAGCGTTGGACTTTACCTCCACTGTTTCGAAACCTGCGACTGCTGATGAAGCGGGGTTTGTTCCGTGAGCCGAATCAGGAACTATAATTTTTGTTCTCTTGTGGTCATTACGGTTCCTGTGGTACGCTTTTATTATCATGAGGCCTGCTAATTCTCCGTGTGCACCTGCTGCAGGCTGCAGTGATACCTGATCCATACCTGTAATTTCGGATAACATTTCAGACAGAGAATACATAAGCTTTAGAGAGCCCTGTGCTGAGCTTTCATCCTGATATGGATGAAGCTTGCTGAATCCGTCAAACCCGGCGATTACTTCGTTCACTTTTGGATTGTATTTCATGGTACAGCTTCCGAGTGGGTAAAAACCGGAATCAACGCCATGATTACGCATAGAGAGCTGTGTATAATGTCTCACTGCATCAAGTTCGCTCACTTCAGGCAGATTTGGAGCATCCGATCTTAAATATTCAGGATTTATCATCGATGACAGATCCTGCTCAGGTACATCGCATTTTGGCAGCGAATATGCTTTTCGTCCCGGTTTGCTCATTTCAAAAATCAATGACTTATCTTTCATTTTATTCCGCCGCCTTTCTGACAAATTTATCAATCTCTTCTTTTGTACGCTTTTCAGTGACGCTTATCAGCCACCCGCCATCGATATCCGTGTAATCCCGTACTAAAGAATATCCCCCGATAATATGCTCTTTCAACAGCTTTGCATTCAATTCCTCAACAGGCTGTTCACTTTTGACTGCAAATTCTTTAAAGAATGGTTTATTAAATACAGGGGTAAATTTGCCGGTATTCAGTAATTGATCATAAGCATAGTGTGCCTTCTGAGCCGAAATCGTTGCAACCTCCCGTAAGCCTTCTTTCCCCAAAAATGTCATATACATGGCTGCCGCAAGTGCATTAAGCCCTTGGTTTGAGCAAATATTCGAAGTAGCTTTTTCTCTTCTTATATGCTGCTCCCTTGTTTGCAAAGTGAGTACAAATCCTCTTCTGCCTTCCTTATCCTTCGTTTGCCCTACGATTCTTCCGGGGAGCTTGCGCATCCACTTTTCTTTTGCCGCAAAAAATCCAAGATAAGGCCCTCCAAAGCTCAAAGGGTTTCCTAATGCTTGCCCTTCTCCTACCACAATATCTGCGCCAAGTTCGCCCGGACTCTTTAAAATAGCCAGCGATATCGGATCAGCACTGACAATAAACAGGCTTTTGTTCTGATGCGCGATTTCACCCGCCGAGGCTAAATCTTCGATAATTCCAAAGAAGTTCGGGCTTTGTATAAGCAATGCTGCCGTATTGTCATTCATTTTATTTCGAAGGTCTTCTTGGTCTATTGTTCCTTCTTCGATTTTGACTTCAGTAATTTTTATATCTCTGAACTGAGCATACGTCTTCAGGACTTTTCGGCTTTCCGGGTGTACGCTCCCGGCTACTAATATTTCTTTTCTCTTCATAGCTTCAGAAGCCATTATTGCAGCTTCGGTCAAGGCAGTTGCCCCGTCATACATCGATGCATTGGACACTTCCATCCCTGTAAGCTCACAAATGGTATGGCGTATAAGCGGTGAAGAACTCCTGTCTTGAGAGCAGCTGCCCTATAGCCGCCGGAATGAAATGATCGTATGCGCCCGCGCCAAGAAAACAAGTATAATGATCAAGATCAAAGTTTTTTTCAGACATTGATTTCATCCTTGCGACTAATTCCATCTCTGAAAGTGCCGGAGGAATGTCTAATTTTCTGTCTAAATACACCTGCTCAGGCACATCGGAAAACAGAGAGCGCATGCTATTAACGCCGATTTCCTGCAGCATGTAATCCCGATCCGATTCGGTAATGCCTAAGTATCTGCTCATTATGCCTCCTCCTCATTTAAAGAGTCACACAACTTTTCATATTCCGCTGAGCTTAACAGGCTGTCCAATTCTGACGGATCAGCCATCTTTAGTACTGCGAACCAGCTTCCGTATACATCTTCATTTACATTGCCGGGGTTATCCATTAAATCTTCATTGATTTCAATTACTTTGCCAGATATCGGGGTGTAGACCTCAGATACTGCCTTAACTGATTCTACCTCCGCAAGCTGATCTCCCGCTTTAAATTCACCGTCTACATCAGGAAGATCGACAAATACAATCTGCCCCAAATGAATTTGAGCATAATCGGTCAATCCTACATAAGCATTATCGCCATCAGCCTTGACCCACTCATGGGAGTTTGTGTATTTCAAATTGTTCAATATAATCATTTCTTACACCTCTCTTTTTCTTAATTATTTCTTATATTTTTTTGAATAAAACGGTTTCTTTATGACTTTTGCTTTTAAAAGTTTGCCTCTTATTGACACTTCGATGATTGTGTCTTCAGCGGCAAATTCAGTGTCCAGCAATGCCAATCCAATATTTTTCTTAAGGGTTGGAGAATAGCTTCCTGTTGTTATATGGCCAATCTTATTGTCGCCTGCAAAGACTTCAAATCCAGCCCTGGGTATTCCTCTATCCACCATTTCAAGAGCAACTACCTTTCGTTTCAATCCGGATGCCTTTTGCAAAGCTAATGCATCTTTTCCGATGAAATCGTTTTTATCAAGCTTTACAAAGTAACCGAGCCCCGCTTCAAGAGGTGTTATGCTGCTGTCTATTTCATGTCCGTAAAGCGGCAAACAGACTTCAAACCGTAATGTATCTCTTGCTCCAAGTCCGGCCGGCAATATACCCTCATCCTTTCCGGCTTCTATGATATTATCCCACAATATTCCCGCATCATTCGGCTTAACAAGTATTTCAAATCCATCTTCGCCCGTGTAGCCGTTTCTGGAAACAAACGCTGTTACTGAGCCAAACTTAACACCATCATTGAAATGGAAAAACTTGATAGTATCTAAATCTGTATCCGTCAGCTTTTGCAGAATCTGCTCGGCCTTTGGCCCTTGTATGGCCATCTGAGCATATTCGGAAGATATATCCTTCACATCAACTTTGCCTGTCACATGAGCTTGAAACCATTCAAAATCCTTTTCTGTATTTGCCGCATTTACAACAATCAGATATTTTTCTTTATTATATTTGTAAATCAGCAGATCGTCTACAACCCCTCCTTCGGGATAGCACATCGGTGAATAGTAGATTTGGAATGCATTCATGGTTGAAATATCATTGGTTACCATATTCTGTATATATTTTTCAGCATCTTCCCCTTCTACTGTTACTTCTCCCATATGAGATACATCAAATAACCCTGCCGCATTTCTTGCCGCTTCATGTTCCTGAATAATACCTGTGTATTCTACCGGTAATTCCCAGCCTCCAAAATCAATAAGCTTTCCTTTATGCTTAAGATGATTTTCATATAAAGGTGTTCTTTTCATCCATTTTCTCCTTTCTTAATTCTATTATTTGTAAATTTTCATCGTCTTAACACTATGTCGGGCTCTGTCAGGCTCGCTGACATCATTTTATCACAATACACGACATAGAATTAGCCCTAATTATAAAAAAAACAAAGGTAATCGTAAAAAAATCCCGTCTATAGCATGGCTATTGACGGGATTACATTTTGCTGTCTGAAGAACTGATACCAATTATTCAACAAAAACGATCGGTTTTATTAAATCTTTCGGTTTGTTAACCATTAATTGAAATGCAGGTTCAATTGATTCAAGCCCGTTAAATCTATGTGTTATCATTTTGGCTGGATCAACACGTCCATATTTTATAACTGAAAGCAGTCTTTCCATTCTCTTTCTTCCGCCCGGGCATAAGCCGCCCTTTATAGTTTTATGTGCGAGGAAACCTGCTATATACATATTATTTAACGTCACGGTAGCTTCTCCGGCTACAACGTCCAGCATCGCTATATTTCCATAACCAAAACGTGCTACTGCTACAGCATTATTCAACGCTTCAAATCCGCCGCCTGCAACTATACAGGCATCAACACCTACGCCGCCTGTTAACCCCATTATTTGTTCAACAAGATCTCCATCCTTATAGCTTAGGATATCTGTTGCCCCATATTCTTTAGCTAATTTAATACAATCAGGTCTTGTTCCTGTTGCAATTATACGCCCGGCTCCTCTTAATTTTGCACCGGCTACTGACATCAATCCTACTGGCCCGATACCGAATACTACCACGGTATCCCCAAATTTAACTTCTGACAGTTCAGCGCCGTAGAAACCTGTTGTCATCATGTCAACAGCCATACACGCCTGCTCGACAGTCACCCCTTCCGGAAGATGAGCTAAGTTCATATCGGCTGATCTAACCTTTATCTGATCAGCAAATGTTCCATCCTCATAAGAAGAGAAGTTTATTGCTGTAAATATTCCGCCTGCATCCTGGTGAGTTCCATCTTGAATATCGGGATGCTGCCATGTTGGTGTAGTACATGGTATAACAACCTTATCACCAACTTTAAAGTCTTTTATATTAGATCCCGCTTCGATTACCCTGCCGATAGATTCGTGACCAAGTATTCTATTTTTCAAATAATCGCCTTCCATTTCCATTGCAGAGTGAACGTCTGATGAACATGGTGCCAGTGCTATAGGGCTGCATATAACATCGTTGGGTCCGCATACATAATCCGGTTTTTCCATCCAGCCAACTTTCCCTTTTTCAAATACTCCAAAACCTTTCATAGTTTTTTCCTCCTGTTAAAATAATAACATTACTTATACTTGTAGTGTATCAGTTTTAACATTAACAATCAAGTGGAAAAACATTTCATCAGTTTGATTTCCCGGACATTGTACTCTCCGGATTATGCTGCCCTACATTTTGTAAAGTTCCCATCTGCATTCGCTCACCAGGTATTTCAGTTCATATATTTTCATTATTCCGCCAATCTCACTCTGGCAGCAGTAAACGAAAGCCCTGATTCCGGCAGTTTTTATTTCTTTTACCATAAGGATTTTATCGATCCTGATTTCATTGTGAAACTCATCTTTATCAGAATAACGGAATTTATAAGGGATTGGTTTTTCCTTTGTTTTAAATTTGACAATCGCCTCAATCGGCTCTGCCAGAATCCTCATGCAAATACCCTCCCATCATTAAGTAATTTGAATCATTCGTACCGCCCTGTACAGGATTCGTATCTCCGTTTGCGAATGTTCCTCTGATGATCGATCTTTCCCCGTATTTGGTTCGAATTTTATCTACAGCCTTATCAAGCGCCTGCAATTTGTCTGTATCATACCGATCAAACAGAGAAAGCTGTCTGATATCAATTTCATTGAAATCAGAAACATGAACGCCTAAATGCCGTATGGGTTCTCCCTTCCAGCACTGATCGAAAAGAAGGCATACAGAATCAAATATCTCATCTGTCGTATTGATACTATTCTGAATTTTGATTTGGCGGCTGTATCTCACAAAGCCATCCGTTTTCACCGACACCGATATTACAGAGGCCATATATCCCAACTTTCTCAATCTCATGGCAACCCTCTCGGTAAGCGCCAGCAGGATCCTGCGTGCCTCATCCCTGTCCGTTATATCGTAAGCGATCGTGGTGCTGTTCCCGACACCCTTCTGCACTATATTGCTGTTCAATACGACCGGCATATCATCTATGCCGTTTGCAAAACCCCATACTAAGCGCCCCTGTGACTTTAAGAGCGCACACATGTGATTTTGATCTGCTTTTGCCAGATCACCGATCGTCCTGATATTGATTTTCTCCAACTTTTCTTTCGCAGCTCTGCCGCACATGTATAATTCCCCTACCGGAAGCGGCCACATTTTCTGAGGGACTTCTTCCGGCCAAAGAGTATGAACCATATCCGGCTTCTTTAATTCGCCCGCCATTTTGGCAAGAAGCTTATTACGGGACACTCCGATATTTACGGTAAACCCAAGCTCTTTTTTAATCCTGTCTTTTATTTCATGAGCCGTATCGACAGGGTCGCCGAATTTGCTGCAGGAAGCAGTATAATCGAGGAAACATTCGTCAATGCTGTAGCGTTCGACCAACGATGAATATTCCGACAGGATTTGATACATGGCGTCACTGCATAACATATATAAATTATAGGAAGGCGGATATACCGCCAGATTCTGGCATTTCTGCTTCGCTTCAAACAGGCTCATACCGGTTCTAATCCCGTACTTTTTTGCTGGAATAGACTTTGCTAATACGATCCCGTGACGGTTCAGCGGATTACCGGAAATCACAGACGGAATTTCACGTATGTCAATGGTATGACCCTTTTCCAGCATGTGTGCGGCAGTCCAGCTGAGGTAAGCAGAATTTGCATCAATATGAAATATCGTTCTCATTACAATCACCTTCTGTAAAGCAATCATACCAGAACATGCGTTCCTTTTCAATAAAAAATGCAACAGACCGAGAGATGATTGGCTGCTTTTCATTCAGACCATCTAATCTAAAAAATAAATACAGAAAAGAAAAACGTTGGAATCATTGAAACCCCAACGTCTTATGGTGCA